>JAYVFS010000122.1:0-41028 GCA_043772905.1 Saprospiraceae bacterium | reverse complement strand
AAAGAATCTATATAAAACATTTTAAATCAACAGTTTATACAGATTCTTTCACTGCGTTCAGAATGACAAAAAAGGCATGTTATTATTTTGGCGTTCCTCAGCGGCAATCAAACATGTTAGGTTTGTTCAACTTTATATCAGACATAGTGATTTTTGGGCAAACCATATTTCAAAGAAGCTAAAAAAAAGACCGATAGAATAGGACTCTATTCTATCGGTCTAAACAATCCCCACAAAGAATCAATATCATTTTAATGAATATAAATTCTTTCAACAAAGGTAATATTTGCTTGGCGAATTCACTGCATATCTTTTAAATATTTTAAAACTTCTCAACGCAATGATCGTTTGAGCACCTCATATTGATTAAAATATCATCCTATATTCGACAAATCGAACGGCAAAGTCCGTACTCTTTTTCCTGTCAAATTAAAAATGGCATTGCACAAAGCGGGCGCAACAGGCGGCAATCCTGGCTCTCCTGCCCCACCTGGTTGTTCGGTGCTGGGTATGACATGAATCTCCATCGGTGGCACTTCATAAATGCGCAAAGGTGTAAATTGATGAAAATTGGTTTGTTGCACCACTCCGTTTACAATCGTAATCGGTTCTTTCAAGGCAGCCGACAATCCCATGACGATATTGCCTTCTGTTTGTGCCTTCACATTATCGGGATTGATGGCGATACCGCAATCAATTGCCGCAACGACTTTTTCAATTTTCACGCCCGCTCCTTGTTTTGAAACCGTAATGACATAAGCCGCCGTCGAGCCAAACGAATGTGCCACCGCAATCCCTTGAGCTTGTCCTGCGGGCAAAGGCTTACCATACCCTGCTTTTTCAGCCACATATTTCAAAACATTAGCAAAACGGGGTTCGTCTTTCAACAAATCCAAACGAAATTGCAAGGGATCTTTACCTGCCGCATGCGCCATTTCGTCCATAAAACATTCATGTGCAAACGAATTGGTAGAGGTATAAACCGACCGCCACCACACTATCGGGATATCCGTGTCTTCCAAATGGAATATCTGCGCCCGATTCGGAATATCGTAAGGACTGTCTTCTTGTTTCACACCTTCAGCCCAACTATCATCCGCTTTTTCAGGCGGCGTTTTGCCGAGTTGCCAACCCAAAAGTCCACCCGCAATTCGGTTTTCGTAAGCCACCAAATTGTTGTTTTCATCCAAGCCGCCCCTCAGTCCATAGACCATACCCGGGCGTACAGGACCTTGCATCAAGTCGTCCTCGCGAGTCCACATGAGTTTGACAGGGGCATTGAGTTTTTTGGATAAATCAACGGCTTCGGTCACAAAATCGAAATAGGCTTTGCGCCCAAACGCCCCGCCTAAAAGCATCGGATTCACCTTAATATTCTCTGGTTTGAAGCCGTTTTTTTGCGCAACCGTCCCCATCAACCAATCTGGACCTTGTGTGGGTGCCCAAATTTCTACTTTATCGCCTTGCACCCATGCTGTGCAATTTTCAGGTTCTATCGGTGCATGAGCCGTAAATGGCGTTTCGTATTCACCAACAACGACTTTTTTAGCTTTCGCCAAAGCGTCTTTGACATTGCCTTTGGCATCTTTATTTGTGTAGCCCCCCTCAGTATCCTTGACTGCCGCATGGACATTTTTGAAATACGCATTGGTTGAAATCTTATCAAACCCCCCATTATCCCACTCCACTTTCAAAGCATTGCGCCCTTGAATCGCAGCCCACGTATTGGTGGCCACGACAGCCACAGCATCTATGGTTTTATGCGGCAAAGCGCGTTCTATTTTCACAACCTTCTTTACACCCGCCACTTTCAAAGCGGCTGAATCGTCAATGCTCACTATTTTACCATGAATCACAGGCGAATGCAGCACAACGGCATACAACATGCCCTCGATTTTAGCATCAATGCCATACATGGCTGTACCATTCACACGGGTCGGCACATCGAGGCGTGGTAGGCTTTTGCCAATCAGTTTAAAGTCTTTTGGGTCTTTCAACTTAGGTGATTTGGGTACTTCTAATTTCGAAGCATCTTCGACCAAATCACCGTAATTCAGGGCTTTTTTGCTCGATTTATGAATGATTTGACCATTTTCAGCATAACACTCCTCTATCGGGACACCCCAACGTTTGGCTGCTGCTTCGGTCAACATTTCACGGGCTTGTGCGCCTGCTTCGCGCAAGGTTTTGAACTTTGTGCGCACAGAAGTCGAGCCGCCTGCGCCTTGTCCGCCGTGCTTTTTCGCGCCTGTTGTCGAAACAATATGGACATCTTCAAGGCGCACCTCCAATTCTTCTGCAATCAGCATCGGCATGGCTTGTGTTGAGCCTTGACCCATATCGGGTCGTGGGTTAAAAATCGTTATTTTATTGTCTTTTGTAATGACCACGAAGGCGTTGAGTTCGCCTTCAACGGTATCCGTAAGTACAGAATTAAGCGGATTAGCTTTGCCCATACTCGGTAAAGTGAAACCAATGGTGAGGACACCTGACCATTTTAAGAAATTGCGCCGATCTATATTTTGCATGATTTTTTAGTTTAGTTGAGTAAAAATACTGAGGGGGATGTTTTAAAATAAAAACCAGACGCTCCTACCCTTTCATGGACGAAGTTGTTTTCATTTTAGGCATTTCCGTTTTGCCACCATTTTCTTTCAACATATCCGATGCCAAATGAATCGCTTTTTTGATGCGTTGATAGGTCCCACAACGGCATAAATTGCCCGACATAGCATTGTCAATATCGGCATCTGTTGGTTTGGGATTGGACCTCAACAAAGCCACTGCGCTCATGATTTGACCGCTTTGACAGTAGCCGCATTGTGGCACTTGTTCGGCAATCCAAGCTTGTTGTACAACGTGGTTGGTGTTGGCAGATATACCTTCAATCGTCGTGATTTTTCCTTTTTTCACTTGACTGAGGGGTACAGAGCAGGAGCGCACAGGCGTGCCGTTGAGGTGCACCGTGCAAGCACCGCATTGGCTCATGCCGCAGCCGAATTTTGTGCCTGTCAGACCGATGATGTCGCGCAAAGCCCAAAGCAAAGGCATATTCGGTTCAGCTTCGAGTGTCGTTGGCTTGCCGTTGATGTTTATCGTAAATTTAGTCATGATTTTTTCTGTTATTGGTGAATGAGTAACTGTTGCGTGGAAGAAAGACTGTTAGTTGACCGCCGAAATTACAAAATATTCTATGTCAAATGAAATAATAAGGCATGGATTCGACAAAAAGGTGCTTTTTTTCGTTGCTATACTGAGGGGTCTCACAAAGTACCCAAAAAGCCACCATCCACAGGTATATTGACACCATTGATATAAGATGCCAAATCAGAAGCCAAAAACGCCGCCACATTGCCTAAGTCTTTCGGCGCACCGATGCGTTTGGCAGGAATCGTGTTTGCCATAGCTCCTGCCACTTTTTCCCTTGAAATATGGGCTTTTTCAGCCCGAATGTCCATCAATTCATTCAATCTTTCGGTCTGAATAAGTCCTGGCAATAAATTATTGACAGTAATGCCATAGCCACCTAACTCAATAGACAACGATTTTGCCCAATTCGCAACAGCCGCCCGAATGGTGTTTGAAATACCCAAATCTATTTTCGGTTGTTTGACCGTTGAACTCAAAACGGTGATGATGCGCCCATAACCCCTATCTTTCATGGCGGGGACAAACGCCTGAGCGAGCATCTGACTGGCAAGGACAGCCTCCTCAAAATACGCTTGATACTGAGGGGGTGTTGCGTCGAAAGCGGTACTCGGTGTGGGACCTCCAGAGTTCAAAACGAGTATGCTGACAGGATTTTTCGCTGTTTTTGCTTGGTATTTGGTCAAAACCTTTTCTAATTTTTTCAAATCACCAAAGTCCACGACAAGATAATCGTGGTGCTGTCCTCGTTTTTTAGGCAGTTTTGACACCGCTTCTTTGAGTTTAGCTTCATGGCGACTCGTTAAAGTCACATCTGCGCCACACGCTGCCATACATGTCGCAATGGCAAAACCAATGCCTTGCGAGCTGCCGCCGATAAATGCTTTTTTACCTGAAAGTGAGATTTCCATTGTTTAATATTTTTATTGAAAAAGATACGTAAGGTCTAAAATATCCGTAGTTAATACCAGAATATCGCAATTTTGTTTAATTTTAAAGCCTAAAATCACCATTCAACATGAAAAAAGAACACGCAATTTACCTAATACTCTTGTTTTTTGCACACTCTGCCTTGTCTGCTCAAAAATACAGCAGTTTATTCAAAGCAGGTGCAACCGTTGGCGTCAATTTCTCTCAAATTGACGGCGACGAACAATTTGGCTACAACAACAAAGGCTTAAATTTTGGCTTGCGCGGAGCGGTCATTTTGAGAAAGGACATAGACATCAGCACCGAACTGCTATATTCGCAACGCGGTACAAAACCCGATAACGATGAAATCAGCAAACAAAAACGCACCATTGATGTGTCGCTCGGTTATGCAGAAGTGCCTATTTTGTTCAATTATTTTTATGACAAATCAGAAATAGGTCACTATCGCTGGAATATCTATGCCGGTGTGTCTTATGGTCGGTTGTTAAAGTCGGAAACAAAAATCCTAAAAAGCATTACTTTGACAGATACACTACAACAAAACCTTGTCAATGCCATTGGTTATAACACCTCTGATTTATCCCTTATTATAGGTATCAAAAGATATTTTACAAATCGTGTTGGCGTGTCGCTTCGGCATACTTTTTCTATGAATTATCTTTATAAAAACCCTGAGCCAATCGTCCAAACTCGAGGACAACAACCCAGTAAAGACTATTCTACTTTCCGTTCTTTCTTTATTTCCTTCAATGTGTTCTACGACTTTATTACGCCTAAAATTAAAAAACCACGTAAAGGGAAAACGATTCAAAAGTAAAAAAGTCGAGATCTTAAGAACTTACTTACACAAATTACAATGTACTCTATGTTTAAATTGTAAACATAGTAATAAACAAGTACAATGTTTAGTACTTTTACATTGACGGCTCAATATGCGTCAAAACATTGTAAATCAAAGGTTTATGCTGCATGATATAATCTTTGACATCGTGCCCGATTTTATGCCCTTCCCGAACCGACAAGTTGCCGTCCACGACGACATGAATATCCACAAAAAATTCAAAGCCTGATTTTCGGATAAAACATTTCTCTACATCCTGCACACCTGCCACTTGTCGTGCCAAAACTTTCACTTCATCAACCAAATACTGAGGGGGGGCTTTGTCCATCACTTCGTTTAAGGCGGGCTCGAAAATATGCCACGCGTTGTAAACGATAAACCCCGCCGCAATCAATGCCGCCCAATCGTCTGCACTTTCGTAACCCTCGCCGCCGATGAGCGCGATTGTAATCCCTATGGCAGCTGTAAAACTTGTAATGGCATCGCTTCGGTGGTGCCACGCATCGCCTTTGACAGCCGTGCTTCCGATGTCGTTGGCAATTTTTTCGACATACCGAAACATAAACTCTTTGATGATTATCACCCCGATAAGGACGATTAAGGTATAAGCTGCCGGCGTTTTATGTGGTGTTTGAATGAGTCGGATACTTTCAAAAGCGATATAAATAGCCGCCCCAAAAAGAGACAAAGCCACAACAATGCCTGCCAAAGGTTCAGCCCGTCCGTGCCCATAAGGATGGTCTTCGTCGGGTGGCTTCGCCGCAGATTTAAGTCCAATCCAAACAATTATGGAGGTAAAAACGTCGGCAGTGGATTCGATGGCATCGGCAATTAAGGCAAAGGAATTGCCGAAAAAGCCCACAAAGCCTTTGACGATTGCTAAAAATATATTGGCAAAAATACCATGACGAATCGAGCGAATACCCGCATGTGCTGGATGCGTATCCTTATTGGTTTCCTTCATGCCCCAAAGGTAGACGAGTTTTTAGATACTGTATAGTGGAAAGCAAATAATGGATAGTGGATAGTTTTGTAATGCGTTGTCCATCAATGGGTTAGTGAAGCATAAAATGCCCATAATTTAAACATAACGACCTAGCTTCAGACAAAGAACAATGTCCTAAACCTTGATTACTTTGTAAACATAATTTACAAAGTAATCAAGGTTTAGGACATTTACAGGATAATTTAGGTTGCCGAAATACCCCATTATTCCGCCACATGTATCACCAAAACAGGTATTTCCGCATACATTGCCAATTGTTTTGTCATGCTGACATGTATAAATCGTTGCCAAAAAGAGCGGTATTTGGTCACAACAGTCACCAAATCAGCACCCGCTTTTTTCGCAAAACTGTTGACGCCTTCTACAACGGAGTCTTCTTCGATGACATGCGCCGTAAAACCCACATCAGGTGCTTCGTTATTAAATACCTTGCGCATTTCTGCTATGTCAACCGTATAGTGACTTCCTTCATTTTCGCCCGTTTTGACAAACAATAACTCGACATCCGTTTTTAATGTTTTAGCAATATCTGCCACAACGCTCAGGTGTTTGAGCGATTTATGGTCAAAATCGCAGACATAAATCATCTCTTTCGGCTTTTTGTAGATCGCGCCCGCCGGAACGAGCAATACGGGGCAATGCGCTCTTTGCGAAACATTTGTTGCCGTAGAGCCAAACCACAAGGCACTCACATTTTTATTGCCTGTGGTTCCCATGACGATGAGGTCAAAATCGCCTGATTCTGACATCTGATTGATGGTCTCAATCGGTAAGCCAAACACCGTTTGTTTTTTGATTTTCACTTTGCGTTGCACCAAAACTTCATCAAGTTCGGCTTCTTCAATTTCAACAAATTTTTGCAATTCCGCATCCAATTCTTCTTCGGTTTTGCCAGACGGAATAATGAGTGGATCGGCAAGCGGCGCAGCGGGCATATAGTCGTCATAGACGTAAAGCGCTTTTACAGAATCTGCACCCATATTTTCCGCCATCGCAACGGCGTATTCATAAGCCGCTTTTGAATTGGCTGAAAAATCAACAGGAACGAGGATATTTTTTATCGCTTTCATAAGACTTATTTTTAAGATGTTTTTAAAATGTGGCTGAATGAGTGTTTAGTTTCAGCGCAAAGGTCTCCCCTACTCTATCCAAAATGGTATGATGACCATCATGTCGGACAATGATCTTCGTTGGACTTGCCTATTATATAGTCGTTACTATTTAAACTGTGCTTATTTAGTAAACATAGTTTACTAAATTAATAAAATTAAATTTCAGATTTACATTGTTTACATTGTAAGCACAGATAAAACTTTATTCAAAGCACTATTTTGATTTTTAAACCGCGTATATTATAAACACCGCCACAACCTTAAAGTTTTAACCTAGAACGCTTAAATGGCATAAATAAAGCCAAATTCACCCGTTTTAAGTCACTGATGCCGATTGATAAGTTTTTTACAATGCACTTACTCGTCCTACCGGCTCTCCCAAAAGAAAAAAGCAAAAATACTTTGTAAACACAAAAAACGGTTGAATCTTTGCAAACAAAGTAATTGAAATAAACTTTGTAAACATCTTAAACATAGTTTAAATCTGAAAAAATATGACCAAAACGATTTCAATCGCCAATTTCAAAGGCGGTGTTGGGAAAACGACTTCGACTATCAATATTGGCGCAGCCCTGCACCGAGCGGGTAAACGGGTGCTGCTGGTTGACCTCGATCCGCAGTTCAACCTCACCCAAAGTCTGGGCATCGTGGATGTGAACCGCCCTATTTACGGCGCTTTGCGCGGCGAATATGCGCTCAAACCGCTTGAAATATTGGTTGGTCAAACGCCCAATGAACGCGGTCTCGATTTAATCCCCTCTTCCCTCGAACTCATAAAAGCCGAAATCGAATTATCCGGTGAGTTCAAAAGAGAAGAAATTTTGAACCGTTTGCTCACGCCTTTGACCCCTCAGTATGATTTCATTTTATTGGACTGTCCGCCGTCTTTGGGTCTTTTGACCATCAACGCCTTCGTGAGCAGCGACGAAATTTATGTCCCTATCGAAGCCGAATTTTTGGCATTAAAAGGATATGCTGTACTCAATGAAGCGATCGGGCGCATCGGTTTGAGCGTTGACAAGGTTTTTGTGACCAAGTTTGATGGGCGTAAAATTCTCAATCGGAATGTATCGGATACCATCACCCATTCCCTCGGCGACGTGGCTTTTAAGACCATTATCCGCGAAAATGTGGCTTTGGCAGAAGCCCCCACACAAGGTTTGGACATTTTCAGATATGCCCCCCGCAGTATCGGTGCGGAAGATTACCGCAGTTTGGCGGAAGAAATCAGTCGCCTTGTTTAATATGTTTAAATAATAAGTTTTGTAATTCATGTAAATATTGTAAACCAAGTAAAATATAAAAAATGGCAAAAAAGAACCTAATTAACGCCGATATGTTGCTTGCAACACCCAGAAAAGCCCCCGAACCAGAACTCTCTATGGCAGAAGAACCCTTCAAGGTGACCATTCATGAAATCATTGACCTGCCCGGTGCGCTTGACGAACCCGAATCAACCCAACCTGTTTCGTCCGTCAAACGGGGGCTGAAAGGCAATGAAACCCGCGCCACCTTCATCGTTGACGAAAACCTGTTGGAAAAACTAAAAGCGGTGGCTTATTGGGAAAGACTGAACATCAAAGAGGTCATCAACGATACTTTTCAAAACTATTTAGACCGTTATGAAAAACAAAATGGCGCCATCAAACCGATACCGCAAAACAGAAAGGCGTAAAATGTCTGATAGTTATGCTTCTTTTTAGTCCGTATAAAGTCTGATAGTTGTGCGCGTATAATCTCAAAAACAAAAAATCGTATCGATTAGTCCCTTTTTTGTATGGGCTGATAATGTTCTGAAATTTAAAACAACAACCGTTTAAGTTGTTGTTTTATTAGTTTAAACTGTTTTATTGTTTATTGTTTAGTAGCCCCATAATTTATTGATTATCAACTAATTACAGAACTTACTATCAGAGAATATACGGAATATTATCTGGGAATATACGTACTTTTATCGAACTTTATACGTGCTTTTATCGTGAAATGTACGTGTTCTTATCATAGAATATACGTGCTTTTATCAGGCTTTATACGTACAACTATCGTAGAATATACGAATGCTTTCCTTTGAACTATTCCAACCGTTATTTATCGTAAAATATACGGATACCCGTTTGAAACAACTACTTTTTACTATCATTAAATGTACGGGCTTTAAAAATTTGTCTCTTTTTTAAAATATCATTATTCGTAAAACTGAATGATAATAGGTATTTTTACCCAAATTTTAAGACATGGAACAAGAAACGTTGGACAACAAACCCGTTGTCGTATTGGCAAATTCGGAGCATATTTTTGTGCAGTCCAATGATTTTATCAGGGCGAAATACAAAGACAATATGAGTTTTTGGGAGTTTCTGATATTTGGGAAAATGTGTTCTGACATTGCGCCTGAGGACGAAGATTTTAAAGAATACACCGTTTATGTCAAGGATCTCATCAATTTTTTGGGTATTTCGGACGGTGGCAGTGTCTATCGTTATGTGTTAGATGCTGCTTCGCGGTTGCTTGAACGGCGCGTGGTGGTTACCTATAAAGACGAAACAGGGCGGCGTATGGTGCTTGAAACCAATTTGATTGCGGGTTTTGCAAAACCTGAAAAAATGGTGAAAAACGACCCGCTTTTTATCCGCCTGACCTTTCATCCGCAGCTAAAACCTTTTCTATTGCAGTTGCAAAAAGACTTTACGAAAGTGGATTTGCGCAATTACAAGTTTCTACGCACCGGCACGAGCATCCGTTTATACCATCTTTTGAAGCAGTATTGGGGGCGTCGGCAATCCTCGGTTGAACTGTTGCTCGAAGATTTGAAAGAAATGTTGGGTGTGGCGGACAAATACGAGTTATATGGGCATTTTAAAGCGGCTGTGCTGCAAGAAGCCCAAAAACGACTGACCGATACAACGGACATCAGTTTTGCGTACCAAGAAGTCAAAAAAGGGAAAAAAGTCGTCGCAATCATTTTTCACATCAAAGAAACGGGTGGCGGGCAACTCGCAAAAGACGAGTTGCCGAAAACCAAAGCGATAAAGCTCCAAAAAGGGCAGTCTGTGGACGCGCCAAACTTAGACAATGAACGATTAATCGTGGATTTGACTACTTTGATTTGTACAAACTGGGGTGTTTCAGCCAAAATGTTGCGGTCTTTGGTACAAAACCACAGCGAAGAAGCCATACAACAAGCGGTTCGGGTGACCGAAAATGCGCTGACGCAAGGGAAAGTGAAGGAGGCGGCAGGCTTTTTTGTTCAAGCCGTGCGACAAGGGTATTCGGATGCCGTTAAAGAACCTATTATAGACGTTAGAAAGAAAAAAGCGCAACAAGAAGCCCAAAAAAAGTTAGAAATGGCGGAAAAAGAGCGTTTCGCCCAGGAAAGACAACAGGCGTTTGAAAAAGAAAAAACGGCTGTATTAAGTCTTTTGTCAAAAGATAAATCGCTGCGGAGTGAGGTCATCACCCGTTTGCACGGCGGCATACTGAGGGGGAGCTACGACGATGCCAAAACGTTTGAAGAGAATATGAAAACGCCTCTTTTGCTCGGTGCGGTTTTAAATATCGTTAAAAGTATTAAGGAGTCTTAAACCTTGTAAAATATGTTTACCTTATAAACCTCATTTACATTGTAAGTTGTTTTTTTAATGTAAATAAGAAACTAACGTATCAGGCGGTCAGGATAATCCGTTATCAAACCGTCCACGCCCAATTTTATTAAGGCTTTCATATCGGTGACTTCATTCACCGTCCAAGGGATGACGCGGATGTTTTGCGCATGACAATAATCCACCACTTTTTTATCCACCAAAATATAATAAGGGCTGTAAATGCTGGGTTTGAAGCTGATTTTTGACAAATTTGACTCAACAGTGCCTTCGTTTTCAATTAACAGTGCCGTCGTTATTTTTTTATCCAACTGATGTACCGCTTCCAATGCCCGTGGGTCGAAAGACTGAATACCTGTTTTGGCGTAGATTTTTAAGCGTTTAACACTCGACAAAACCAGTGCGGCGAAGGTTTTTACTGAGGGGGTGCGCGATTCGTCCCAAGCGGGCTGTGATTTGATTTCGATATTAAAATAGGGAAGGGGGCGTTTGTTTTCTTTGCAATAAGCGGTCACAGCTTCCACCATTTCTGCCAATGTCGGTTTGAAAATTCGCATCCGTTGCTGGGTCATAAAACGAGGATTGCCGCGGCTGCCACAGTCGTATTTACGGACTTCATCGGCGGACATATGCCAAATCAATTTTTTTTCGGCTTCTTCTTTGGTTATCGGTGTATTGTCTGCATTTTGGCAAATATCGGGGTTGATCCAAGGTTCGTGAGAGATGATGAGTTGACTGTCTTTAGAGACCGCCAAATCGAGTTCGAGCGTTGTCACACCCAATTCCAAGGCTTTTATAAAAGCAGGAATCGTGTTTTCGGGGAGCAAACCGCGTGCGCCGCGATGCCCTTGCCAATCGAAAGGTGTTTTTGAGGTTTTATAGGGGGGGGTATGGCATGCTGAAAAAACAAGGAAAAACAGGCAAAAAAGGGATATTCTCATTGTGAAATGTGATTTATACATGTTAATATTTGTAAACATTGTAAAATTTAAAAACAATGTTTTAATATTAAACAAAGTATATGAATTGAATTTTTGTGTCAAAAGTAAACAGGTAAAGGCAGAAGGACGGTGTTAAGGGGCAGATTTTCCAAACTTTACAATTCCTTAACGCCTTCTTAATATAGGGATCATACAGCGACCCTACTTTTGTGGCATAAAAAAGGAAATACAAACTAAGAGTAAGTTTTATTTTTAGCAAAAATGCGGTTAACGATGGTGAAAAGGGCTTCCTGGGAAGCAAATGCCTCGTTCGACCGTTTTTTTTTGTGCTTATTTGTAGGACAAACAATTACTTTTGCTCAACAATGAACGAATTTTTCACTTTTTAACAGAAAAATCAATGCGCAAAAGTATCAAAGCCCTGATTGTCTTCTTCGTTTTACCGACGCTTCTTTTTTCACAAATCACCTTCACACACGACGATACGCTGCGCGGCAGTATCACCCGCGAACGGGCTTGGTGGGACTTGACCTATTATGAACTGCGTGTGCGGGTTGACCCCGATAAACAGCGCATAGAAGGCAGTACAACTGTTTTTTATACAGTCATTGAACCGTATCAAACGCTTCAAATTGACTTGCAGCCCCCCCTCAGTATCAAAAGGATTTTGCAAGACGGACAGGCTTTGACATTCAAGAAACAGGGTCAAAATGCTTATTTTATCACACTCGAAAAGCCGCAGCAAAAAGGTCAGTTAGAGTCTGTAGTGGTTGAATATGCGGGTCAGCCGAAAGTTGCAAAACGGGCGCCGTGGGACGGGGGTTTTTCGTGGTCAAAAGACAAAAATGGGCAGCCTTTTGTCGCCACCTCTTGCCAAGGTTTGGGCGCCAGTGTGTGGTGGCCCTGCAAAGACCACATGTACGACGAAGCGGATTCGATGCTGATTTCAGTCACCGTACCGCAAAATTTGATGGACGTATCGAACGGACGTTTGCGCAAAACAACGGTGAATAAAGATGGTACTAAAACCTTTGATTGGTTTGTCCAAAACCCCATCAACAATTATGGTGTAAATGTCAATATTGGCAACTATACCCATTTTTCGGAGGAATACGCAGGTGAAAAAGGCATATTGAGCATGGATTATTACGTATTGCCTGAAAATTTGGAGAAAGCAAAAGCACAGTTCAAACAAGCCCCTTTGATGATGAAGGCGTTTGAGCATTGGTTTGGACCTTATCCGTTTTATGAAGACGGCTATAAATTGGTGGAAGTGCCGTATTTGGGCATGGAACATCAGAGTTCTATTACCTACGGTAATAAATACGCAAACGGTTATCTCGGGCGCGATTTGTCCGGTACAGGTTGGGGTTTGAAATGGGATTTTATAATCGTGCATGAGTCAGGGCATGAGTGGTTTGCGAACAACATCACGTACCGCGACATTGCCGATATGTGGATTCACGAGTCGTTTACCAACTATTCTGAAAACTTGTTTACGGAGTATTATCACGGCAAAGAAGCGGGGGCGGCGTATGTTATTGGCACCCGTCAAGGCATTAGAAACAAAGAACCTGTCATTGGACAATACGATGTCAACAACGAAGGCTCAGGCGATATGTACCCCAAAGGCGGCAATATGCTGCACACGATTCGCCAAATTGTCAGTGATGACGAAAAATGGCGCACGATACTGAGGGGTCTGAATCAGACTTTTTATCATCAAACAGTGACGACAAAACAGATTGAAGACTATATAAACCAACACGCCCCACACGATTTATCAAAGGTTTTTGACCAATACCTGCGCGATATCCGCATTCCTGTGTTGGAGTATAAATTGTCAAAAAGAAAAATAACGTATTGGTGGACAAACTGTGTGGCGGGTTTTAATATGCCTGTGAAAATAATGTTGGACAATAAAAAAGAGTTGACGATTTATCCCAAAACAGAAGGGCAAAAGCTGAAAGCCAAGAGGGTAGGGGTGTTGACGGTGGACAAAAACTATTATGTGACCTCTAAAGCTGTTACAAAGTAAATCTGTTTTACTTCATTTAAAATGTTTACATTGTTTATTGTGTTTAAGAATAACTTATTGATCTGGTTTTATTGATTTTTAAGGGTCTTCTAAAGTCTTATAAATTATTGAAAAACAATCGTTTATAAGATTTTAGAAGACCAAAATTATTGTGTTATAGTTTCAGGACTTCGCTTGTTTTATCTGGCGACTTGTAGTTTTCGTATAAACACCCTTTTGCCTTGTGCCTGTACTTTGATGAGATACAAACCTGAGGGCATGTTGGCGACATCCAAACGATAAGGCGCAGCCGAGGCTTTTTCTATGACTTGCTGGTGCACTGTTTTACCCAATACATCCGATAAAACAAGCGTCACTTGTCGTCCTTCAAAAGATGTCAAGTTTATCCATGCTTCGTCATCTGAGGGGTTTGGATAAACGATAAAGTCGTCTGATTTTTGATGATAAACTTTTTCAACGGCTGAATAAACGACATCGCCATGGGCGAGTGACAGTTTGATGCGGTAGAAATTATCGCCTTCGCTGGGAGCATTGTCATAAAACGTCAGGTATTGCAAGGCTTCATTTGATTTTACATTGTTGCGTATTTCCAATTTTTCAAATGTGCCCGTCGTTTCATGGCGTTTTTCGGCTGTCCAATAATCCGTTTTATCACCTTGGTTGCTCACAAAAGTGATGACATTGCGTTCAAGCTCGGCACGAACACGGATGTCAGAAACGACTTTTTCACGTGCTGAAGAGAGAGAGGGCGTAGTGGAACAATCATACTTATCCCAATAGGTATATTTGCCATTGGCTTCGAGTTTTTCTATGATATACCAGCCCGTCATGAAAGTCGGTCGGGTAGGAGAGCCGCCACCTGTTACTTTAAGTTTACCTTTGGGTATCATGATATTGGCTGTTACCCGCGTGTTGTCGCCATTCACTTTAAAACTCTCATCGCCGCCGTGATTATCTCCGACATAGAAAGTCACTTTGGGTCCGCCCACATTCACATGGGCATCATCTTCAACGGATACTTTGTCCGCAACTTTTACGGATGCTGGTTGACTGAAATTGACAACAGTGGTACTTTCATTCTTTTTGCCTTTATTTACTTTTAGTTCTTCCATATTTATTATAGAAGCTGTAAATGTGACTGTTGCGCCTTCTTCAATGGTCATCTTACCGAAATTATTGCCGTTTAGGGTCACTGTGACCCCTTTTTTTACCTTCACATCTTTATAGTTGCCATTCAAAGTCGTGTTCGTATTCACATCTATATTATTTAAACCAATGGTAGATCCGTTATAAGGATAAAAAGTTGGATTGGGTCCGCCCGTTGCTTGGGCGGATGTTGTGTAGGTCACATTCGATGGTAAATCAATTTTAATGTCTGCCGCTGTCACATGGAATGGATCCAGGACAACGTATTTCTTAAAGTTCGCTTTGCCTTTGGCACCTGTTACGCCAACATCACCACCGATATAATTATACTCCCCAAACTTCACATCTTCTGTGGCATAAATGATAAAATCAGGGAGGTTCTGATCTTCATTAACAGTCACTGTAAAAGAGCATGTAGCTGTGTTGTTCGACGGATCGGTCGCCGAAAATAGATTGGTCGTTGTCCCAATTGGGAAAGTTGAACCGCTTGACAAACCGACCAAATTGGCAATAAAAGTGCAATTGTCTGTAGCGTATACCGTGAAAGTGACAGGTGCGCCGCAGATACCCGAGGCGATATTAACGGTAATGTTGCTTGGACAAGTGACTTCAGGTTTTACATCATTTTTAACAGTCACTGTAAAACTACAAGGCGTTGAATTGCCAGAGGCATCAGTGGCAACAAACGTGTTGGTCGTGGTGCCTTCTGGGAAAAATGACCCACTGGCTAAACCCGCTGTTTGTGATAGCGTAAAGGCACAATTATCAGATGCAGTAATACCATATTCTGGAATAGTTTGAATGATACCCTTTAAATGAATAGACCATGCCAAAAAAGTACCATTTCCATCGCTCGTGACTGAAATGATCTCATTATTTATATTCGTCAAAAGGAATTTGCCACTGCCCATATAAGCGGCTGCCATTGGAAAGTCGGAGGTCGTCTGACCTGATGTAGGAATATTTGTTACGACGAATGTTGTTAAATCAATCTTTTCCATCAAAGGATAAGACCAATGGTATAACAGACCATCATCTGGGTTGAATGCCAAAGCATGACCGATAGAATGATTTAAAGGGATCAAAAAGGTGGGCATCGCACTGGTTTTATTGATAATGAACAAACTATTTGCAGATACGTCTGCATTGCCCCCCCATATAGAGTGCCATTGCTACTAAAGGCGATAGAAGAAAAATACCGACCTGTATTACCCACAATGGTTGCATTACCATTCGACAAGTTCAGTTTTGCTAAGAATCTGTTATTTGATCCTCCAGGTCCTTCACTCAAAATGATATAGACTTGTCCATCGGTCGGGTCTTGTGCCATACCATTTGTACCAAAATAATTGGGGGTTATCGGAATATTACTTAGTTCTGTAAAACTATTTGGATCCAGCCTTACTAATGACCTATCGAACGCTGTAACGGCAAACAGTTTACTTGCTCCAGTATAAAAACTAACCGAAGCCCCACAAGCAGAGGGTGCCATCTCCACCGTCATATTAGAGGGGCAACTAATGAGGGGGTTTTCAACATCGGTCACGGTTACACGGAAAGAACAGGCATCTGATAAACCCGCTTGGTTCGTTACTTTATATTCGACGATTGTGGTGCCAATAGGAAAGAGGTGTCCAGATGGCAGTCCAGAGATTATTTCCAGTTGCAAGCAACTGAATTCTACAACAGACGGAAACGAAACATTGGGGTGTAAATCATTCCATTTACCGTTTGTATTCGCTTTAAATTCAATATAGTGTTCATTATTGCCAACATTATTGGGTTCCCCCGAATTCCAATTCATATAAGAAAAAGGCGACCCATCAGACCATTGCCAACCACCCGCAGGTTCCGAATAATAAGGGCTTGAAAGATTCTGGATGCCGCCTACCCAAACTGAACCAGCTAAAGGGCTAACGGCATTGGTTAAAAAGGCATTTTCTGCGGCAGAATTGATACTCGCCAGCTTGCCGCCTTGAGCAAGAGCGGTATTATTGGCATCCGTCCAAGACAAACTTGTCGGAGATAAAAAATAGCTGTGCCCCTCAAAAGTACCTAAATAAGTGTATCAAGGAAGTGCCGTAGGTACGTTGCATATACTATTGTCTGTTATATGTGGCAAATCGTAATGGATGACTGCGCCACACTGACCTGGATCATTGTTGACAGTCACGGAAGGCGGGCAAGTAATGATGGGACTGTTATTCACCCTTACCAACGGAACAGAAGAGGCTGTGTGGTTTGAACCATCGGTGGCAACCCCGTGCTTTGCATAGGAATTGATTGAGAAAGAAAGAGCAAAAAGCAAAGCCATTAACAGCTTGCTGGATGCTCGAAGTTTGGGTTTTCGTAAAGCAAAAGGAAAAAAGAGAGTCGTCGAATGCTGTAGAGAAGTGTTTTTGGTTGAATGGTGTAAAGGTGCTTTCATTGTGACTGTTTTTTAAAAAGTGATAAAAAAAGGTGGAAATACTGAGGGGGGCTCTTGACGAGACCTCGAGCAAAATAGGCACACAATTGACAAGCGCGTCTGTTTAGTCAATACGGTAAAAAAAGATATAGTTAGGCGTTTATTAGGAAAGATGTGTGTGTCGTGTTCGCTCAAAGATTTAAGTTTTTGATTCACAAATATAAAACTTACAATAACGGACAACTAAAAAAAGGTATCATTTATATGAGTAAAAGGCTATTTTTATTCGATTGGGGTATGTAATCCTTTATCATATTATTTCATAAACTTTGATGGATGATTTCAAATCACCCCGACACTGGGGGCACAATAAAAGCGTTTTTTCATACCTTTGCTACCCTTATGGGCTTATTTGCTTTTAGGCAATTGTCATTTCACATTCAAAAACCATTTCCTTGATGTTTGATTATTTTATAAATTCATTTAAAAGAAAAAAAGCGCGGCGTTATTTCCAAAAATATCCGAGTGTCATAAACACCTTTCATTTAAAAGATACGGGGGCTGTGGAGTTCGCCAATTGGTCGAATCCTTTGGTCACGCACAAAGATATTACGCAAGAAAAAGTGGATTTTTTCAAGAAATTTGCGCCCGTCGGCAGTCTGTGTTTAGACATTGGGGCTAATGTCGGGGAGCATACCGTTTCGATGGCTTTGGCGGTTGGCAAGTCGGGAACGGTGGTGGCATTTGAACCGAATCCGATGGTTTTTGAAGTGTTGCAGACAAATGCAGGATTGAATACCGATAAGACCAATATCCAATTGTTCAATTGTGCTATCAGCGAAACCAACAGCGAGTACTATTATAATTCGTCGGAAGCGTCTTTTTCAAACGGTGGTATTTCGACGGAGAAAACGAATGCACACGGCAAGTTTCAGTTGGATCAGAAAATAAAAGGCGTGAATTTAGATACGTTTTTGCACGCCAATTTTGCTGCGGACTTGTCGAAATTGCGGCTGATTAAGGTGGATACTGAGGGGTATGATAAGGAGATTTTAAAGTCCATTGCACCCATTATTCAGAAATACAAACCTGTTATCATTGCGGAATGTTTTCCCAAATTGAATACGGCGGAACGGGTGGATTTATACAATACCATTGCCAAACATGGCTACCATTTGTATTATTTTAGAGATATTGACCGCTTGGCGGATACGGTTAAAATCACGGCAGCGGATATGGACAATTGGAAACATTTTGATATTTATGCCTTGCCGATTGATATTTAATGGATAGTGGATAGTGGATAATTATTATCCACTATCCACTATCCATTAAATATCAGTTTTTCCACTCAATTGCTCGCCCAGGTGTAAAAGGCGCATCTGCCTTTTCCAACGCCTTTTCAATACTTTCTACCTCTTCTTTAATGGATTTTAAGTCTGACACAACACCACTCATCTGCTTAGAAGCGATGTCGTAACTCGCTTTTTGGGCATTCGATGGGGCAGAAGTCGAAGTCCACAAAGCGCCTTGAATGTCGCCAATACGTCCATTTACTGAGGGGGGCGTTTCGAACTCACGTCGTCCCAAAGTGGCATCACCGTTGAGGGTGCGGCTCACTTTTTCCAAGCGTTTTTCCAATTGATAAATTTGGTTGTGCGTTTCCAACGACACTTTGGGCGCATCAACAACGGCTAATTTTATCATTTTAATACGGTTGTTCACATCGCCATAATATTGACCAACACCACCTGCCACACGCCGCAAATCGCTTACTTTTTTACAAAAATCATCATACCCTTTTTTGTCTTTGGTTACCAAAGTCGCATTGTTAAGCGGTACACACTTGAAAGACTGAGGGGGTACTAACTCCGTATAAATGCCATCAACGAATTGACTCATTGACACTTTGTAGGTGCCGGGCATCGCCAAATAACCTGTTTCAAGGCTTGAAAACATATTTTCAGGGTCAAGCGTACCGATACTGCCCGCAGGAGCCATTGGTGCGTATCTGAAATCCCAAACAAGGCGTTGCACCCCTTTTTTCGCGGGGGCTTTGAGCCGACGAACCACATTGCCCGATTCATCCGTTATCGTAAACAACAAATAAGGTTCGGGCTGAATATCCTCCAAACGCATCGAGTCAACGGACGGGTAATAGACATTTTCCCCTTTTTTGATTTTTTCTTTTTCCATCTCACGGCGTTTGTCCTTCGCTGTTTTGAGGTCTTCTTTTAGGAAATAAGAAATGACGGCACCAGGTGTTGGATTGGGCGACATAAAATGGCTTTCACCCAAATGTCCTTTGCCACGTAGTCCCAATGGTTGCGATTCGACGTACATCAAAGCGTCTTTGACGGGGAAAATAGCAGCCATTTTGTTGGTGATATCCGCTTGTTTCATCGTCCGCAAAGGCGTGTAATCGTCTAAAATATAGAAACCACGTCCAAATGTGGCTAAAACCAAGTCATTTTCACGGCGTTGAATATCCAAATCTTTAACCGCAATCGTCGGCAAACCTGCTTTGAGTTGTGTCCATGTTTTGCCGCCTTCCAATGTGAAAAACAAGCCAAATTCTGTACCCACGAACAGTAAATCCTTGTTCACATGGTCTTCGGCAATCGTGTAAGACGTACCACGTTCGGGCAAATTGCCTGTTATCGCTGCCCAAGTTTTGCCACCGTTGGTACTTTTAAACACGTAAGGTTTGAAATCGCCGTAACGATGAGAGTTAAAACACACATACACCACGTTTTTGTCGTGCAACGAAGCGACGATTTGATTGACATACGTCCGTTCAGGCACGCCAGGAATATTATCTACTTTTGTCCAGTTTTTACCGCCATCGGTTGTGAATTGAATCAAACCGTCGTCCGTACCTGCCCACAACAAGTTTTCATCAAATTTTGATTCGGCAAGTGCTGTGATATTGCCATAAATATCCGTCGAAGCGTTTTTGGCGATGGCATCCATGCTTTGCACTCTGCCCATAATCGGCAGTTTGTTGCGGTCAAGTTGGCGCGACAAATCAGGGCTGAGGACTTGCCATGTGTCGCCTCTGTCGTCACTTTTAAAAACTTTATTGGCAGCAAAATAAATACGGGTATTGCTGTGCAGCGAGACAAACAAAGGCGAATCCCAGTTCCAGCGATATGCCGCTTCGCCTTCTCTTTCAACAGGTTTGATGAAGACATTTTCGCCACTTTTGCGGTCATAACGGTTCAATCCGCCGTATTGCGATTGGGCATAAATGATGTTCGGGTCTTTCCAATCCACCGCAGATTCGAAGCCGTCGCCTGTGGAAGTGACGTACCAATCGGCATTGGCGACACCGTTGGCAGAAATTGTGCGCGAAGGCCCGCCGAGACTAAAATTGTCTTGCGTGCCGCCATGCACGCTGTAAAATGGCAAATCGTTGTCGGTTGTGACCTTATAAAACTGTGTAACGGGCAGATTTTCCTTGAATTGCCACGTTTTGGCTTTGTCATAACTTTCGTAAATGCCGCCATCGCAACCGACAATATAATGCCCAGTGTCGTCGGGGTCAATCCAAATAACGTGATTGTCCACGTGTTTCCACATTTCGCCGAGGCGTTTCATGTTTTTGCCGCCATCGTCGGAGGTCATAAAAAACATATCGGTGATGTAGATTTTATCCACGTCTTTGGGGTCGCAAAAAATCTCTTGATAGTAGTTGCCCGACGTCACGTAGTCGTTCATTTTAGACCAACTCGCCCCTCTGTCCGTCGAGCGAAATACGCCGCCTTTTTTGTCTTGCGCTTCAACCACCGCGTACAACACATCGGGATTGACGGGCGACATCGCTAAGCCAATACGACCCATTTCTACTGAGGGGAGTCCCGTCGTGCTTTTGTTCCACGTTGCGCCACCGTCTGTACTTTTGTAAATAGCCGATTCGGGTCCGCCACTGACGTAAGTAAACACTTGCCGCATCCGTTGGTGCGCTGCCGCATACACGATGTTTGGGTTGCGGGGGTCAATCAACACCTCGTTACAGCCTGTATAAGTGCCGATATTGAGGACTTGTTTCCACGTTTTGCCACCGTCCATTGTTTTATAAATGCCGCGTTCGCCACCGCCCGCCCAAAGCGGGCCATAAGCTGCGACATACACTTCATCGCTGTTTTTAGGATTCACGGCAATCATACCGATGTGTTCAGAGGCTTTTAGACCCATGTTTTTCCACGTTTTGCCACCATCTTCCGATTTATAAATGCCATCGCCATAACCGACGACCCGCTGATTGTTGTTTTCGCCAGAACCGACCCACACGACATTGGGATTGTTGGGGTCAATCGTGACGCATCCGATAGAGTAAGCCCCTTGTGCATCAAAAATAGGTTGGTAAGAAATGCCCCGATTGGTGGTTTTCCAAACGCCACCCGCTGCGGCTGCCACGTAATATTCGTTGTGGTTTTGCGGATTGACGGCGATATCAACGATACGCCCCGACGTTGTGGCGGGTCCGATGCTGCGGAGACTCAAACCGCCGTAGGTATCAGATTCTTGTAAAGGATCTTTTTTAGCGTCTGTTTTTTGACCGAAAACGCTTAAACAAAGGGTTGTTAAAACGAAGACTAAGGAAATTTGTAATTTGGATTTCATTTAATCACAGATTTAGAATGAGTGAGTTAGATTAATTTGATGAATGAAAAGAACAAATGTAGTGATTTAGGTTGCTGCGTATTGGATCTGTGAGATGAATTTTATGCTTAAAAAATGCCCCCCTCAGTACAACGCATACTGAGGGGGCTCTTTGTTTGAAAAACGAAGGCGGAAAATCCTAACTCGCCACCTTCAAACCCTGTGTTTCAGGATTGGGTATCAAACGCACCGTAAGGATATTGATTTTACCGCGTTTGAGTTTCGGCAGCGGAAGTTGATAAGTGAGATAGCCCTCTTTGACAATTTCTAGTAATTTTACAAAATTGCCACACACAAGATACACTTCCGTGTCTTTTGTTTTGGTGCATCATCTTATGCAATGGTGTGTTTTCAGTAAAAAAATGAGACGGGATTAGTAATTCTGTCTCACTGCTTTTTGTTTTTAAAGTTTTAAAAACGCATTCGCTGAATCCGCACTGCGTTTAGAATCGCCAATAAAGCCACACCAACATCAGCAAAAACCGCTTCCCACATGGTTGCTAAACCACCTGCACCCAATATCAAAACAATGGCTTTGACAGCAAAGGCAAAAGCAATATTTTGCCAAACAATGCGCTTGGTTTGTTTACCTATATTGATTGCCATAGCTATTTTGCTCGGTTTGTCGTCTTGAATGACGACATCTGCCGTTTCAATAGTCGCATCGCTACCCAAACCGCCCATTGCAATACCGACATCGCTCAACGCCACAACGGGCGCATCATTCACCCCGTCGCCTATAAAGGCGACTGTTTCGTTTCGGTCTTTAATGGCTTTTACTTTGTTGACTTTATCTTCGGGGAGTAAATCGCCAAACGCATTATCTA
This sequence comes from Saprospiraceae bacterium, assembly GCA_043772905.1. Taxonomy (GTDB): domain Bacteria; phylum Bacteroidota; class Bacteroidia; order Chitinophagales; family Saprospiraceae; genus JAAFJT01. Next base: position 18,366 of record JAYVFS010000122.1, on the reverse strand, counting down.
TGCCTAATTTATCCGCCACAAATTTTACGACGGAACTTTTATCGCCACTCAACATGGTGGTTTTTACATTCAAACGATGCAGTTTGTTGACGGCTTCTTGTGCATCTTCTTTTATGCTGTCAGCAATCGTCAGGTAGCCCACAAATTTTTTATTGTAAGCAATAGCGATTAAAGTATCAACAATACTGAGGGGGTCAATATCGTAGGGGATAGCAAATTTATCCATCAATTTAAAATTGCCTACCAACAATGTTTTGCCATTTATGTCGGCTTTTAGTCCAAGTCCAGATATTTCTTCTACATTTTTTAAATCAATACGTGTATCAATTTTTCCAACAAAATCATGTATTGCGGTGGCAACGGGGTGTGTGCTTTGGCTTTCCAACACATTCACCATTTGTAGGATTTCAGCTTTGTCAAATTCGGGTTTTATGACGACTTCTTGTACTTTAAAAACGCCTTCGGTCATCGTACCCGTTTTGTCCATTACGACATTTTGAATATTGGCAATAATGTCTAAAAAGTTACTGCCTTTGAATAAAATTCCGTTTTTACTGGCTGCTCCTATACCTCCAAAATAACCCAATGGAATCGAAATGACCAAGGCACAAGGACATGAAATCACCAAAAACACCAAAGCCCGATATAACCACTGGCTGAATACATAATTCTCTACAAAAAACATCGGCAACAAACAAATCGCAATAGCCAAAAACACGACAATAGGCGTGTATATTTTAGCAAATTTGCGGATAAACAACTCCGTTGGGGCTTTTTGTGCCGTAGCGTCTTGCACCAATGCTAAAATTTTACTCAACTTGCTATCGGTGTAGGCTGTTGTCACTTTTATTTGTGAAACGGTATTCAAATTTATCATCCCTGCTAACACGACTTCGCCTTTTGCTTTGGTATCGGGTTTGCTTTCTCCTGTGAGTGCGGTGGTGTTGAACGAGGCTGTTTCAGATAATAACTCGCCATCTAAACCCAATTTTTCACCTGATTTTAATTGAATAATCGCACCAATATGGACGGTTTCGGCTTTAACTATTCGAGCTTGATTGTTTTCTAAAATAGTTACTTCGTCTGGTCGTTGGTCGAGCAATGTTTTTATGTTGGCTTTTGCCCTTTTGACTGCCAATGTTTGAAAAACTTCACCAACGGCATAAAACAACATGACCGCAACGCCTTCGGGATATTCCCCAATAGCGAATGCGCCGATAGTGGCAATACTCATCAACAAAAACTCTGAAAATATTTCGCCTTTGCCAATGCTTTCAAGAGCTTCTTTGACAACAGGAAAACCTACGGGAATGTAAGCCACGACATACAAAACAATCCGAACCCAACCCGTAAGCCATGTTTGAGGAAAATAATTGTCTATCACAATGGCAATAGATAACAAAACTAAACTGATTATGGCGGGTAAAAACATCGAAAAAGTGCTGTCGCTACCGCTTGAATGGTCATGTCCATCATCGTCTCCGTGCGCTTCATGGTCGTGTCCATTGTGTTCCGAATGACCGTCTTTTAAGAGTTCTTTAGCACCTGCATTGGTGTAAATTCTTTCTTCCAATGTGCAGCAAAGTCGTTTGCCGTCTTTATCATAAATATGTTGATGTTGCATTTTTTTATTGATTTTAGAATTGAGCCGACACCCCCTCAGTATCGGCTCAAAAATGAATGATTTTAATGATTTTTACTCAATTAATGGTCATGCCCACCGCCGCCGCTTTCGGATACTTGTAGATGCGTTTGCAAGTAATAAGCCCCTTTGACGACAATATTTTTCTTATCGTCAAAGGCGTGTAGAGGCGTGATTTGTACAAAACCCAATTGTGATGCACCTGTTTTGACTTCAATGCGCTGAAAATGGTATTCACCTTTTTCTTCACCTTCCAAAATGAAAATAAATTCTCTGCCTTCGGCTTTGATAACGGCTTCTTGTGGCAAAGCATCTACGGTATGGCTGCCAATATTTATCAAAGCATTGACATACATACCGGGTATCAAAGTTTGTTTTTCATTGACAATATCGGCATGAACGGCTACGGATTTTGTCTCATTTTCAAAAGATTTGCCGATGTTAAATATCTGACCTTTAAATTCAGCCCCGTTTTGATTGGTTAAAATAAAAAGCACGGTTTGCCCTGTTTTTACTTTAAATAAATCCTTCTCATAGACCAACAAATCAACGTGCATTTTTGAATTATCAACAATAGAAAACAACATTTTTCCGACTTCGACAGCACTGCCAATATTGATATTGACATCCGTAATATGCCCACTAATCGGTGCTGTAATATTGATAATGGGCGAATCGGAATTGCCACCAATGTCAATATTTTGACTTAAAATACGGATTTGGCTTTGCAATCCCTTGATTCTGCCTTCTTCCATACGCATATCGGAACTCACTTTTTGAAAGACTTTTTTCGCATTGACATTTTCATCGCTCAATTCTTTTTGACGGGCATAGTCCAACTTCAAATAGTCTAAATTCACTTCCGATTGGTGCAATTGTTCATTGAGTTTTTCTCGTTCTAAGCGCAAATTATTGTAGGCGATGCTCTGCAAAGTCGCCAAAACCTGCCCAATTTTGACGTATTGACCTTCAATAACCTTTATCGTTTTAATCGTTCCCGCTAACGGCACGCTCACTTGTGCTTGATTTTGTGGCGGCAATTTGGTATAGCCATTTGTATTAATAACTTCACTCAAATTCTTTTTTTCAAAACCCGCTAAGACCAAACCCGTTGCTTTGTATTGCGCTTCGTTGAGATGCACTTCTTTTACACCTTCTGCGGCGGCTTCTTCGCCCTCTTTGTGGGCTTCATCCGCTTCTGTTTTGTTGCCTTCGGCTTTTTTATTACAGGCATTGAAAGAAAAAATACTTGCTATGATGAATGCTGCAAGGATGCCGCTATAAATTTTATTCTTATTATTCATTGCTAATTTTTTTATTGATTGATAATAAATTGAATAGAAATAACCGCTTTATTGAGGTTATTAATGGCTTCTAAATGTGCCTTTTGAATCTCTAAATTGGTTTGCAAAGCCTGTCCATATTCCACATAGCCAATGTCGCCACCTTGATAGGCTTTTGTTGCATTGTTTAGGATAGATTGAGCATTCAGTAAAGCCGTTTTTTCATAATAAGCGACATTCGTTTTCCAAAAGTCATATTGTTGCACAGACTGTTTTAGTTGACTTTGCAACTGCGTTTGCAAGTAATCATTTTGTTTTTGCTGTACCAATAATTGCAAATTCATTGCATCATTTTTGGCTTTATAAGCACTTTTGCCAAATATTGGCACATTTATACCCAAATGAACGCCTTGAAAACGGGGTATTGAACTGTACGTTTTAGGCTGCCCGTTTACTTCTTGCGTGCCTGCAAAGGATTGGATAAAATAACCGACTTTGAAATCGGGTAAAACATCGGCTTTAACAACATTCTTTTCGGCTTCAATCAGAGCGAGTTGTTGTTTGGCATAAAGCAAAAGAGGGTTATTGTTAATGACTGACGGGTCATTTATTTCCGTCAAAGGAATACTTGAAAAGCCTGTTTCCGCTATTGAAAAATCATTGAAATTATTCATCCATTGATTTAATTTCAATTTTTCAACGGCTATCAGATTATTTATTTGAGCGATATTTTGCTGCAATTGCTGTTGTTTGGTTTCAGCCGTTGTTTTTTCCAACAAATTGCTTTCACCTGTTTTGAATTTTAACGATGCGGCTTTCACAAACTGTTGTAACAAACTGTCTTCCCTTTGCAAAACGGTGTTTAAGGCTTGCAAATACAGTATTTGATACCAACTTTGTTTGATATTGAAAATCAATTCCTGTTTGTTAATCGCTAATTTTTGTTGGCTTAAACCCACATTTTGCTCCGCTAATTGTCTTTTAGCTTTAATCAAAGTTGGGTTAGGAATGTCTTGTGAAATGCTGAAATTTTCATCAAACCGAATACTATTTACCTGTCCCAAAGTCGCATTGATATTGGTCTTAGGCAAAGCCAAAACACCCCCCCTCAGTATTTGAGCCGTTTGAATGTCCAAATTATTGGCTTGCAATAATGGGTTGTTTTTGATGGCTAAATCAAGAACTTCATTTAATGAAATACTTTGAGTTTGGGCATTTAGGTTGAATGAAAAGAAGGTAAAACCTAATAAAATCGCTGTATTAATCACAGTTTTCTTTTTCTTAAAACCATTTTCAAGGAAATAATACAAAATAGGCAAGACAATCAGCGTCAATAAAGTGGCGGTAATTAAGCCGCCAATGACCACTGTTGCCAAAGGTTTTTGCACTTCTGCACCTGCGCCATTGCTCAATGCCATCGGCAAAAAACCCAATGAAGCCACCGAAGCGGTCATAATAACAGGACGTAATCGTACTTTTGTACCTTCTTTGATACGTTCTAAAACGTCGCTCATGCCTTCGGCTTTTAATTGATTGAAATAACCAATAAGTACAATGCCATTTAAGACCGCCACACCAAACAAGGCAATAAAACCAATACCTGCCGAAATGCTAAACGGCATATCCCGCAACCAAAGCGCAAATACGCCACCGATAGCCGATAAAGGAATAGCCGTAAAAATCAACAAGGATTGTTTAATACTGCTAAAAGTGAAATACAATAAAACAAATATGAGTATTAAGGCAATAGGCACGGCAACAGAAAGGCGTTTATTCGCTGCTTGCAAATTTTCAAATTGCCCGCCATACGTTATATAATAGCCTTCGGGCAGTTTCAATTTGGCATCTAAACGGGTTTGAATGTCTTCCACAACACTTTTAACATCTCTACCTCTGACATTCAAACCAATCACAATACGGCGTTTACCGTCTTCACGACTTATTTGTGCGGGACCATTTTCGTAGGTCACATCAGCCACTTGTTCCAACGGGATTTGACTGCCCGTTGGCAAACTGATAAATAGGTTTTTGACATTAGAAATATCTTGCCGTTCATCTTTTGCCAAACGCACCACCAAATCATAGCGGCGTTCACCTTCATAGACCGTTCCTGACACTTCACCCGCAAAACCCGTGCGTAAAACCTTATTCAAATCGCCAACATTCAAGCCATATAACGCCATTTTATCGGGATTATAGCGCACATTTATTTGCGGCAAACCTGTGACTTGCTCGGCTTTAATGTCCATAGCCCCCTCAGTATTTTTGATTAAACCGATAACATTCGTTGCCGTAGCCGCCAATTTATCCAAATCATCGCCAAATACTTTTATCGCAACATCGCTTCTAACGCCTGTCATCAACTCATTAAAACGCATTTGAATCGGCTGCGAAGCCTCAAACTCAACGCCTGGAATATTGCTCATTTCATCAAGCATCATATCCGCTAATTTGTAAAAATCATCGGTCGTTGTCCACTCTTTTTTATCTTTTAAAATAACAATTAAATCGCCCGTTTCAATCGGCATTGGGTCAGTTGGAATCTCTGCCGAACCAATTTTGCCGACCACTTCAATGACTTCGGGGAATTTTGATTTTAATATTTGCTCCAATTTAGTCGCTGTTTCAATAGATTGATTCAAAGAAGAACCCGCCTGCAATCGGTAATTAATGGCATAATCGCCTTCCTCCAACGTCGGAATAAATTCACCACCGAGGGTATTAAAAACGAGTAAAGCGACGACAAACAAGGCAATAGAAATGGCAATGACCACCCCTTTTATTTTCAAAGCCCCCCTCAGTATTGGCGCATAAATGCGTTGAAAAAAGTGCATTATTTTGTCTGAAATATTGTCTTCATGCCCCGTTTTTTTACTTAAAAACAAAGCACTCATCATCGGAACGTAGGTTAATGACAAGATAAATGCACCCAAAATCGCAAAAGCCACCGTTTGCGCCATCGGTTTAAACATCTTACCCTCTGTACCCACCAATGCTAAAATCGGCAAATAAACAATTAGGATAATGATTTCACCAAAAGCCGCACTACTCCTGATTTTGGAGGTGGCTTGATAGACTTCTTCGTCCATATTTTCGGTGCTTAATTTGCCTTTTTCCCCGCTTTGTAGTCGGTGAACAATTGCCTCGACGATAATAACCGCCCCATCAACGATAAGCCCAAAATCAATTGCCCCAAGGCTCATTAAATTGCCCGAAACACCAAAATAATTCATCAAACTCACGGCAAATAACAACGCCAATGGAATAACCGAAGCGACAACTAAGCCCGCCCGCCAATTGCCAATCAATAGAACCAAAATGAAAATAACGATTAATGCGCCTTCTAAAAGATTGGTTCTGACCGTTCCAATCGCCTTATCTACCAGTTTAGTACGGTCAATAAAAGGCTCAATGGCAACACCTTCGGGCAATGATTTTCTGATTTGAACGACTTTTTCTTTGACCAAATTGACAATTGCGGCACTATTTTCACCTTTTAACATCAAAACCATACCGCCCACAACTTCGCCTTTACCATCCTTCGTCACCGCCCCATAACGGGTAGCCGAACCTTCGCCGACTGTCGCTACGTCTCGAATGAGAATGGGGATACCGTTGTTGTTTTTAACGACAATTTTTTCAATATCGGGTATGTTTTTCACCATACCTAAACCTCTAATGAAATAAACATAGGGCTTTTTATCAATATACGCCCCACCTGTATTTTCATTATTTTTCTCTAAAGCTTCAAAAATTTCGGTAATGGTGGTATTCATGCTTTTCAATTTATCGGGCTGCACCGATATTTCGTATTGTTTCAAATAACCGCCCAATGTGGTGACTTCTGCCACGCCTTTTGTACCCAGAATTTGGGGTTTGACAATCCAATCCTGAATACTCCGCAATTTTGTGGCATCGTATTGCGCTTCAAAATTGGGTTTTGCAAACACCACATATTGATAAATTTCACCCAAACCCGTACTAATTGGGGCTAATTCGGGTATGCCAACACCTTTCGGAATGAGCCTTTCCGCATCTTTTAGCTTTTCGCTGATTTGCTGCCTTGCCCAATAAATGTCCACATCTTCCTCAAAAACAATCGTAATGACACTCAAACCAAAGCGGCTGAATGAGCGCAACTCGACAGTTCGGGGAACAGTTTTGACAGACTGTTCTATCGGATAAGTGATGAATTGTTCCACTTCTTGTGCCGCCAAAGTCGGGGCAGTCGTGATGATTTGTACCTGATTATTTGTAATATCAGGTAGGGCATCAATGGGCAATCGAGACAGTGAATACACCCCCCAAAGCACCAATGCCAAGGTAAATAAGCCCACAATAAACTTATTCTTTATGGAAAAAAGAATGATTTTATCTAACATGAATTTTGGATAAATAAGTTAAACAAACACAAGCACCCCCTCAGTATTGGAATACTGAAAAGCGTTGTTTTTTCTAAAAAAGGAATTGTTTAACCTATTTTCGGCGGCTGGAAAACACCTTGAAGGTATTGAAGGGAATTAGGCGATTGATAAGAAAAGTTTTCAGAAACTATCGGTATTGGGATAAATTCAAATGGGGCAGTATAATTAAAAGTCGCTTGTAAATTGAGCGTCATACCACAACACGCGCAGGTACAAAAAGGAGAACAAAAATCATTGCAATGGCTGTGGTTTTCGTGCTGCGGGTCATTTTGGGCTACATATTCTGTCTGATACAGCGAGCGGACTACTACATGCTCACTATCATTGCACGGCAAGCATGATAATGATAAAAAGTAGAGACTGAATATGTAGTAAAAGTATTTCATCCGTTTGTTTTAACGCATTTTGAGGTGTTTTGTTTTTATTGAACTAAACTATTTCAGGGCGATGCAAGCGACCTAATAATTGTATTTATGTTTGTTAAGCGGATTAGCCATGTAGATGTTTAACTTAAAAATACCCATCCCACCGCTCAAAAGCAGCCTTTTCAAGCATCTCCCGATCATCGGGATGTGCAATGTAGATGAGTGCTTTTGCCCGTTCTTTTAGGCTTTTACCATAGAGATCCACTGCGCCGTATTCTGTTACAATGTAGTGCATATTGGCGCGAGTAGAAACGACTCCTGCCCCAGGTTTCAGTGTCGGCACTATTTTAGGCAAGCCTTTGAGCGTCCGCGAAGCGATTGCAATGATAGGAATACCGCCTTCCGATTTGGACGCACCGCTTAAAAAGTCAATTTGTCCGCCCACGCCTGAGTACATACGCGTACCGATGGAGTCAGAACAAACTTGCCCTGTTAGGTCTATTTCAATGGCACTGTTGATGGCAACAACTTTGTCATTTTGACCAATGATGTCTGGATTATTGACAAAATCCACTTCTCTCATCACCACGCTCGGATTATCGTCAAGGAAATTATACATTTTTTGTGTACCCATGACAAAAGTAGCGACGGTTCGACCCCTCAGTATATTTTTCTTTCTGTTGTTGACAACGCCATTTTCTAACAGCGGTAGTAAGCCGTCAGAAAACATTTCGGAATGAATGCCTAAGTTTTTGTGGTGCATCAAATTAGACAAAACAGTATTGGGAATAGAACCAATGCCCATTTGTAACGTTGCGCCATCGGGCACTAATTCTGCAATGAAATGACCTATTTTTTTCTCAATATCTGTGGGTGGTGCAAAAGTCATGACAGGCAACGGTGCATCATGCTCGACCAAATACGTGATGTCATTGGTATGCAAAGTCGCATCGCCAAAGGTGCGCGGCATGAAACGATTGACTTGTGCAATCACCAAATCTGCTGTTTGAACGGCTGCAAAAGTGGCATCAACCGATGTCCCCAACGACACATAACCGTTTTTGTCGGGCTTAGATATAGAAACCAAAGCGACATTAATCGGAATGACTTTTTTGCGAATCAAAACAGGGATTTCACTTAAAAAAACAGGGATATAATCCGCCCTCCCTTCTTGAGTTGCTTTGCGCACATTGGGTATGCGTTCGAGCAAAATCACCTTTTCCCGCCCGCAATATCGTCCTACCTTTGCGCCATAGCAAAATACAAGAGATGGTAAAAGGAAAAAAGAAGTCAGACCAGATGTCGTCGTTAGTAAAGAAGTGGCGAGCGAGTGGCCTTAGCAAGCAGGCGTTTTGCACCAGTTGGTAAAAGTCGGCTCTAATTCTTTTTTATTCATTCGGTAGGCATTTTTATCTTACCTATTCTGGTTGTACATTTTGGACTGACGGGCGTGGCACAATTTGGATTGACGCGACTGGTAAAGTTTCACTAATTTGTCCAAAAAAAACTATTTTTGTCTTTTCTTCCACTTTATTAGTCACCTTTTTTCACAAAACTACACTACTAAATGACAGACAAGACTCTCAGTGATGCTGAACTCCTCGCAGCTTTTAAGCAAGGTGATGTACACCGCGACAGGGCTTTGAAGCAAATTTACCAAGAGACAAAATTAAAGCGGTCAATTTTGGCTTATGTGACAACACATGGGGGCAATATTCAAGATGGTGAAGATGTGTTTCAGGATTCTTTGGTCTTATTCGACCGCCAAATCAGAGAAGGTAATTTTCAAGGGCAGAGCTCTTGGGCAACTTATTTTATCGGTATTGCTAAATGGCGATGGGTTTCTAATAAACGAAAGTTTGGGAGAGATGTCGAATTAAAACCTGAATTTTATGATAAACCAACAGAAAGTGTAGAGGCAAGGGTCATAGAGAATGAAAAACGAGACCTCATTGACGAAATATTATCAAAAATTGGTGAGCGTTGCAAAACTATATTAAAACTCTATAAGCTGTCCTATTCAATGGATGAAATCGCTTCTGAACTCGGATTGAGCAGTCCTGAATTGGCTAAAAAGAATGCTTATGAATGTCGAAAGAAATTCAAAACTTATTTAACGGGGCATGCTGAATACCTAAGCATTTTAAACACATAACAACCAAACTCATAGAAAATAAAGAAAATGGACGATTATACATTATATGACAAAATAGAGTCCTATCTAAAGGGTGCGTTGAGTCTTGAAGAAACTAAAAAGTTTGAGCAAGACATGTCCAATAATCCGCAATTAGCCGAAATGGTGAAAATGCACCGTTTTGAATGGGATGCGATGGAAGTACTTGTGGAAAATGACTTGCGCGACCAAATGGCAAAATGGGATAAGGAAAACGTATCACCCCCCTCAGTAAAAGAGATCGAAAAAAGCCCTTTCCTAGGTAATTTTAAAAATCGGAGATTGTATTATGGTTTAGCGGCTGCTGCAAGTGTGGCTCTGTTGATTGCAATAACGATTTGGTTTTTTAGAGAACCTGAAAAGGTTAAAACCGATGTCGTTAAGTCGAATACAGAAAAGGACAACCATCTGCCACACGATACAGCCGTAATATCGCCTACGCTTCCAAAAGATCAAACGGAAAAAGATAAGCCTATAATTGTTGAAACTTATAAGAAACGCAATAATAAGACTAAACCCTTAGAACTACCGTCTGAAATGTCCACCACAGACGATAAAGCCTATATCGCTTTGGCTGAAACGGCTTATGACACACATGGTGCGCCTAATTATGAAGACATGAATGCGAGTAGAGGCAGTAAGGGCGATAACACGATTTTGGATGAAGTGGGTAAGGATTTTGACAAAAAAGAATTTAATAAAACAATAATGCTTTTACGTAATACGCCTGTAACGGATGAAAACTTTACGGCCTTAGAAGTTTTAGCTCATGCGTATTTTCAAAATAAAAATTATAAAGCCGCTTTGCCTGTTTTTCAAAACCTATTAAAATTGAGCGGAAAAAAGTCGCATGATAAATCCGAATGGTATCTGCTTTTGTGTTATTTAGCCAATTACAATCAACACACCTCAGACTTTAAGACATTAGCAAATAAGATTTTAGATAATAAAGAACATGGTTATTTCGACGAAACCACACAACTTTTAAAACAAGTCAATGGTAAATGACTCCTCAGTATTATTAATTTTTAACTTTGAGTTCAATTTTTTTTTGAATCAAAATCATACTACAATGAAAACATTACAAGCTTTATTATTTCTTTTCGGTTTCCTTTCCTGCTCCGCTTCTGCTCAAAGGGTTTATACTTTAGCAGACACAGCTTTTGCCAATCATCTGTTAAAAGAAAGTATTAGTCTTATTGAAAAGAAGAAATTTGATTTAGCTTATGCTAAAGCCGATACAGCACAAATTATTTTTGAACAAGCATTGGGCAAAGAGACAAAAGAAGTCGCTGATGCGCTTCATCTGAAAGGAAGGAATTTAGGTTTTAAAAACAAATTAAGTGAATCTTTATCACTGTTTGAGAAATCGCTGGCGATTCGGCTTAGAATTTTTGGAGAATACCATGTTGACATCGCATCATCTTATTATTCAATTGGAATTTATCATTACAATAAAGTGGAATATAATAAAACAGTAACATATTGCCAGAAAGCAGTGGATATATTGGATTCTATACACATGAACCTACCTGCAAATTATCAATATGGAACGATTGCACAAGCTTATGGGTTCACTGGAAATTATAATAAGAGTATTATTTATTTGCTAAGAGGTTTAGATATTTTACAAAAGAAAGGAGACTCAAATAGAATCCATTTGTACTTACTTAATATTGCCGATAATTATGGTATTTTAGGAGATAATAACAATGCAATTAAATATGGGGAACAAAGCCTGAATTTTCAATTGAAAATGGCTCGGCCAAACAACTTTACAATAGTGGGCGCATATATTACCATCGGCAATGGATACAGTAATAAAGGAGAGTACGAAAAAGCAAATAATTTTTACCTAAAAGCTTTAAACCTCATTGAGAGAGGGAATATAAATAATGAAGCACTTAAGGGAATGTTATTAAATAACATAGGCAATAATTATGCTAGTCAAGGGGAATACGACAAATCCATAGAATATGTTCAAAAGGCTTTAGATATAGATTTAGAATCTCCACAATCGCCTGAAAAGGACGGATTAATATTTAAAAACTATACAGTATTAGGTTCTTCCTACTATGGAAAAGAAGATTTTAATAAGGCAATTGATTATTTTCAAAAAGCATTAGATGTAGGATTGAAAACGTTTGATGCAAAAGATTCGAGAATTGCATTCGCTTACAAAAATCTTGGGCGAACATACTTAGATAAAGGGGATTTTAACAAAGCAGAGGACTATTTTAAGAAAGCATTGTCGATTTTCGAATCAAAATTTGACCAAGCCGATGTTTTCAAATCATTGGCTGTGCTACAAATGAAATTAGGGGCTTATAGTCAAGCAGATTCCTTATTTCAAAAATCACTCTCTTTTACCAATTTTACTAATAGTCAAAATTTAGGAAATATTACGGAGTTAGGTGATGTTGGTATTGATATTTTATTAAAAAAAGCTGAGTTCGAGCGTATTTGGTATAAAGAAACCAAAGACATCGCACATCTAAATCAATCTATTCAAACCTATCAAAATGCCATAGCTGTGATTGACTATATAAAAAAAACCTTTACAACTGAGGGGTCAAAAACATTATTGCAGGATAGAACCTACCCAATTTATGAAGGCGCAATGCAAACCAACTTGCTATTGTCTGATTTAAATGAAAGTAATAATCTAAAAAAACAATCTTTTGATTACAGTGAACAAAGCAAATCCAGCTTGTTGCAAGCGCAAATCAGGGAATCGGACGCTCTCAAATATGCGGGTATTCCAGATAATTTATTACAAAAAGAAAATGATTTACGTACCCATATTGCCGATTATGATAAACAGCGGCATGAAAAAATCAATGATGGAAAAACAGAAACAGATAGTACCATATTAGTTATAACCAGTATTCTTTTTGACTTGCACCAGCAGTATGATACCTTAAAACAAAATTTTGAAAAAAACTATTCCGATTATTATCGACTTAAATACGACTTCAATACTCTGAAAGTAGCGGATATTCAGCAAAAAATATTGTCACCTCAACAGACTATGCTGTCATATTTTGTGGGCGATAGCGCTGTCTTTGCTTTCTTAATCAGAAATGACACTTTTGCTGTTTTTGAAATGAAAAAAGATTTTCCGCTTGAAGCATGGGTAAAACAGCTTCGAGACGGTCTTTATAGCTACCATACGGCTGCGGTTAAAACTGAAAAATTATATGACGCCAAAGCGGATAGTTTTGCGATGGCTTCTTATCAATTGTATCAAAAATTAATTACCCCCCTCAGTAATTTATTGACAAAAGAGGTTGTTATCGTTCCTGATGGCGTTTTAGGTTATGTCCCTTTTGATGTTTTATTGGCTACAAAACCAAAAGATGCAACTAAATTTAGTACACACGATTACTTCGGTAAAAATTACATCATTAGCTACAATTATTCAGCGACTTTGTGGCAAGAGATGCGAAATAGGAGACATAAACTAGAGCCTCAAAAGCCTTTTATTGGCTTTGCGCCTTACTTCAATGGCGATACGACGCTTTTGAGCAAGTTATTTGCTGATGATGTAGCTATGCGGAAAGGTTTGGATTCACTGAAATATTCAGGAGAAGAAGTGTTCAAAGCTCAAAAATTGATGCAGGGCGAAACTATTTTAAATAAAAAAGCGACCAAACGGGTATTTGAAGAGATTGCTCCGAATTACCGCATCGTACATTTAGCCACACATGGTAAGGCAAATGATAAAATAGGGGACTATTGTTTCCTTGCTTTTACGGAACAAAAAGACAGCCTTGAAAATGCATTATTATATGTCCGAGATATTTACAACCTCTCGCTTAATGCCGATTTAGTGGTATTAAGTGCTTGTGAAACAGGTATTGGCGAACTGAAACGAGGAGAAGGTATTGTGAGTTTGTCGCGTGCCTTTGCCTATGCAGGTGCAAAAAGCTTGGTGACAACGCTGTGGAGTGTGAACGATAAAAGTACAATGCAAATCATGGAAGATTTTTATCGCCAATTAAAAAAAGGTAAAACAAAGGATTACGCCTTGTGGAAAGCCAAACAAGACTATTTAGAGAAAGCCAAAAATGACTTGGCTCATCCATTCTTTTGGTCGGCTTTTATTCCGATTGGTGATATGTCGGCAGTGAAAAAATGACCCCCTCAGTATAAGTGCTAAAAAATGGCTGTTTAAGTATTTAAGTATCCACTTAAGCAGCCATTTTTTTTAAAAAAAAAATTAAAAAAGGATAGTCACCTTTTCAAAACAACAAACACTAATAATCAAAACCAAATGAATAGGAGAATCCTGAAAATCCTTAAAAGAGTAGGGCGCGGAAGCCGAAAAGCGAATGAGTAGGCAAATTCATTTTTCTAAATTTTTATTACAATGAAAACGATAGCATTATTCCTTGTTTTAATTTGTACTTTTTCTACGTCTAACATCTTATTTGGACAAAAAACTGTAAATTTCTGTGCGACTCACCCTTCCCAGTTAACGTCTAATTTATCTTACGTTTTTTTTAATGCTTCTAATGCGAATAAGACCCAACTTGTTACATTAACCAATCCAACGAATGCACCTATTCAAATTGGTCAGTTGTTTATTGATGGTGGAGATGCAAGCCGATTTGCACTGCAAAGCAAAACTACAATAATGATTCGCCCAGGTTCAAATGCAAAACAACCTAAAGAAGATTGTAGCAATACCGTATTAGCACCTTATAGTTCGTGTTCATTCCGTGTAGCATTTTTTCCTCCCGCAAGTTATTATTCATTAGGCGCTACAATACATATTCCAACAGCTGGTAGATGTGAATTATTAATCCCTATTAAAGTGTGTTCAGTTGGCGATTGCTATTAGAGAAACTACTCTTGTTGCAAAAGGGAAAGAAGACTCTCGTCTTAAAATTGAATAATTTATTTTATTCTCATTCCATCACTAATTAAAAATCATTGAAATGTATTTAACTAATAATTTATCAAAAGTTATTTTATGTATGATTACTTTCATTTTATTGAATGGTCATACGCATGGGCAGGTAAAAATAAATGTTCCTAAACCACCTGTACAAGTTCAAACCAAACCTGCCCCAGCGTCACCTGTAAGTGTACAAGTGATTACTGAAAAGCCAAAACCTCCGTCTATTGTAGATAATGATAAAGATGGTTTAGACGACAGTGAAGAACAAAAGCTGTTAGAAAAATTTAGACCTTATTATAAATTTTCTAAACAATATGGGAAAGCTGATGATTACAGACCAACAGACGTTTTATGGTTTATACGACAATCTGAAATGCTCACTTCTCAGCAGGAAAGCAATTCCCCAATAACGGCTAATAATATTTTAGCCAACAACACTGCAGCTATTGTTTTTAATCAACCAAATGGAAAGGGGTCAGATATAAAATACAATCCTCATTCTACTCAATTCCATATTAATCCATTAAATAATGGCTCTGGACGGAATGGTGCTGCATGGAGTGAAGTCATGGCAAAAAAAAATATTGGACTTTACGGTCATGTTGTGCCTATAAAATTAACGGTAAAAGACGGAGTGTTAGACTATAACAGGTATCGTATTCCTAATGGTAGTGACCAAGGCGAGGTCTATTATAAAATTGAATATTGGCAGTTTTTCGGTTATAATGAATGCCACAGTGTTGATGCTGCCAATCATGAAGGAGATTGGATTACGGTTCAGTTATTATACAATCCGCGTAATAGTACAATTGAATCGGTTTTTTATTACGAACATGGCGCACTCGAAATCAGATTTGATATGGCAGGAAGTAAAGGTCCTTACCCTGTTTCCTATCCGAATGTTGCAGAGAAGTTTGTGGAGTATCAAGGAAAAAATTATAAAAATTCTTGCTATGTCGATGGCGTTTCTATCAATGGTGAAAAAGTTAATAAAGCCTGCTCCAATAATGCTATCAGGTTTTGCGAAGACCCTGTTTCGCGTGGTTTTACTCACCCTGTAGTCTACATTGAAAATGGTTCACACGAACCATGGCCTACCAGCGACGGTTATTTTCCTGGCGTTCCAAATCATAATGGAGATGATTACGAACATACTTTTCTTACAGCAACGCCTCCAAATCTTGGTGAAGTAGATTATCCATTGAATACGTCAGGTGCATTCGAGATTCTACGATTCAACGGGCGTTGGGGCGCAAAAAATGATGGGGCAAAAGGTCCATCATTACATACAGAATGGACATGGCCCAGTAGTAGTTCAATAAGATGGTTAATTCCTACCAATCAGATGGACAATTAAGTGTCCTTGTATTCAAAAGGCATATTACAGGATATAAATACCTACTTCAGAGTGCTAAAAGAGGGTTTAACGCAGACTTTTGCTCAAATGGCTAAAACCTGACGACTAAACCCTCTTTTTTATCCTCATTGGAAAATATTTTATAAAAAATAAAACTTGATAGTCACTTTTTTAAAACGACAAACACTAAATATCAAAACCAAATGAAAAGGAACAACCCGAAAATCCTTAAACGAGTAGGGCACGGCAGCCGAAAAGCGAAAAGAGTAGGCAACTTCATTTTCCAAATTATTATTGCAATGAAAAATCAATTATTCATCTTTTGTTTACTTGTTTCTTTGACTATTCAAGCTCAAAACAGGGTAAATACTGAGGGGGCATCTTCTCTTGCTAAAGCCACTGAATTTTCAATTCCTACGGCTCCTGCTTTTGATTTATTGGGTGTCAACCCGTCACAAGTGACGAAACCCAGTACGATTCGAGATTTTAAAGTGGATTGGTCATTCAAATCATGGAGCATGAAACCAAATATCGCTTTAGAAGCACAGCCAATTTGGGAATTATTTTACAACAAAGCGGATTTGCGCCGTTATCAACGTGCTTCTAAATTAATGCAAAGGCTTTCAACATTAGACATTTCAGCAGGAACAGTTATAGATGACAATGGCGCACGCCGTGCTTCTATGGCCGCTAAACTCAATCTCTATAAAGAAAAAGACCCACTAAGTGATGCCAAATTGTTTGAATGTATTGATACCAGCTATCGGCGGCAACAATTAGAGCGGATGGAATTGATAAATGAAGCGGCTTTCATGTATCGGCGTTCTAAAAACGACAGTCTGCGGTGTCATTTTCAAAGCCAGAAAGATTCGCTTGAAGCGGAATATGACAATGACAGAGTGGCAACAGAACAGAAGGCTCATGTTCAAGAAATCTCTCAAAAATACATGAAAGATAACTGGAATTCGGCGCATGTGGATATTGCTTACGGAAAAGTAATGACTTACGACAATCCGAGTTGGGATAGTCTTAGAATGCAAGGTTTCGCAAATGCTGTTTGGCTCAATGGCAGTATTGGAATTAGTAATAATGTACTGATAACAGGTATGGTACGTTATACGATGCAAAACAAAAAAGATACAGTTGCTGGTGGGGATGTATCTATATCAAAACTTACCAGCAGTAATGTCTTGACAGCAGGTATAAATATGCGCTATGGTTCACCAAAATTCAATTTTTTTACTGAATTTATTTATTCAAAAGGTAATACATCGGCGGCTATTACAGATGCCAAAGTGAATTTAAACCAATTGGGTTTTTACAGTATTTCCTACGGCGGTGATTGGCGTATTAATCGCAATATTATGCTCAGTTTTGGTGTGCGCACGGATTATAGTGAGGGTTTTAGATTCAAAAACATTATTCCTGTGGCAAGTATCGCTTGTATGATGAGGTGATATTTAGCTTGTATTTAGACTATAACAAGGATTTTCATCGTAAAGGCTCGTTTTTACGATGAAAATAACTTGATTCAAATCATCAGTTAAATTATAAGTATATCATTTTTTAGTTGTTTCCTCGATCTGTTTTTTCAGCTTATTGTGAATCACCCTAAAATAGGATGTAAATAACTCGATGTCTTTCAAGATATATTAGTCCACATCAAGTACAGACAGTCCAAACAAACGCTCGTTTGATTATACAATAACCTTAAAAATTGGGTTTGACAAAATGGCTTTGAAATAGGCTTGAATGATTACTTTTGTTTGATTAAAATGGTATATTAATCAAAGTATAAAAATAAAATTCGTTTATTAAATAAATCTATACAATATCGCTGCTTCGCGTAGGTGATATAGTGGTTGTTAAAAGAAATACAATTTACCTTCTATAAGGCGAAATCTCATTTTTTACAATGAAAACTTGCTCTAATGCTGTTTTACCATCTGACAAAACGAGTGTATATCTGCCTGTGATGAGGAACCTTTCATAATGTACAAAGTATGGTAATTGGCTGTTTTGTTTGTTGACCACCAAATCCCAACGGTATTCATTGAACCCTTTTTGCCCTTGTACAGTATTCGTCCATAAGACCTTATCGGTATTGTCTTTTATAGCAATAGTCCGTGCATTTTTTTTAGCGATTTTCACGCCTAAGTATTAGCAGATAAAAAAAAAGCCGTAAAGTTGGTTTCCACACCTAAAACTTTACGACA
>JAYVFS010000121.1:0-13245 GCA_043772905.1 Saprospiraceae bacterium | reverse complement strand
AAATTTGGCACGGCTAAAATGGGTGATATGACGGACGCACAATTACTGTTTTGTGGTCGTCGAGTCGCACGAGTCGCACGTGTACAAGCCGATTTTTTAGGCGATGTCGGTGTCTCTGAAAACCAAATTCTTCGTGTTTTGGACGCTTGTATTGCTTTTGAAAATGCTATAAATATCCAACAAGACCGCATCGCAGACCGTGATATTGGTGTTGAAACCCGCATGGAACAAGGCAATTTGATTTATCAAAAAATGGTAGATGTTTGCAATATTGGAAAGGATATTTGGGTGGAAAAAGACCCTGTTAAATATGAACAATACTGCATTTATGAATCGAACAATGAACAGAAAAAAGCTCGAAAAGTGCGTTTGGCGACTGAAAATGTAGGAGATTCTATGGAGGAAGCGATAAATTCATAACAGGTGTCAATAAAAACACTTCGTCATTGCGAGGGACTTCTTCGTCATTGCGAGGTACGAAGCAATCTTTTTAATGAGCCTTGAAACTTTTTTAATTATTTGCTAAAAACTAACAGATTGCTTCGTACCTCGCAATGACGAAATTGTTTTAGGGAGTGCAATGACGAAGTTGTTTTAGGGAGTGTGGAATTGACATTAAACTAAGTGGTTTGAAACTTTTTTTTGACCTTCTTTTTGACGTGATACTCTTGTGAAACTTACCTTCTATTTTTACCAAAATTTTTAAAATGGAAAAAATACTCATCGTCGAAGACGACCCACATATTGCGGAATTGGTTTCCATACATCTAACCGATGAAGGTTTTAATGTAACGATTGAAAACGATGGTTTGGCAGGACATGACCACGCCTTGCGGGAAACTTATGATTTGTTGATTTTGGACATCAATTTGCCCAAAATGACAGGTTTGGACATTTGTAAAGCAGTCCGCAAACATCGAAAATATGTACCGATTATGATGATGACCGCAAAGTCTGAGGAAAACGACATCGTTTTAGGTTTGGAATATGGTGCAGATGATTATATCACTAAACCATTCAGTGTCAAGGAGTTAGTCGCACGTGTAAAAGCGGTTTTGCGCCGAACGCACGCCATGAACGACGATTTAGCAAAAAGCGGAAAGGTGCTACAATACGAAGGTTTGACAATTGATACCGAAAATAGGACGGTTATACTGAGGGGGGAGCGTGTGGATTTGACACCCAAAGAATATGACCTTTTGTATGCTCTTGCGAAAAAACCGGGGCGTAGCTATTCTCGCCAACAACTTTTGGACAATGTTTGGGGCTACGAGTTTGAAGGTTTGGAACATACCGTCAATTCGCATATCAATCGTTTGCGTATGAAAGTGGAATTAGATGTGCAAAATCCGATGTATATATTGACGACGTGGGGCGTGGGTTATCGGTTCAATGATGATATATGAATTTTGACCCCCTCAGTATCAGACCTCTTTTTCTTGCCATGCGATAATGAGCGCAGGCAAATAATATATGAGTATTCCGACGAAACAGAGTGTGCAAAGAATATATTGGAAAGTATTGCTTTTGTAAAACTCAAAACCAATTGGCAACATAAGCATAGACGTTATGAGTATTAAAAAATAGGCATCGCGTTGCGCTTTTATACGCACAAACGAAAGCCTTTCATCAAGCTGTATTTCTTTTTTAGCGATTTTGAAAACATCGCTTATTGATTTTAAATAGAGTTCAACGACCATGTTGATAATGAGGCATACAAATAATATCCCCATCAGAAGACCTATATTACTGCTTACATAAAGATACATCAATAACCATAACGTTAAAAAAGTCACTAAATAGAGGACGACCAAAATACGCCTTGTTTTCAAGGTAGAATTGCTGCTTTTTTCCATGATGAATTAGATTTTTGATTGTGAAATGATTGTTTGACCCCCTCAGTATCAGACCTCTTTTTCTTGCCATGCGATAAGCATGATAGGTAAATAGAGATAGAGTAACATGGTTATGCAAGATATGAGTATAATATAAGACCAAGTATCGTCTTTGAAGTACTGATAGCCAGCGGGTAAAATTATCATTACAGTCGATATGAGAAATTGATAAGCATCGCGTTGCGCTTTTATGCGTATGAATGCTTGTCTTTCATCAAGTTTACTGTCTTGGGCGGCAATAAAGAAAACATCACTTCTCGATTTTATAAAATAGGCAATTGAGCCATTAAGGATAAGCAATCCCAAGGGTATCAACCATAAAAAAGTCATTTCTAATTTTTCTGCAAGTAAGTATATGGTTGTAAAAGGAGTCATTAATGTTATGAAAAAAATGACAACTAACACACGCCTGTTTTTCAATGAAAGAGTTCTGTCGTTTTCCATTTTTTAATTGATTTTAACTGTTTAACAATTCCTCTGAAAGGGATTTAAAAGGTGTTTTAGAAAAAATTTTTTCAATCGGTAAACCGAATAAAGCACTAATGCGAAAGGCTAAATCCAAACTCGGATTGTACTCGCCTCGTTCCAAATACCCAATGGTTTGGAAATTGACTTCGAGTTTTTCTGCCAATTCTTTTCGACTCCAACCTTTGTCTTCGCGCAAAAGGCTGATGCGATTGTAAATGGTTGTATTTTCTTTAGCCATTTTAGATGTTTAATATTATGATGTAAATATAGAGTGATTTGTTGTGTAAATACAACAGTTTGGTGTATTTATTTTATAAAAAAATGATAATATTTTTTGATGTATGGTTGTGTGATAGCCATGAAAGGGCGTGATGTGTTAGCAATGGGTATCGCCCATTGGTGCGTTAGCAATGGACGTTACCCATTGAAATTGAGGAATGGGTTTGTTTTTATTTTGACAATAAGGTATAATCCAATGGGGGGCAACCATTGGTAATTGGTACATCACCAATGGGCGTTACCCATTGCTAACGAATTACGCCCTTTCAGGGCTTTATGATTGGATTAGGTGTTAATCCCAAACGTAGCGTTCGTCGTAATTTACATTGTATTGTTTTAGAAATAGGCGATATTCATCTTGGAATGTTCGTGTGGAATGGTGTTCTTTTTGATTTGCGATGTATTGAATGACCGTTTCAACCTCTTTTGGGTTGACAGAGAATGCGCCATATCCGTCTTGCCAATAGAAATTATTGAGACTTGAGTGTTTGGGTTTTATCCATTTTGAAGAATGTGATTTGATTTCTTCTAATAATTTCATCAAAGCTATTTTCTTGGACAACATACACAATATGTGTACATGGTCAAAGTAGCCGCCAACTTTGATGACTTGACAATCTAATTTATTGCAAGTGCCGCCTAAGTAGGCAAATAATTCGTCTTCCACTGAGGGGATGATGAAGGGTTGACGGTGTTTGGTACTGAAAACGAGGTGTACGTAGTTTTGTACAAGTGACTGTCCCATTTGATGTATGTTTATGTAGGGCTTGCCCTGTTATTAATTGATGTTTGTTTATATTTTGAATAGGATGTGACCGATTCTAACATTCTACGCCCTTTTGGGGTTGTTTATTTTGTAGATACAAGAATAAATGTTTTTTGAATAAAATAATATTTTAATGTTGTTTTGTTGATAGGGTGTTACCCTATCCTATACATTTCGATAGGGCGTTACCCTATCCTAACACATTACGCCCTTTCAGGGCTTGATTATGTGCAATTTTGAACTATTTTTGCGAATCAAATATAGAATCAGATATAGCCCTGAAAGGGCGGAATGTGTTAGGATAGGGTAACGCCCTATTGAAATGTAGAATAGGGTAACGCCCTATCAAAATGTATCAAATATTATAACGAATATTAAAAAAATCAAAAATGACAAATAAAGAAATCGCCCGCGCCTTTACGGATTTAGCGGCAATAATGGAGTTGCACAACGAAAATCCATACAAAATCAAGTCCTACCAAAACGCTTATATCACCTTGCGGAAACTCGATACACCGCTTGAAACAATGCCACGTGCCGAAATGGATGCGGTTAAAGGCATCGGAAAAAGCACAGCCGACAAAATCGTTGAGTTATTGACAACAGGAGAAATAAGCGTATTTCGGCAATATGCGGATAAAACGCCTTCGGGTGTTGTGGATATGCTGCACATCAAGGGTTTTGGACCTAAAAAAATACAAGCCGTTTGGAAGGAATTGGAAATTGAATCAGTTGGTGAGTTGCTGTATGCGTGCAATGAAAATCGCTTGATTGAATTGCATGGTTTTGGACAAAAAACACAAGAAGAAATTCGTAAAAACACAGAATATTATCTCAAATCAAGGAACAAAGTCCATTGGGCGATTGCAGACGACATGACTGAGGGTGTGATTAAATATCTGAATGCAAAATTTAAAGAATTTAAAATTACAGATACGGTCATTGAAAAGGTAGGAGAGGTCAGGCGTTTGATACCTGTCGTTGAAAAAATAGAGTTACTCGTTGCAGGTGTAGATAATATGACACAGGTATTTGACAATCAAAAATTGGTCTTGTTGAAAGAAAATGGCCATTCTTATTTTGCAAAAACGGAGGACAATTTTCCAGTCATTATATATACGTGTGCAAAAGATGAGGTGGGGTCTAAAATGTTTAAATATTCAGGCAGTCGCTCATTTTTGGAAAGTTTTGTGAAAAATACTGAGGGGGTAGATTTTAGACATTTGCCTACGGAACAAGCTGTTTTTGAGAAAGCGAATATGCCTTTCATTCCTGCCGAATTACGTGAAGATGAAAATATCATAGATGTTGCAAAAAACAATAAGCTGCCAAAATTAATCACTTTGGGCGATATCAAAGGCGTTATTCATACACATACCACGTGGTCAGACGGTTTACACACGACTCGTGATATGGCAGAAATGGCGCAAAAGCTTGGTTATCAATACATTGGCATCAGTGACCACTCGAAAGCGGCTTTTTATGCGAATGGTTTGAAAGAAGATCGCGTTATGGCACAATGGCAAGAGATTGACCAATTGAACGCTGAGTTTTTCAATTTTAAAATTCTGAAAAGTATTGAAAGCGATATTTTAAATGACGGTTCGCTTGATTACAGTGACGATATACTGAGGGGGTTCGATTTTGTCATTGCCAGCGTTCACTCCAATTTGAAAATGGCTGAAGAAAAGGCGACGGCACGACTAATAAAAGCGATTGAAAATCCTTTCACAACAATACTTGGTCACCCAACAGGTCGCTTGTTGTTGAGCCGTGAAGGTTATCCGATTGATCATAAAAAAGTCATTGATGCGTGTGCTGCCAACAAGGTGGCTATTGAATTGAACGCCAACCCTTATCGTTTGGACATGGATTGGTCGTGGATACCTTATGCACGTGAACGAGGCGTGTTGATTTCTATCAATCCTGATGCGCATTCTACGACGGGTATTAGTGATATTCGTTACGGGATTATGGCGGCAAGAAAAGGAGGTTTGGATAGGGAGGGGTGCCTAAATACACGTGATTTAGAGGGATTTTATGATTTTTTGAGCCAAAAAAGTTGAAAACAGAAAAAATGACCCATTTTTTTGATCTTCTTACCTCAAAAAAGCTGTTTGCTTTTGATCACAATAAAAGTACTATGGTTGCGATTTATTAAAATAATCGATTTTAAATCAATGAGTTATGAAAAATATTGTTTAAAATATGAAAAATTACTTAGTCACAAAATGCCTATAATTTGGACTTAACACGGTTCATACCTATTGTATTTTAGTGTCTGTAAGCTAACAAAAACAAATTTTTCATCTTTTTAAAACGAATCGTTACAATGATTAAGAATCTGACAGCACCAAAACTATCGTTGCAAGCCATCGAGAAAACACTCGGATCGGCTCAAAAATTATCTATGGAATTACAGTCAAACCTCAAAGGAGGAACGTCTGGTGAAGACCTTCGTCGCCCACCACGAGTTGATAGTATTGTTGTTCCAATCTAAACAGCTTGATTTAAAACTGTTTAATGGATAGTTAATCCAATGAGGCTGCTCTAAAGTTTAGCATTAAGCGATTTTAAGAGCAGCCTCTTTTTTTGTTTTCATGTGAAGCTGAAAATTAAGGAATAGTTTTTGGTAAGACACAACATAAGTGTTTACCATTTTTCCATAAATTGCAAAGAACATGCTTCTACCAAAATATTCTATGACTTTTATGATAGCTTTTCTGCTATTTACCGCCCTAAAAACAGGTCATGCTACAATTTTGCCACCAAACCAAGCACACGATTCCATTCAAAAACTACTTCGTTCGGCAACAAAAATGACCTATGATGATTTAGGCGGGGCGACAATAGCTATAAACAGGGCTATCAAGATTGCCCAAGAATCTAATTTACCAAAATCATTGTTTCATGCTTATAGGATACAAGGGTATATACTTGAGCAAAATAGTCTTTTTCCAGATGCGACTGCCTCCTATCGAAATGCTTTAAAATTGCAATATGCTGTCAATGACTCTTCAAAAATTGATATTTTTATTGACTGGGCTATCATCAACAAGAAATTAGGGAACTACAAAATTTCGAAAGAATACTATATTTATGCGCTCAATATTGCTGAAAAACAGAAAGATCCTCAGATGATGAGCTATGCCTATAATGGTTTAGCGACATTACACAGTGCGTTAAGTGATTTTGAAAAAGCGATTGAATACTATCATCAAGCCCTCAAAACATTTGGAAACGGTGGAAAAAAAAGCGATTTGGTCGCACCTTATCGAAATATAGCCGTCGTATATCTGAAAGCAAATAACACGAGTTTAGCGTTATCTAATGCTGAAAAATCTTATCATTTAGCTTTAGAGATAAAAGATTCAGCCAATATTGCAAGCTGTTTAGAGACTTTAGCGACGATTTATGCTGCAACTGGACAGACTGAATTAGCACTAACAAAAAATTTGGAAGCTTTAAATATTATTGAAAACCATGGAAGTAAACACGATTTATTAGAAAACTTAATTCAAACAGGAGATATCTATGTGCAATTGAATCAATTGGACAAAGCAGATGTTTTTTATAAACGCTGTTTTGAATATAAAGACCTCTTAGATTACATAACGTATCCTAATTTTTATAATAAATTAGGTAATTTGTATTTCAAACAGGGTAAAAAAGGAGAAGCTCAGAAGGCTTATGAGCGTAGTTTGGCTCTCTCTACTGAGGGGGGCTTCAAGGATTTAATTCAGAAAAATAACTTGTCATTAGCTCAAATTTTTCAACAAAAAGATGATTATCAAAACGCTTATCGTTGTCTTGAAACGGCAAGAATTTATGCTGATAGTTTGTTTAATGAAGAGAAAGCTCGCAATATTACTCAGGCTCAATTTATGTTTGATGTTGAACGCAGCGAGCAGAAATATAAAGATTTGCAGTTGAAACAAAGCCGTTATTTACTTGTAGCGGCTGTCCTGTTCTTTTCGATTATTACCATATTTCTAATTTATTTTCTATATCAAAGAGGCAAAAATTATGCAATTTTAAAGCAAAACAATGCTAAAATTGAGTTGCAAAACCACCGTTTGGAGGAGTCAAATGAAATTTTACGTCAATTTGCTTATGCCTCAGCCCATGATTTGAAAGAACCTTTGCGGAGCATCAGCAGTTTTACCCACATTATTAAGAAGCGTTATATTGCTTTGTTGCCACCAGAAGCATCGGATTATATGACTTTTGTGACAACAGGAGTTAAGCGTATGGAAAGTCTTCTCTCTGCTTTGTTAGAATACTCGACGCTCATAGCGGAAAATAATGTCGTTTCACAACCCGTATCTCTGCATTCAGTTTTAGAGGATGTAACAAATAACCTTCACATGATTGCCACAGAAAAAAAAGCGATCATTGATTATCCTAAAACAATGTGTGCAATTAGAGTAAGTCGGTTGCATTTGACACAATTGTTTCAAAATTTGATTGGAAACGCCTTGAAATTTACAAACAAGCCACCAGTCATTTCATTGTCTTTTCAAGAAAATAGAGAGGAGTTTTTGATAATTTTGAAAGACAATGGTATAGGTATGAATCCAGAATATGGCGATAAAGTCTTTCGTCTTTTTCAACGTTTGAACAAATCAAGCCAATATGAAGGTACCGGAATTGGTTTGACAATATGTAAGAATATTGTGGAAAAGCATAATGGAAAAATATGGTTTGAATCAAAAGAAGAAGAGGGTACAACATTTTTTATCTCTTTTCCGCTTGATTTGGTTCAATCTTCAACCTCAAATACTGAGGGGGAGGTTGTTTCTAAAAAAGATTTGATTGTAGCAAGTAACTAACTTGAAATTAGGTCAATTAGGTAGAGAACATTACCTTTGATTGTTCAATCTTTGGCAACAATTTTCAATCTACGTCATAATCCAAAAGTTTGTTAAAACATGAAAAAACACTTCCTCTTATTCGTATCTATCATAGTATTCTCTGGACATCAATTGTTATCCCAAACATACTCCAACGAGTTTTTAGCGATAGGCGTAGGCGCACGTGCACATGGCATGAGTGGCGCAGTTACCGCAACCACAAATGACCTCTATTCATCTTATTGGAATCCCGCAGGTTTGACGCAAATGGAAGCTCCTTTTCAGTTAGGTGTCATGCACGCTGAATGGTTTGGTGGCATTGCCAAATATGATTTTTTAGGCTTCGCCAAACCCCTCAGTAGCGGCACTAAAAAAAGAGCTATTGGTTTGTCTGTCATTCGTTTAGGCATTGACCAAATACCTTATACTTTAAATTTGGTCGGCGCAGATGGTAGCATTAACTACGACAATGTATCGCAATTTTCAGCCGCCGATTATGCTATTCAAATGACTTATGCTCAGGAATTGAATAAGAATTTTTCGATTGGTGGCAATATGAAAATCATCCGTCGGGTCATCGGCACGATGGCTTCTGCTTGGGGCGTGGGTGCGGATTTAGGCATTCAATACCACAAAGGCAATTGGCGTTTGGCAGCCGTTGGACGTGACATCACGACAACCTATAATGCGTGGACAGCGACTTTGACCGAAGAAGAAAAACAAACTTTTGCACGCACAGGCAACACAATTCCGAAGTCTTCTGTTGAAATAACAAAGCCCACACTGTTCCTTGCAGTGGGTTACGTTGCCCCCCTCAGTAAAGACATCAATATGACCCTCGAAGCCGATGCGGGTTTTGCAACCGATGGGCAGCGCAATGTTTTGGTCAGCAGCAAAGCCTTCAACCTTGACCCACGTTTTGGTTTGGAATTAGAATATCAAAAAAACGTGTGGTTACGCGCAGGTTTGGGCAATTTTCAACGTCTCAAAAATGAGCAAGACCCAACTAAAAAGGAGTTGAATATGCAGCCTAATATTGGTGTTGGCTTGCGTCTTGGTCGTTTGGTGGTTGACTATGCTTTGACAAATATTGGTAATGTATCTGCCGTGCAGTATTCTCATATATTTTCTTTGAAATTGGATTTTAAAAAGAAACAATAATGTTTTTATTCTCGTATTAGAGGAGTATTAGAGAAATTTAATTCATTCTTATAAATCCTTTTAAAGTTTTAAATAAAGAAGATAAAAGTATATGATTTACAATAGGTTAAAGAAATTTGCGAGAGAAAAAGGTTGGTATGGAACTAAAAAATCCGTTTTCGGGATTTTTAACAACTATTTGTTCAATATTTATCAAGGAAGTATTACGAGTAGCCAGCAATATAAAGTCGTTTTTTGTAGAACGGAAACAATGTTAGAAAGTCAAATATTAGAATTAATAGAATTGTTGAAAAATAATAAAAAAGCCCTTAAATATGACTTATTTGAGGTTGGTTCTGATTTTATCTCAATAACTTTTCATGCAAATTACATACCTGTAAAAACTGCAAAGTTGGATGAGACGCTTAATTTCTTATCGAAAGAATTGTCGGATAGAAATATTGAAAGCAAATATCATTCGGGAGATAATTATTGTAATTTGTCAGGAGAAGGTATTTTACTCAACCAACAAGAATTTATTAGAATTGCAAGTGAGATTGAGCAAAATAACTCGATGGAAAAATTAGAGAAACATAGTTATCTCAATGGTTTTATAGGTTCATTAATTTATTCACTGCCAAATATTATTTTGTGGGTATTGGTAGCTGTTTATTTAGAACGTTTAAGCACTGGTTTAGGTCTTATCATTGCATTGGCGGGTAGTTTTGGTTATGAGAAATTTAAAGGAAAATTAGGGTTTTGGACAAAATGGCTACTCATAATGTCAAATTTAATAGTCATATACCTCGCCAATATTACATCAACTATTTTCATGTTATGGCGATTAGATGTGCCTTTTGACCAAATGTATGATGTATTAAAAACAGATTTAGAACTTCAAAAGTATTTCAATACAAATTTGTTTATGTCCATGTTGCTGGGTATCGTTGGTTGGCTGTGGATAATTTTTAATTTTGAAACAAAGAAGAATTATTTAGAAGTTGCACAAAAATTATAAAACCTTAAATCATAAAGGGTTAGATTTTAACTGAAATCTAACCCTTTATGATTTAAGGTTTTATAAAAGATATTTATTTTTATTTTCTTATTCTTTATAAATTATTATTGAGTCTAAATATTTCAAACAATTCCAGTATTTTAATTGTGATTCAATGAAAAAACAATTATTAATAATAGCGACATTTTCATTTATAGGCTATTCTGTTAAATGCCAAGATATATCTAATTCTATTTATTTTGGATTCAATTCAGGAGGTCATATTATAAACTATACTGAAATAGTGCCGCCATATTATAGGAAATTGAATTGGGTCAATATAAATTTATATCCAAAACTTGGTTTCAATTTTAATAATCATATTTCTGCGGGGTTTATGGGTAGTTATTCTTTTTATAACAGTACATTAGGTAATGCAGAACCAACATTTGGTGGTGGATATTTTCTTAAATATACATTCAATAAACGTAGTAATACCAAATGGAAAGAATGGTTAACCGCACATACTGAATGGCAACAAGTTTTTTTCAATGGTTATTATATACAAAGTAAAGACCTGTTGCCACAGAAAATATATAAAAGTATGAATAATTTTAATCTACATTTAGGTTTAGATATTCGACTAAAAAAAGTATTTTCAATAGGATTAAGCTATGGTGTTGGTTATCTAAAATTCTATAAAAATTATATGAACTACGCAGAAGGTGAACGTTTGTCAGTAAAACCTTATGGTCGTGTCACTTTTCAATACTATCTTAAACTTAAAAATAAACGATGAATTATATGCAAACATCAAAACGAATAAAATTATCTCTTCTATTGATAATTTCTTTTTATAGTTTTGCTCACTCTCAAGAAACAAATTATTTTCCAGAAAAACCATTTAAATCATTAGGCGTTGAATCATTTCTATCGGTTCTGCCAAATGACTATAATAATATGAGTGGTTTACCAAAACGACATTTAGAGTTCACTTACAATATCAGTCTCTTAACTAACTTATCTTCTCGTTGGCAATTAGGTTTGCAGTACAATTATATTTGGACTAAGTATGATAAAGTTCTAATTGATAAATTTTATATAGCTGGAGTTATAGGTCGTTATAATTACAGTCTCAATAGAAAATTGCGTTTTTATGGAGAGACAGGACTAAATCTGGGTAATTATTGTTTTTGTCTCAATGACGTTAGGTTTCCAGATGAACTGCCCTTTAAAAAAGAAAAGATGATTTTTACCAATTTAGGAATCGGTGCTACTTTAAAAATGTATCGTTCACTCTGGCTAAAAGTAGGTGGTGCAAGCTATATTTGGTTAAATAAAGATAAGAAAATCTATTATGGTGGTTTCAATATACCTACCGTTGGACTGGTATTAAATGTTGAATGATTTATTACTTTGTACGTATGAATTACTCGACACCCTACTCTTAGCTATTCGAGTATTTCAGTTTAACGTCTAAAAATACCCCCCTCAGTATTTTTACTCCTTTTCGCCCTATATTATTCGCTCACCCGTATTTTTTATCCACAAAAGTTTGGTTCACGAAACACTTATTCTAACTTTGCGTTTGTAAAAATGATAATAAGAAAATAGTTTGACGGGAGCGGAAAATTAGAAACGCCAACAAAGGGTTGGTGAGCGGTCAAAAAAAGTGGATATTGTTGAAGGATGTTTTGATTAACCCGTATTCAGAACAAGCCCAACACGAAACTTTTCCTACTAATTCTAACCTCCAATTTCCCTTTCGGAAATTCGATGATTTCAAGGTTCAAAATGTGCATACGCCATTGAATACCAACAGTTTAAGCCTCAAAAATGAAGACATTTTGAACACCTAAACCGAGAAATCATCAACAATACTGAGGGGTAATTTTCCTAAATATTAACAATCATTTTGACAAAGAAATAGCTTTTTAAACTATTTCAGCTACTACTTTGTCAAAATACAAACTTGTTTTAACCTAATTAAATGGGAAAGCAAACTCCTACGACTACGTCGTTCAACCTACCCGATGGGCGTGAGGTTGTCCTCGAAACTGGCAAATTAGCCACCCAAGCAAACGGTTCTGTCGTACTCCGTTGTGGCAATACAATGCTTTTGGCTGTCGTCACGGCAGCAGCAGAAGCCAAACCCGACCAAGATTTTTTCCCCCTTTCGGTGGATTATCAAGAGAAATTTGCTGCTGCAGGACGTATTCCTGGCAACTTTTTCCGTCGTGAATCGCGTTTGACAGATTCTGAAATCTTGATTTCACGTCTCGTTGACCGTGCTTTACGTCCGTTGTTTCCTGACGGCTATCGCAACGAAACACAAATCATTGTCAACCTCATCTCAGGTGACAAGGATATATCGCCTGATGCTTTTGTTGCTTTGGCAGCTTCTGCGGCAATTGCGGTATCTGATGTGCCGATTTCGCACTTGATTTCTGAGGCGCGCGTTGCCCTCATCGGTGGCGAATACAAAGTCAATCCAACAAATACAGAATTGGAACGTGCTGAATTGAATGTCATCGTTGGCGCAACAAAAAGCGACGTAACGATGGTTGAAGGTGAAGCGCACGAATGTCAAGAGCATCAACTCGTTGAAGCGATTAAAGTCGGTCACGCAGCCATCAAGTTGCAAATCGAAGCGCAAGAACGTTTGGCGGCTATGGTGAACAAACCGAAAATGGCATTGAAAGAAATCGTCGTTTTAGAAGACTTGAAAGCTGAAATCAAAGCAGTTGCGGCTGAAAAGATTAAAGTTGTGGCACGTGCAGCCTTCGGCAAAGCAGAGCGCAAAAAAGCTTTTGAAGTCATCAAAGAAGAAATCAAAGCGACTTTGAC
>JAYVFS010000120.1:0-41222 GCA_043772905.1 Saprospiraceae bacterium | reverse complement strand
TATGTATTCAAAATCGTCTTTTTCGAGTGTATTTACTTTTAATTTTTCCATGATTCTATTGAATATTGGTTGATTTTCAAAAGATTCAAAATCAGATTTCGTATTTTCAGGATTCTTTGTGATAGCCGCAAATTTAAACCAACGTGCATATTTTTCATTTTGCCGATTGGCTACAATATTCGGTTGAAAAGCGTAAATTAAGCGATTTTCTGCTAAAAAGTCAAGTGTTTTTGTCTTGTTTTCTAAAATTTTCAAAACTTTATTGCGGAATTCTAACAACTTTTCAAGGTCATTTGTTGCCCAAAGGCTTTCATTGCGGATAAATTCATGCAATGCTTCTGGAAAAATACTGTAAGTTACAATACCTTCCCTGAACCCAAGTGTATCATCCGCCATCCAAATAATCGTAATCGAGGGTTCTAAAGAGTTATAATTTTTAGTTTTATACTGTTTTCCATTCGGTAAAGGAATATTAACAGTTGGCATACGCTCTAATTGTAAAGACGTATTGTTGCAAAAATACAAGTAAAAACGTTTGACAACATCTTGTTTATACCATTGTTGCATATCCACAATGACATATTTACTATTGATTTTGCACCGATAATCAAACTCTACGAAAGCCGCATCGTCTGTTATTTTGTTTTTACGAGGCAGATATTCTATTTCCTCGATAGTGACATCCAGCAAATCTTCTAAAAATTGTTTTGCAATTACGGTATCCCGAAATACACGTTCAAAAAAACGGTCATAATTGAAAGGAGCAAGGTACATTTTGGTTCTGTTTGTTTTCAAATTGAAGTTTACATAAAAATAGCAAGCCAAAGTTAAACTTATTTTTGATTGCACAACTATGGCTCAACAATTTATTCTCTTTTCTCAAAAAAATCACCCCCTCAGTATAAAAGCATTATTTTCTTTAAAAATGCTAATTTTGCGCCCGCCAATAGGCATTTAACTTTTATAAATAATTGACAATCAATCATAAAAATATGCGTGTTTATCTCGACAATGCTGCCACTACCCCACTCGACCCCTTAGCAATCACGGCTATGACAGAAGCTTTAACGACGCTTTATGGCAATCCATCCAGCATTCACGCCGATGGGCGCAACGCACGTGCAGCGATTGAAGAAGCCCGTAAAAAAGTGGCTAAACTTATTGGTGCCAGTATCGGTGAAGTCTTTTTTACATCAGGCGGTACAGAAGCGAATAACATGGTGCTGAAAAATGCGGTGCGTGATTTGGGTGTTCAGCGCATCGTTTCTTCGCCCATTGAGCATCATGCCGTTTTGCATACGTTGAATAGTTTGAAATTGACAACAGATGTCGTAGTCGAAATGGTCGAAAATGATGAAAATGGACATGTTTCTCTTGAAAATTTGGATAAAATACTGAGGGGGTCAAATCTCAAAACATTGGTCAGTTTGATGCACGCCAATAATGAAATTGGGACGATGATAGACCTCGATGCGGTCTCAAATATCTGTGCGGAACACAAGGCTTTGTTTCACAGCGATACGGTGCAAACGATGGGTTTTTATCCGATTAATGTATCGAAGACAAAGATTCATTTTTTGAATGGTTCAGCCCATAAGTTTCATGGCCCCAAAGGTGTTGGGTTTGTCTATATCAACGGTGAATCTATGCTCAAACCGTTTATTGATGGTGGTTCACAAGAACGCAATATGCGAGGTGGCACCGAAAATACGGCGGGTATTATAGGTTTGGCGACAGCCTTAGAATTGGCGTATCAAAATTTAGGTGTTAGAAAACAAAAAATAATAGGTCTGCGTAATTTATTGAAAAACAAACTTTTAGAACAGTTTCAAGACATTGGTTTCATTGGTGATACAGAGGAGGGCAATTTTAAAATCCTGAATGTGTCGTTTCCTTCGTCTCCAAAATCAGAGTTGATGTTGTTCAATTTAGATATTTCTGGTATATCGGCTTCGGGCGGTTCGGCGTGCAGTTCGGGTGCAGAAGGCGGTTCTCATGTTTTAGATGCTTTGGAAATTGACCCTTCGCGGAAGTGCATTCGTTTTTCTTTTTCACACTTGAATACAGAGGAAGATGTTTTGTTTTTGTTAGAAAAATTGAAGAAAATGACGCCTATTCTTTAAAATTAAAATAAGGTGGTCAACGCTGAAGGTATCGGATACAGAAATTTGAATAATCTTAGTAAGATTGGAAATCTTACTAAGATTGGATGTCGCCTTTTACTCTTCTGGATTCACATATTTATAAACAATAGCTGCCAAAGCTGCACCACCAAAACCGCCTACTAAATAAATCCACAGATTGGACCAATTACCTAATTGTGCAATATTTGAAGCCACTGCAACAGCAGGATTGAACACGCTACCCGAAACACTGCCGAGGGTATATATCAAGCCCGTTATTGTGAAACCAATGGACAAGCCATAAAAATTATTGCCATCAATGGTTTTTGACGTAGCCACATTCAAAACGACCCAAACGAGGGCAAAGGCGCCTAAAATTTCAGCCAAAACGGCGGGCATAATACCAAAATACTGAGGGGGGGCTTCAATCGGAAAAACGATAGGTTTAGCTGATGTTAGAACAATCGTGACCAAAGCGGCGGCAGCACCGCCTGAAAATTGCGCAATCATATATGTTCCAGCCTCTTTTAGGTTTAAACGTCCGCGTAAAAAAATAGCCAATGTGACCGCAGGATTAAAAATCGCTCCTGAAATATAACCACCTGCATATATCAAACCTATCAAAACCACACCGATAGCCAGCGGCTGTAAGTCAGCAGAAACCTTGGCATAAGAAGTCATGCAAACCGTTAAGGTGAGAAAAAAAGTACCAATCAATTCTGCAATAAGTTTTCTGAAATTCATTTCGACAGTTTTCGTTACGGGAAAATACACTCCACAATAAGTCTTTGCTTACTTTTGCGTGTTTCACTGAACACGGGCGGCAAACTTATAGAATTTTAATGACAGCCGAATAATCAGTTTGGTTTATTTTTAAATAAAAAAAACCTGAAAACGTATTTATCGTCAACAGGTACTCCAATCGTGTTAGTAAAATTTCTTTCGCAACGGAGTGCCTTTATAAGACGACCGATTGCATATTTGTCACTTTTTTGTCAAAATTTAATTTCTTTTTTATGAAAATTGCACTTATTGGTTACGGAAAAATGGGTAAAACGATTGAAAACATCGCCATTCAGAGAGGTCACGAAGTCGTTTTACGCCTTGATGTCAACAATCCAGAAGACTTTAAAAGACTCGCAGAAGCCGACGTTGCCATCGAATTTACAAGACCTGAATCTGCTTTCGATAACCTCAAACAATGTATCGCAGCAAAAGTTCCAGTTATTTGTGGCACGACAGGTTGGTTGGAACATTATGATACTGTTTCTGAATTGTGTCGTCAAGACGATTCAGCTTTTTTTTATGCGTCGAATTACAGCATTGGTGTCAATATCTTTTTTGAAATCAATCGCCGTTTGGCTTCCATGATGAACAGCTACCCGATGTACGACGTACGGATGGAAGAAACGCACCATACCCAAAAACTCGATGCGCCAAGCGGTACAGCTATCACATTAGCTAACAGCATCTTGGAAAATGTAGAAAGAAAGACAAAATGGGTTTGTGATACTGTTGAGGCACGAAATCCCGATTCTTTCGGGGAGGGGGCTGCTGATGAGATTAACATTACGGCTAAACGTATTGACCCCGCACCTGGTACGCACATCGTGACATACAACTCGCCTATTGATACCATTGAAATATCGCATACCGCTCATTCACGCGAAGGTTTTGCAACGGGTGCAGTTTTAGCTGCAGAGTGGATTTTTGGAAAAAAAGGTGTATTTTCGATGAAAGACATGTTGGGGTTTTAATTTATAGTGGATAATTTATAAAATGAATTTCTATGAAAAAACAAGCTTTTTTTCTATTACTCCTATTAATGGTGAGCCATGCCTTTGCTCAACCATTTCCAAACCCAGTCCTCAATGGGCGGCTTAAAGTTTCCGACAACAACCGTTTTTTAGTGCATGAAAACGGGAAACCGTTTTATTGGTTAGGCGATACGGCATGGGAGCTTTTCCATAGACTCACGCGAGAGGAAGCAGAAAAGTATCTGAAACGCAGAGCAGAGCAAGGTTTTACCGTCATTCAAGCGGTTGCTTTAGCAGAGCTTCAAGGCTTGAAAGACCCTAACCCCTATTGGGAAGTACCGCTTGACAACCTTGACCCAACAAAACCACGTGATGCCTATTTTCAACATGTAGATTGGATAATTGATAAAGCCGCTGAGTTAGGTTTGTACATCGCGCTCCTACCTACTTGGGGTGATAAACTGAGTAAAAACAGTTGGGGCGATGGTCCTGAAATTTTTAATGCAGACAATGCCAAAGTCTATGGCAAATGGATAGGCAATCGCTACAAAGACCGTAAAAACATTATTTGGATATTGATGGGCGACCGAAACCCGCGCGATGAGCAAGATGTAAACGTTTGGCGTGCCATGGCAGTGGGTATTACTGCCGGAGTCGGCGGTGCAGACAATGCCTTGATGACGGCACACCCACAACCCAATGATATAGCAGATGGTGGTTCTGGAAAATGGTTTCACAATGACACGTGGTTTGATTTCAATATGTTTCAAACAGGACATTGTAGAGAAAATCCCGTTTATGACCGTATGAAAGTGGCATATAATCGCACACCGACTAAACCAACATTCGATGGCGAGCCGCTTTATGAAGACCATCCTGTGTGTTTCAACAGAACGGAATTGGGCTTGTCCAATGCTTATGACATACGTATATCGGCATACTGGGACGTTTTTGCTGGGGCTTTTGGCAATACTTATGGTTGCCACGATGTTTGGCAGATGTACACACCTCAAAGAAAGAGTATCAACGGTGCCAGTATTCCGTGGTACGATGCGATGAATTTACCTGCCGCTGGACAGATGAAATATTTACGTAAACTCATAGAGTCACGTCCAATGCTCGACCGCATACCCGACCAAACGTTGGTGACCGACCCCCTCAGTATTTACGACCATATCCAAGCCACTCGCGGCAAGGACTATGCTTTTATTTATAGTACAAAAGGCAAACCCATAACAGTCAATATGGGTAAAATATCTGGTGAAAAAGTAGTCGCTTATTGGTTCGACCCCCGCAATGGCTCGATTAAGGATATTGGCAGCTTTGTGAATACGGGTTTACAACAATTTACACCACTGACAACGGGATATGGTCAAGACTGGGTATTAATCTTAGATGATTTGAGCAAAAATTATAAAAAACCTTAAAACGTTTTAATCACGCCTAATTATCTTTTTATCCACAATCTCGCGTTGAATTTTATCGCGGTACTGTGCACTTATGGGCATTTTTATGTTTCCAACGAGGGTCAAGCTTTCACGTTCAATGGTGTTGACAAAACGATTGTTAATCAAATAAGACCTATGAATGCGCGAAAATACTGAGGGGGGCAGTTGTTGCTCAAAATTGCGTAATGGGGCAACGACTGTATGAACATCTCCTTTAATAGTATGGACTTGGACATAATTTTCCATAGATTTCAAATACACCACTTCGTTATATCTCAATTTGACATGGGTGTGATGTATCTTGATGAAGAAGTATTCTTCCTCCTCTTTTTCATAGCCGGCGGCTAATGCTTTATTGGCTTCAAAACGCAGGCGAACTTTTTCGACACATTTCATGAACCTCTCCAATTCAACAGGCTTCACCAAGAAATCCGTCGCTGAAATCTCGAAACCTTCAAGAGCATATTGGGAATGCGCCGTGACAAAGACGACAAGAGGTGGATTTTCAAGACTTTTTATAAATTTAACACTGTCCAATTCAGGTAAATCAATATCAGAAACCACCAAATCAACCTCTCCAGCAGCTATATGTGGATACGCTTCGAGGGTTGAGGAAAAAGTACCAACAAGCTCTAAAACGGAGGAAGCCTGAACAAAACGTTTCAATAAATCAAGCCAATTCGGTTGATTATCTATGACAATTGTACGGATTTTCATTTTAAAATACTTTGTTTAAAAAACACTATAAAAAACAAATGTAAAACTGCTTTTTTATATGCCAAAACCTAATTTCATTCATCTAAACACCCAAAAAAATGTTTTAAAGGTTCATACGCTCTAACGGCTTATTCACATAGGCTAACTGCCTTTTCATCAAAAATAAAAATTTAAGTTTTTTTTTTAGTTTAACTTTGAAACAACAAATGACATCTTGAAACAAATAGCATGAAAAATTTACTTCCGCTCAAACAGATAAAATTTTTACTAATTTTATTTCCACATCGTTCTTAGCCCATTTTTCAGTTACTCTGTTTTGTCTTCTTATCCTCAGTATCTTATGGATACTGAGGGGGGGCAAAAACTTCATCATCAACAGAAGTAGCGACGTTATCTGAGCACCATCAAAATGTATTATTTCGCATTGGATGAGATGAAAACCATTATTTCTGTGGCTTCCACTTGGTCTTTAACCTTTTTGTATTTGACAATCCATACAAGAAGGTGCAACATAATACATACCGAAAATGTATTTTACGCCGTCCGAGATATTTAGGTCTATCGATAAATCACAGCAACGGTTACGACAATCTACTTGAAGATGTTATTAGAAGTAAGACTAACGTAAGAATCATTCCTTGGAATCAATCTTAATATCACAATAGTTTTAGGAGCCTATTTTTTATAGGTTAGGACGAATTATTAACAATTTGGAAAAATAAAAAGTATACCAATAAAAAGTATTTTGTAAATCGTTAACAAAACCCTTTCACATCTCTTGCTGCTGCCAATCCGCAACGCCCTGTATTTTAACGCAAGTTAACTTTTTTTTAATAATCATTTTATCACAATCGATTTATTTTCGACTTTTTAGTAAAAAACAATACCCAAACGCCCAAAATACTGAGGGGTCTGTTTTCACAGTCTCATCACTCTTTATGGGTGATTTGTAGAAAAAAAAGCCTTTCTCAAAAGAGTTTTACTATATTACCAACGAAAATTCAACCAATTTTATAACATACCAAATGTTTTTCTATGCAACTTCTGATTGAAAATCTCTCCAAAACCTATTCCAATGGCGTAAAAGCCTTAAACGATGTATCATTAACGATTCCGCAGGGGATGTTCGGTTTGTTAGGTCCGAACGGCGCGGGTAAATCGTCTTTGATGCGCACCATTGCCACATTACAAGATGCCGATAGCGGCTCGATTCTGTTGGGCAATATCAATGTGTCGGAACAAAAAGAAGCCGTCCGTAAAGTGTTGGGTTATTTGCCACAAGAGTTTGGCGTGTATCCTAAAATCAGCGCTGAAATGATGCTCGACCACATCGCACGACTGAAAGGCATTGCCAACAGGGTGGGGTCATCAAGTGACACCGAATATGACACGTGGCTCAAATTTGGTTTCTGAATCACTGGCTGAATATTCCGCTTTGATGATTGCGGAACACCGCTACGGCAGCGACAATTTGCAGCGTTTTTTGAAATATGACCTCGACCGTTACTTACGTGGACGGGCGAGTGAAAGCAAAAAGGAAAACGTTTTTATCAATTGCAATCGTCCGTATCAGTGGTATCAAAAAGGCAGTTTGATTCTTTATGCTTTGAAGGATTATATCGGCGAGGACAAATTGAACGGTGCAATCCGCAGCTTCAGAGACAGTTTTGCTTTGAAAGAAACGCCGCCGTTTGCAGGCAGTTATGATTTGTACAATGCCATAGAGAAAGTCGTTCCCGATTCCTTGAAGTATTTTATGGAAGACTCTTGGAAAAAATTGGCGCTGTATGAAAACCGCGTCATTTCTGCGAAAGCTACCCCCCTCAGTAATAACGAGTTTGAAGTGACTTTAAAGGTTAAAGCCCGCAAAATGTACGCCGACGAAAAAGGCAATGAAACCGAAGCTGCAACGACAAATGATTATATTGACATAGGCGTTTTCACAGACGATGAAGTGACTAAAGAAGGTAAAAAGCTCACAAAACCGCTGTATTTACAAAAACACCGCTTGACAAATGGCGAACATACGATTGTTGTGAAGGTGAAAGGCAAACCTGTTAAAGCGGGTATTGACCCTTACAATAAACTGATTGACCGCGTGCCAGAGGACAATCGGATAGATGTGGATTAATGAAATAATGATGAAGTATGAAGTATGAATAAAAATGCCTCGTTTTGGATATCCAAAACGAGGCATTTTTATTCATACTTCATCATTCATCATTATTTCCGCCGCCGCTTCCAAACGTTTGAAATAATAATACGTTTCAACCTGCGCCCGCATGGCCATTTCGTTGTCATCTCGACGGTACGGATTGTCTTGTTCTGCGTTGATGATACGGGCTTTGACATTGTCAGCCAATTGAAAATCAATGACTTCTTTGATGATTTGTTTCAATTTTGGGTCATAAATCGGGAAAGATGTCTCGACTCGATGCGACAAATTACGGGTCATCCAATCGGCACTGGACAGGTAAATCTCCTCGTTACCATCGTTGTGAAATATAAAAATACGGGCATGTTCCAAGAAACGGTCAACGATACTGATAACTTCTATGTTATCGCTAAAGTCTTTAATACCGGGTACGAGAGAACAAATCCCCCGCGCAATAATCTTTATTTTCACCCCTGCTTGCGAGGCATCGTATAGTTTTTGAATCATCTCTCTATCCGAAAGACTGTTCAATTTTAGAATTATCGAAGCAGATTTCCCCGCCTTAGCATGGGCAATTTCACGGTCAATTTTAGCAGCCAATACATCTCTAAGATTGAATTGACCAACCAATAAATGCTTAAACGGCGGAATCCCATCTTTTTTTGATGTTTCGAGATAGCGGAAAACCTGTGCCATTTCCTTTGTCAACCGTTCATCGGTTGTGAAAATGCACAAATCGGAATAGATTTTTGCCGTGTCTTCATTAAAATTGCCTGTGCCGAGATAGGCGTACAATTTCACTTTGCGCCCTTCTTTGCGGCTCACCAAAGCCAATTTTGAATGGACTTTAATGCCTGGCATAGAATAATAAACCGATACACCTGCTTTTTGCAACGCCTCGCCCCATTTGATATTGGCTTCCTCATCGAATCGAGCTTTGACTTCTATGAAAACAGATACTTGCTTGCCATTTTCAACCGCTTGCATCAAGGCGCGCATGATGCGGCTTTTGCGCGCCACACGATATTGAACAATTTTGATGTGCGTTACTGAGGGGTCTTCCGAAGCCACTTCAAAAAATCGAATGACTGATTCGTAACTCTGATAAGGGAAATGTAACAAGTGATCATTCTTTGAAACAACGCCAAAAAAGTCTTCTGTTTCCTCCAAAGCAGGATAAGATTGGGGCGGCATCGGCTTATATTTGAGCTGAGACAAACCAAAATCAGGAAATTTAAAGAAGTCGAAATTGTTGTGATAACGACCTTCGGGCAGCATATCACTCTTTTCAATATTGAAGGTATCACTCAAAAAATCGAGAAATTCTTTTGGTATTGTGCGGTCAAAAACAAAACGGGAAGCGGGTCCAACATTCCGTTTTTGTAGGCTCGACTTGACTTTTAGTATCAAATTGCCCGTAAATTCATCGTCAATATAGAGTTCTGCATCACGGGTCAATTTGATGGAATACGTATCTACAATATCATAACCTGGGAACAGATATGAGACAGAATGGCGCACGATGTCGTCGAGCATAATGATTTCATGTCGCCCATTTTTAGAAGGTAATTCGATAAAACGTGGTAAGAAATCGCTTGGAATTTTGACAATCGCATATTCTGTTCTCGACGTATAGCTGTCTTTGGATATCAAGGCAACCGTCAAATACAAAGCGGCATTGTTCAAAAAGAAGCGGACTTTGTTTTTTACAAGGAGAACGGGCTGTACGAAAGGCAACAGGTTCTCTTGAAAATAAGCCTCCACAAATTCTTTTTGTTCATTCTTCAAATCAAGGCGACGAAGCATGAAAATATTGTGTTCGCGCAGCGCAGGAATGATTTCATCAATAAAAATGCGGCTGAATTCAATCTGTTGATCATTGACAATCTTCAACAACGCCTTTAATGTTTGTTTTGGATTGTAATGCAGTTCTTTTTTCGTTTTTTTCGATAGTCGAATCAAACTGCGGTGTTGCGCAATGCGGATGCGGAAAAACTCATCGAGGTTGGAGGAGTAAATGGCTAAGAATTTCAACTTTTCCATCAAAGGCACCAAAGGGTCTTTTGCCTCTTGCAAAACCCGATAATTGAAACTCAACCAGCTCACGTCTCTTTGCACATAAGGCATGATGTAAGGGGTTTCTTCTTCGATTTTTTCTATTTCTAAGGCTGTTTCTGTTTGCATAAAATTGATTGCTTTGTGGTTGAATTTGCAATTTTAATGAAAATATTTTTATTTAAGCCCAAACTTTACACCCCTCAGTACAATTCGTACAAATATCAATTTCCTCACGTCCTTTCAGTATCGCTTTGCGAAAACGGCTGTAAGAACCGTTGTGCCACACCTCGCGGAACGTCGCTTGTTTCAAATCGCCCAATTGATGTGTCGCATCTTTATCAAAACAACAGGGTACCACCAAACCATCCCAAGTGATAACACAGGAGTGCCACAACTTCCAACAGTGATTGACGAGCGCATTTTTGAACGCCCATTTGCCATCTTCTTTTTGGGCATAACGAGCGTATTTATCAATTGTTGGAATCAAATCATTGCCATTTTCGTAGTCATAGACCTGCGCTGTCTTCAATTTCACTTCGTCAACACCTATTTCTTTTGCCAATTTATAAATTTCAGGAATCTGATGTTCATTTGGTTTGACCACTAAAAACTGAAAAATAATGTGCGGCGTTTTGGATTTCATCTCCTTTTTCATCTTCACCAAATTCCGTGCGCCTTGCAACACGACATCGAGTTTTCCTTCTTTTCGATAACTCTCATAAGTCTCCTGCGTCGTGCCGTCCACTGAAATAATCAAGCGGTCGAGACCACTTTCAATCGTTTTCCGTGCATTTTCGCCATTCAAAAAATGCCCATTTGTAGAGGTTATAGTATAAATACCTTTGTCATTGGCATATTTGACCATATCCAAAAACTTAGGATTGATATACGGCTCACCTTGAAAATAGAAAATGAGCATCATCAAATCACGGTGTAATTCGTCTATGGTTTTTTTGAAAAAATCAGACTTTAAGTTGCCTGTCGGACGTGTGAAAGCCCTCAAACCACTTGGACATTCGGGGCAACGCAAATTGCAAGCCGTCGTCGGTTCGAGTGAAATCGTAAAGGGCATACCCCATTGAACAGGTCGCCTTGTCCATTTTGTCACATAAAATGAAGAAAGTACTTTCGTCGCATTCCAAACCCGTCGAAGGGTTACTTTGGACAAAAAACGGAGAGAATCGGTTGCGTAATATTTAGTCATAAATTGGTTATTGGTTATTGGTTATTCGTTATTCGTTACTCGTTCAAAACGAATAACGAATAACCAATAACGAGATTACTTTTTCTCGCAAATCATCACAAAGGCGGGTGGAATATTGAAGGGAACAAACTCAACTCTGACATTACCAAAATGCTTTCTATACATGCGTTGAATAAACGAAGAGTAATGATATTGAATATACAACCCTCTCTTTTTCAATACTTTGTGACAAACTGAAACGATGCGATGTACTAAGTCGTTGGGTAAAGCAATAAATGGAATAGCTGACATTATGTAATCAGCTTCCTTGAAACCAAGTTCATGTAAATGTTTTTCAAGCGTTTCAGCTGAGTCTTCGATGAGTACAAAGCGTGCGTCATCAATAGCCCTCCTCAGTATTTTGCAAAATTCTGGGTTGATTTCAAAACACAATAACAAGGCATCAGGCGACATACGATTCAGCAACTCCTCCGTCAATACACCATCTCCTGCTCCAAGTTCAATGATAACTTTGGCATTGATGAAGTCAATAGGTAACATCATTTCACGTACCAAATATTTTGAACTGCGGGCAACTGCCCCCGTTGTGCGTAGGTTTCTAAGGCTCTCTTTTAAAAAATCAAAATGATTCATCTCTGCTTTTTAGTGAATTTTCCCTTACTTTCCGCAAAGATATTACGCTAAGGCGAAAATGTTAGAAACCGACGGTATTTCATACGTTAATGTCTCTAATTGATTAATGCAAAAGAAAACAAATATTATCGGCAACTTGTTTTTAAAGTGTAGTACCCCCCTCAGTAAAAAAAGATAAAATAAGGGATTGCGTATCAAAATTTAAAAATAACGTCTAATAAACAAGTCATTTACAAGGCGCTTTGCTAATTTTGCATTCAAAATAATTAAAACAAAACTAAAATTTTTATGGCAACGAATTTACTCGATATAGCAAAAGGACATTTTACGGACATCGCCATCGCAAAAGCAGCCAGTTTTTTGGGAGAAAACAACCAATCCATTTACAAAGCCATTAGCTACATTCTGCCTTCGCTTATTGGCGGCATGGCAAATAAATCAGATAATAGCGACGGGGTTAATGAACTCGTACAGCACCTAAAAGCCAGCAGCAAAATGGATACGTCCATTTCACTCAACAAATTGATGGATGGCGGTACGGAATCTCAAAACTTAATGAGTACTGGCAGC
This sequence comes from Saprospiraceae bacterium, assembly GCA_043772905.1. Lineage (GTDB taxonomy): Bacteria > Bacteroidota > Bacteroidia > Chitinophagales > Saprospiraceae > JAAFJT01. Next base: position 28,557 of record JAYVFS010000120.1, on the reverse strand, counting down.
CCCATAGTCAACAGTATTTTTGACAAAAAAACAGGGCAAATAACAGATTGGATAGCTAAGAATACGGGTATCAAAACATCCTCTGCCACCAGTATTATGAACATGGTTGCGCCAATTTTATTGAATCTGATAGCACAACGAAATGGAACGAGTGCCAGTAGTTTTGTCAATTTATTGAATGAACAATTACCTATTTTGCGCGATGAAAACCTGCCAGAAGGACTCCTTAAAGCCGCAAATTTGGATTTATCCGCCGCTATAACGACTCAAGTTGAAGATATTGTCGAAGAACGTATGGATTTCAGTAAGTTTATGCCTTGGGTTTTATTGGCAATTGCCATTCTCGGAGGTCTCTATTTTTTCAAAACCTGTTCATTTAAACCTTCTGAATCTGAAACGACCCAAACGGTTGCTGAAACACCTGTGCAAAAGGAAAATATGTCTGCTACGCCTACCCTTTCCATGGATTCAATACATAGATTAACCTTGCCCGAAGGCATTTTCGATATACCTAAAGGCTCGTTTTTGGATAAACTCTATACTGAAATCATGGATCCAAAGGCGGACTTGACCCAACCTTTGACGCTCGACAGCATTTATTTCGGCAATGCTTCAGCCAGATTGAGACCTGAATCAAAAACTCAGGTGGACGAATTGGTCAAAATAATGAAAGCCTTTCCGAATGTGGACATCAAAATTGCAGGACATACCGACAATTTTGGTATTCCAGACAAAAACCTACGCCTCTCTTTCATCCGTGCCGCTTCCGTCAAAAGATATTTGACCCTCGCTGGCATTGACCCGATTCGGATAACAACTGAAGGTTTAGGGGATACTAAACCCATAGCCGATAATGGTACACCCGAAGGCAAGGCGAAAAATAGACGGATTGAGGTGTTTATTACGAAGAAGTAAGACAGATTTATTCTATATAAAAACGCAGAAAAGCCTTGAAAACAACACGTTTTCAAGGCTTTTTCTTATTTCACAAGACCAATAGTTATCCCAAATAATTACCAATCGCTATAATTTCTGCAAACACACCTGCTGCTGTCACTTCTGCACCTGCACCCGGTCCACGCACCACAAGCGGACGTTCGCGATAACGTTCAGTCGTGAAAACAATCATATTGTCAGAGCCATCGAGGTGGCAGAAAGGGTTTTTAGTATCAACCGCTTGCAAACCAATTGTCGCTTTACCGCCTTCAATTTTGGCAATCATGCGCAATCGACCGCCGTTTGCATCGTCCAACATTTTGTCAAAAATGTCGTCTGAATTTTTCAAATTAACGAAAAACTCATCCACCGTTTTAGCAGACAAACACGCTTCAGGAAGGAAATTGATGATGTCAACATCTGTATCTTCAATCGGGAAACCCGCTTCACGTGCTAAAATAACCAACTTGCGACGCACATCTATACCTGTTAAGTCAATGCGTGGGTCAGGTTCTGTGTAACCCAATTCCTTCGCTTTGCCTACAATTTCAGAGAATTTGACACCTTTTTTGAAATTATTGAAGATAAAAGACAGTGAACCTGACAAAACACCTTCAATTTTCAACATTCTATCACCTGAAATAATCAAATCGCTCAAAGTCGAAATAACTGGCAAACCTGCGCCAACATTCGTTTCGTAACCATAACGGATATTGCGTTTGATAGCCGTTTCTTTCAAATTGACATATTCTTGATACGACGACGAATTGGCAATTTTATTCGCTGTGGAAATTGAAATTGAACTATCAAGTATTTCGAGGTACAAAGCGGCTACGTCTTTATTGGCTGTACAATCTACAAAAATGGTGTTTGGTAGATTCAACGCCTTCATTTTTTCGACAAATACTGATGGGTTCGCTGTTTCACCTTTTTCAGTCATCAAAGACATAAAGACTTGTTGGTCAATGCCATCTTCATCAAAAAGCATTTTGCGGCTGTTGGACAAACCGACGATTTTGATTTCGATAAAACGATTTTTTTTCAAAAACTCCGCATTGTCCACAATTTGACGAATCAACGTTTTGCCAATCAAACCTGTTCCCATGATGAATACATTCAGCGTTTGAGCATCGGATAAGAAGAAACCTTCGTGCAACGCATTCAAGGCTTTTGCTTCGTCATGACGTGGGACGACGACTGAAATATTGAGTTCAGAAGAGCCTTGCGCAATCGCCACACAGTTCACACCGTTTTTGCCCAAAGAATGGAACATCAAACCTGCAATGCCCGGACGATAGCGCATTCCCTCGCCGACAATCGCTACGACTGACAAATCGGGTTCTATACTGAGGGGGTTCACAGAGCCACTTTTGAACTCATATTCAAACGCTTTTTCAACGGCACGTCTCGCTTTTGAAGCATCCGACGGATTGACCGCAAAAGAAATGGACGATTCAGATGAGCCTTGCGTAATCAAAATAACATTGATTTTGGCAGCCGCCAAACCTGCAAACAAACGCCCCGCTACACCCGGCACACCAAAAAGACCCGAACCGCTCAATGTTAATAAAGACACATTTGAAATCGAACTGATGCCTTGAACCGCATGAGCCGAAGGGTCGCGCTTGTTGGAAACGAGCGTACCAATGAAATCTGGATTGAATGTATTTTTGATATACAACGGAATTTGCTTCCTAAATGCAGGCTGCAACGTCGGCGGATAAATGACTTTTGCGCCAAAATGCGACATTTCCATCGCTTCGGCATACGTCATTGTTGGGATGGTAAATGCCTTTTTGACCTTGCGTGGGTCGGCAGTCAACACACCATCTACGTCTGTCCAAATTTCGATGACTTGGGCATCTAAACCCGCAGCAATAATCGCCGCCGTATAGTCAGAGCCGCCACGTCCGAGTGTTGTTGTCAAACCAAACTCTGCACCATTTGCACTGCCTTTGACAGAACCAATAAAACCTGTGACGATTTGCACTTTGTCGTTGTGTGCTGCATAATATTCAGCCACACGGCGGTCTGTTTCTTCTAAATCCACCTTTGCCGAACCGAAATTTTTATCGGTTTTGATGATTTTACGCGCATCAAGGAACTCGGCAGGAATGCCTGATTCGTCCAAAGTATGCGCCACAATGAGGTTCGACAAACGTTCGCCAAAGCTGACAACATAGTCCAAAGTCCGTGGCGACACTTCCCGAATCAAAAAGATACCCCTCAGTACATCGAGCAAATCGTCGGTATTTTTTTCAATAAGAGGCAAAACTTCGGCAAAACGTGCGGCAGTCAACAGTTCTTTTGCAGAGTCAATATGCCGCATTTTCACCTGTTCAAAGGCAGTCAAATAATCAGCATCGCCTTGTTCGGCTTTGGTTGCCATATCAATAAGCCCATCGGTGACACCGCCAAAAGCGGAAAAAACAACCGTAAAACGGTCGCCACGTGCGTGATATTTCTGTAAAATAGCAACAATACCCCGAATTCTCTCGGGCTTTCCGACGGACGAACCGCCAAATTTTAAAACTTTCATATTTTAGTATTGAGTCGTGAGACTTATGTCATGCGTTGCAGTCAAGCGTTGTAACTTAACACACGAATAACCATTAACGAATAACTGATAATCAATTGGGCGGCAAAATTATCGTTTTGGTTTGGTTTTACTAAAAAATGGGACGTTTGTTTGGTTTTTGATAGAAAAAGAATTTATGCTTCAAATAACATATCCATCGTCAAATCATTTTGAACTAATCCAGAGATAAAGCCCAAATCAAAAAACATTCGTGCAATTTATGAAATCCGTATCGCTCCATTTTACATTCAAAAAAGGGATATTTTAAAGAAAAAAATGCTATAAAAGGGTGAATAAATCTTGTTTTCAATAAAAAGTAATTCGATATTTGGGCTTTACTATTCAGAAAACAACACATAAAATGCCCGTAGCACATGATGAATTGTGGAAAGTATCTTTCCGAACGTTGATGCCGCAATTTGTGGAATTTTTCTTTCCTCAACATTATGGAAAGATAGATTGGAACAAAGAAATCGTCTTTTTAGACAAGGAGTTGCAAACGATTCAGCCTAATTCACGTCCTAAAAACAGGATTGCAGATGTTTTGGTGATGCTGCACCGCAAGAGAGGGAAACCGCTTTACATCTTATTGCATATTGAAATACAAGGGTATATGATAAAGTTTTTGGATTGCGGGCGCATCAAATGCGTTATCGCATTGAAGATAAATTTGGTATAAACCCCGTTATGTTATGCGTTTTTACGGACAGTAATCCGCATTTTCATCCCAAAGAATACGTAGTTGAAACATGGGGAACAGGCGTAAGAACCTTTTTCAACACCTATAAAGTAATGGAAAATCACCCCAGCAATTACAAAAATCCAGACCGCATCGTTTCATTAATCATGGAAACGGTCTATTATTCGACACAATTAAAAGGCAAGTCTGATGATGAAATTATGGGCTTATTTCTGCCGATAACACGAAAATTGATAACAAAAGGTTATACAAGAAAAGAAATTGAGGTGGCTTATAATTTCATAGAAGCATACATAAAATTTGGAAATAACGAAAGTTATCTTATCTTTGAAGGAAAAATAGATGATATGTTAGATTATGAATCAACACCAGAAATTGTCGCTGATTTTTTCGATACAGAAAAAAAAATGCGCCGACTGCGAGAAGCTGAAGCTATAGCAGAAAAAAATGCAGAACGTGAGCGTCGAGAAAAAGAACGTGAGCGTCAAGAAAAAGAGTTCAGTATTCTTTTACTTCTAAAACAGAATATGAGTGCAGAAATAATTGCTAAAGCACTCAATGTACCTGTTGAAAACATTCTTCAAATTCAAGAAAAATATAAAGATAATAATCCAATTGATGAAATTTTGAAGAATTAACATCACATTTAGGTTGTTACGTCAATATAAACGGCTCTTCTGCACACCTGCATAAGAGCCGTTTCTCTTTCCAATTGACTTTTTTATACCATTCAAAAACTAAACTAAACAGCGTATTTTGCTTCGCAAAACGTTAAAAAAGATGCCCCGTAATAAAAGATGCTTTACCTTTGTTAGGAAATCCTCCCATTTCAATTATATAAATCTTAAAACAAACTTATCACAATGAACTTCGCTAAACCTTCTCTTTGGGTGCGCTTTGGGCTACCCCTCAGTATGATACTGTTTTTTCTAACCTTTATAAGTAATGTCCAATCTCAAAACGTTTATTGCGCTTCAAAATCGAACGCCCCATGGAGCGAATGGATTGCCAACGTCCAATTAGCCAATCTTAACAATATAACAAGCAAAGCACGCGATGACCGCTACGTCGTCGGTTATTCCGATTGGACGGACAAAACAGCCACCGTTGCCAAAGGTCAAAGTTACCCCCTCAGTATAACGCCCGGTTTGAGTTGGGCAGGTTATCAAACCAATCTCTTTTTCCGCGCTTGGATTGACTTCAACAACAACGGCATTTTTGAAGATACAGAAAAAGTATTGGAACAAAACAATGGTAATCAATCCGTTACACAAAGTATAACGATTCCAACGACAGCCGTAACAGGCACTGTCCGTATGCGTGTGAGCATGAAAAAAGATGCTTTCCCAACCGTTTGTGAGACCTTCGCAGCAGGGGAAGTAGAGGATTATATGGTAGTAGTTCAAAGCGCATCAACTGGGAGTTGTACCCCCTCAGTACCGACGAAATTATATGCGAAAGACATCAATGCTACAACAGCAAAACTCATTTGGTCAAAGGTCAATAATGCCTTGGAGTATGAATATCAAATGCTCTATGACGATACGAGCCAACCAAATGGCGGTGCGCTTATTGCATCAGGTATTGTAACAGATACTTTCGCTAACTTAACATTAATAAATGGTCGCCTACGGGCAATCGTTAGAAGTCGTTGTGTGGCGGGTGGCACATGGTCAGCATGGTCATTAACGACGCATTTCAATAAGCAGAATGAACTTTGCTTTCAAGGCGCAAGAACTGCTTTTGTCGAAGACTTTGAAAGTGGTTCTTATTCAAGTCCACAAGGATTTAATTTACCAATTTGTTGGAATAAATTGACTTACCATGCTCCAACAGTCTATGAATCATGGATTGATGCACGGACAACAAGTCGTGGTACCATTGGTAACACTTCCAAACGTGCCATTATGTTCCGCAGTACACCGTTGACAGATTCTGCATTGTTGATGCTTGTCACACCCGAGATTTCTAATCTTTCAACTGGAACAAACCGCTTGCGTTTTAAAGCCGCCAATACTTATGGGAGTGAAGCCAATGGCATAGCAATCATCCAAATTGGTACTTTAAGCAATCCTTTCGATGCTTCCAGTTTTACGCCCTTTGGTAGTCAAACAGTCATAAATAGCAATGTTTTTGGAGAATATATTGTTGATTTCGCAACCTATCGCGGAACAGACCGATACATTGCTTTCAAATATATCAGTTCAGGAGGTGATTTTTATCGGAGCCTTGAAATAGATGATGTGGCTTGGGAAACAAGTCCAAGTAATCCTTGTGCAAATGATTTTACACCGCCCGTTTTCGTCAATTGCCCGCAAAATATCAGTATAGTTACAACCAATTCTTCGGCTGTTGCAACTTGGACAACACCACTTGTGACAGACAATTGTCCAACGCCCCCCTCAGTAACGAGCAATTATTTGAGTGGTCAATCCTTCCCAGTTGGGCCACCCACAACCGTTGTTTATACTGCAATTGATGCAGGAAACAATATATCAACTTGCTCCTTTACAGTAACTGTTTCTTCAAATATACCGCCAGTTGCCAATTGCACTTCTCACTCCAATGCACCTTGGAACGAATGGATTTCTTATGTGGAGTTCAGTTCATTAATTAATAGGAGTGAAAAAACACGAAGTGACCGCTATGCTCTTGGCTATTCCGATTTTCGGGACAAAACAGCTACCGTAGTAAAAGGTATCGGTTATACTTTGTTGGTTTCACCAAGTTTAAGTTGGGCGGGTTATCAAACTTCGTTGTATTTCCGAGTTTGGATTGATTATAATAAAAACGGCATTTATGATGATTCTGAAGTAGTTCTCCAAGATTTCAATACTATTGGGAGCGGTGTCTTCAAAAACATATCCATACCAACAACAGCTCTAACGGGTACAACCACTATGCGTATTTCGATGAAAAAAGATGCATATCCAACCGCTTGCGAAACCTTTGCAGCAGGTGAAGTTGAGGATTATACCGTTGTCATTCAAGACAGCGGTACAGACCCTTGTGCAATTGATGTGACACCACCCGTTTTCCAAAACTGTCCTACCAACATCAGTTTGACAACGGCGGGCACAACTGCCATAGCGACTTGGACAACACCAACCGCTACTGATAATTGCACAACGCCCCCCTCAGTAACAAGCAACTTTTCAAGCGGTCAAAGTTTCCCAATTGGTTCAACGACTGTGATTTATACCGCAAGAGACGCTAAAAACAATGCCACTACGTGTAGTTTCAATGTCATGGTTACAGCAAGTACAACTTGTACACCCATGACACCTTCAAAAATATTTGCAAAAAACATCACTACGGCAACAGCTATATTGGTTTGGTCAAAAGTGAACAATGCTTTACAATATGAATATCAGTTGCTTTACGATGATACAAATCAACCTAATGGCGGTGCGCTTATATCTTCGGGCATCGTGAATGATACTTTTGCCAATATTTCGCTAATCCCGGGTCGCTTACGTGCCATCGTCCGCAGTCGTTGTACAGCAAATGGCACATGGTCGGCTTGGTCAAATGCCACAATGTTCAATCAATTCAATGAACCCTGTACACAAAGCGCAAGAACGGCTTTCGTAGAAGATTTTGAAAGCAGTTCTTACTCATCGCCACAAGGTTTTAATTTGCCTTTATGTTGGACAAAACTGACTTATCATGCGCCCAATGTCAATGAATCATGGGTTGATGTGCGTATAACAAGCCGTGGAACAATTGGCAATGCGACCAAACGCGCCATTATGTTCCGCAGCACGCCTTTGGACTCGTCGTTGATATTGATGATTAGCCCTGAAATTGCCAATCTTTCGGCAGCTACAAACCGCTTGCGATTCAAGGCAGCAAATACTTGGGGCAGCGAATTGGCAGGTGCAGGACGGATTCAAATCGGTACGATGAGCAATATTTATGATGGCTCGACATTCGTTCCTTTTGGCAATCCAACCGTTATTACAGACAATAATTTCAGAGAATATATGGTTGATTTCACCTCTTATACAGGCACAAATCGCTTTATTGCCTTCAAATATCTTGATGCAGGAGGCGACCAATTCCGCAGTCTCGAAATTGATGATGTCGTTTGGGAAACAAAACCTGTGACGACTGCAAGCACAGATATTGAACTCACAATCGCTTCAAATCCAGCAACTTATCGCCAATGGACAACGAATACAGTACGTGTAACGGCTAAAAATATTGGTACAACAACCATGACCAATATCAAAATTGACCTTAAACGTCCTGCAAAAATGTCTTTTGGTGGCACTCGTATCCCCTCAGTAGGCACGTTCAATGACTATTGTGCGGGCGGTATTGAGTGTTCTGAATGGCTTATTCCGAGCCTTGCAGCAGGGGCAACGGCAACACTTGATGCACCGTTTTTTGTCCTTGATGCCGTTACACCGATTGTGGTGACGACAAATCTTTTAGCTTCAACACCAACAGATGCAACCGTTGCGAACAATACGGCAAGTGTTTCTATCGCACCCGCAACAAGTGCCTTACAATCAGCGAGTTATAAGCCGACGCAGTTGATTCCTATTGTCATTCAACGCATTGCTCCAAACCCAACGGACGGTGAATTACGGATACTTTTGGAAAGTTTAGATGCCCGCGAAGTCACTTTTGAATTTTATAACAGCCTTGGAAAAGTCGTTAAATCAGAGAAAAAGGCGGTTGAAAAAGGATTGAATCGTATTGAGTTTTCAATCTATGAATTTGAACAAGGTGTGTATTTTGTTATGCCTTCTACACATCAAGGGCATAAAGTGCCGACTAAGTTTGTAAAATTGTAAAAAAAACGAATACCTAAAAACGGCTCTTACGCAGGTGTGCATAAGAGCCGTTTATTTTGTAAGCCCAATACACATTAAGGGCATAAAGTGCTCACGAAATTTATGAAAATGTAGTAGTCGCTCCCCTAATCTACGTTTGGTTTTCCAATCACAAGCAGACTGGGGGATTCTTCTCCGTTTATGCTAATAATAAGCGTACTTTTTCAACAAAAGCCAAAGGGGCATTAGCTAAATGCGCAATTTTTTCATCATCAAAATCAGTATCATGCAAAAAGTTATTAACCAAAACAAAATTTGGTCTTTCATCTTTCACTTCTTGCACAAAATCCAAAGTGACATTGGCTAAGTTCGCAATTTTTTCATCACCAAAATCTGTATCAGCTAAAAGATTAGAGACAAAAATATAATCTTTTTTTGCAGCTTCTTCAAGTTTACCTTCAAGTTTACCTTCAAGTTTACCTTCAAGTTTACCTTCAAGTTTACCTTTTTGAGTGCCTCTTAAATAAAGAGCATCTGTTTCAATATCATAATGTACTGGCATTTCTTCCGTAATTTTAATTGTTAATTCTTCTATTTTTCGCAGCCGAGAAAGCATCATCAACTGATTTAAATATCTTTTTAAAGTTCTTCTGTGCTTGATAATTTTTTTAAGATTGAGGATAATTTGCCGCAAAACCGTCTCCGCCTCTTCCTTTGGATAGTTGGATAGAATAGCAACTAAAACGACTTCTGGTACTTGCGAACTAAGTAACTGGTTGGTATCTAACGCTTGAACATTCAGCAAATCAAAACCTGAATAAATTTCTTCGGGCTTGAGTTGCGTTCGCATGGGTGGCGGTTCTTCGCCGAGATAAACAACGATATGTCGTATCTCCAACTTGTAGCGACGAAGTGCCATACCATGATATTCGCCAACACGATAGACCATATTATAGTTGATGCCACTTTCAAATTCTAAGTGCAAGATAAACCTTTCTCCTTTATCGGTCAAGATTTCGTAGAAAAAATCCATTTCTAACTCGACGGTGGTTTGCATTTTTTCTTTCAAAGGTGTCGCTTTTACGATTTTTACACCGAGACGTTCTTCAACTAACGGTCTGAATACTTTCTCAACGACTTCTCTAAAAATTTTATCATATACATTCCCTTCCTTTTTAGGCGGCTTTGATGCGGGTGTTTTAGCTTTATTTATCGGTTGGTTCGATTGTCTTTTTGCCATTTTAAATCAATCAGTTTTCGAATAGGTCTGTTTAAAATTATGTTTGTCCGTACAAAAATAAGCATTTTCCACAGTTTTCTAAACTATTTTCAATCAATAAAACAATAATCTCTAACAAACAAAAAGCGGCAACTGATTTGGTTGCCGCTTTCCTAAGTAAAAGTGAAATATATGGATAATAACATTGATTGTCAGCAAAATATGTGCCATTCCTGTTAACCTATTAAAAAGATAGCAGGGCGTTTATGAAGGTCTGGCATCGTCGTTTTTTTCCATTCTGCAATGGTTTTTGTCACCAAATACTGAGGGGGGGTCGTGAGGTCAGCAGCGATACACAATTTGGTATTGGGTTGCAATGTCGTAAGGGCAGCTTCAATCAAAGTCTTGTTGCGGTAAGGTGTTTCGATGAAAATTTGGGTTTGTTTTGTGCGTTTCACAATATCTTCCAAACGTTTTAAATCCTTACCAATTTCACCACGTTTGGCAGATAAATAGCCATGAAACTGAAACGATTGACCGTTGAATCCTGAACCCATTAACGCCAGCAAAATCGAACTGGGACCTACCAAAGGCATCACTTCAAAACCATTTTTATGCGCCCAATCAACGACAATAGCACCTGGGTCTGCAACACCTGGGCAACCTGCTTCGGACATGACACCGATACTTTTGCCTGTGTTTAAAATTTTAGTAATTTCTTGAAAATCAATACTTTGTGCGTGTTCATCTATCTCAAAAACCGTCACACTACTGAGGGGATAAGGAGGCAAAGTGGCTTTGATAAAATGCCGTGCTGTTTTGGCACGTTCCACAATAAAGGTGTCGAGACCATGAATGATTTCGATGACATAGGACGGAATCGTATGCAGCGCATCGTCGCCAAGAGGCGTGGGTATGAGATATATTTTACCTTTCATTCGCTTTCAGCAGCATAAATTGCAGCACCTACAATGCCTGCGCTGTTCAAGAGTTCGGCTGGCAAAACCAGCGTACCGATGGTGAATTGGTCTTTATATTCATCAAAATATTTACTTGAACCGCCTCCAAGCAAAATAAGGGTGGGTTGCAAGTACAATTCCAATTTTTCAAGGTATTCGTTGAAACGTTTACCCCATTTTTTCCATGATAAACCCTCACTTTTACGGATAGAATCGGCAGCGTATTTCTCTGCAATAAGGTTCTTTTTCATCAAAAAGTGACCAAATTCGGTATTGCGGAGCAAGTGACCATCTGTAAACACCGCACTTCCCAAGCCCGTTCCGATAGTGATAAAGACAACCGTGCCCATTTTTCCTTTGCCAATACCGAAACGCATTTCAGCCATGCCCGCCGCATCTGCATCGTTTAAGGCAATAACGCGACAGCCTGTTGCTGCACTTATAACCGTTTCAATATTACAACCAATCCAAGATTTGTCGAGATTGGCAGCCGTCAAAGCAATACCATTTTTGACGACGGAAGGAAATCCAACGCCAATAGCGCCAGAATAATTGAAATGTTTGACAATTTCTACAATGGCTTGTGCCGCATTTTCGGGCGTACTCGGTTCGGGCATCGGTACTCGAAACCGTTTGCCGATAAACTCACCTGTTTCTAAATCAACAATAGCTCCTTTGATACCTGATGCACCAACGTCTATTCCTAAAAGGGTTTTCGCTTGCATTTTTGTTTGCTTGTTATTGGTTATTAGTTATTGGTTATTCGTTATTCGGGAATAGTTAGTCCAATCCCGAATAACGAATAACCAATAACGAATCCCTATTTAATGACTCGTATTTTCATTTTAACATCTTTCGTAGGACGGTCACGACCATCTTTTTGGACGGCAGCGATTTTGTCAAGGATGTCTAAACCTTTGATTACATGCCCAAAAACAGTATATTCTCGGTCAAGCGGTGGAAAACCGCCTATCTCTGCGTACATTTTTTTCTGTTCAGGTGTGTAATGTATGCCTTTCATTGACTCAATGCGGTTGAGCATGGCTTCGTCAAAGGTTTTACCATGCACAATATAAAACTGTGAACCGTTTGACGCTTTTTTAGGATTACCTGCATCGCCCATACGCGCAGCTGCCAAAGCTCCTTTGACATGAACCAACGAATCTATAAATTCGGCAGGAACAGTATAACCAGGACTACCCATACCAAGAGGTTGACCTTCTGCGGCATTTTTGGAATCCGGGTCGCCACCTTGAATCATAAATTCGTTGATAATGCGGTGGAAAATAGTGCCATCGAAAAAACCTTGTTCCGCGAGTTTGGTAAAGTTGTCGCGGTGTTGTGGCGTAGCGTTTGAGAGTTCGGCGAGCATTGTGCCGTAATCTGTTTCAATTTCGACAAGGCAAGTTAAGGGTGCGTCAATGTGGATTTTTTGTTTTGTTTCACTCATTTTTTTTCCTTTATAGGCTTTGAGAATGACTGTATAATTGCCTGAACGTTTGTATTCGTGTTGAGCAATTGAGTCGGTTATTTTTTTGCCGTCTCCGAAATCCCATTCGTAGCGTTCGGCTTTTTGTGATTTATTTTGAAAAGTGACCTTAGCTGGAGCCGTTTTTTCCGCGTCTTTGATGACAAAATTCGCAATAGGCTTTGAGCAAGATGTAAATATCAGAGTTGCAATAGATAGAATATGTAAAAACTTGATTCTCATTATTTTGAAGAAAAATAGATTAGTCAAAAAATATTATGTGCTTAAAATGCGGCGTAAAGTTAAAAAAAAGGAATACAACTTGCGTTAAGTTTCAAACTTGATGTAAGTTTTGATACCTATTATTTTATTTCACAAACCAAAAGTTTTTCGCCTTCCAAAAAACCTTCCAACACATCGCCTACTTTTACAGGGCCGACACCCGCAGGTGTACCTGTATAAATCAAATCGCCTTGTTGGAGTGTAAAAAATTGAGAAACGTAGGCAACTAAAGTGTCGAAACTAAAAATTAAATCGGCTGTTGTACCGACCTGAACAGGCGTGCCATTTTTTGTCAATTGGAATTTTATGTCTGAAACCTCAAAATTACTGAGGGGTCTGAAATCGCTCAAAACGGCAGAGTTATCGAAGGCTTTTGCCAATTCCCACGGTTGCCCTTTGGCTTTCAGTTCGTCCTGAATATCTCGTGCTGTAAAGTCAATGCCGAGTGCAATTTTATCGTAATAACGATTGGCAAATTCAGGTTGAATGGCTTTACCATTTTTAGAAATTTTCAACACAATTTCTAATTCATGGTGCAGATTCTTAGTAAAATCAGGATAAAACAACGGTTTTCCATCCAAAAGCAAAGCCGTAGGTGGCTTCATAAATACCAACGGCTTGGTGGGTACAGCGTTGTTGAGTTCCTTTGCGTGTTCGGCGTAATTGCGCCCGATGCAGAATATTTTCATAATTAAATAGCGGATAGTTGATAATGGATAGTGGATAATTGATAGCGGATAATTGATAGCGGATAATGGCATAAATTATCAACTATCAATTATAAACTATCAACTAAATTAAAAGCCTACGGCGGTGTATTTTGATGAATTTGAAGGGTCAATTTTTTGCATAATGGCTATCATCCGCGTCTTTTGATCGGGTGCTGCGCCTTTGAAAATTTCGACCAATTCATCTACTTTCGTCAATGAAAACATGCGAATGGCGAGGGTATTGGGATAAGATTGATGGGCTTCTTCCATACGTTCAAGGGCTTGCAAAATCATGGTTTTACAACGTCCCATATCTGCTGTTGCATAATCCATGCCCAAACGATGATATTCATAAGTGCCTTGACGATAGGCTTTTAGACGTGGGCTCAACATATTTTCGACAAACCAGTAGCGGTTTGTATTACCCAGCTCCTTACCTTTCCACTCCCCTTTTGCGCCTTCTGGAATGATGTTGTAAATGTCTTGCGCTGTTTGCCAAAAAGCATCACCGCCTTGTGGTGCAAAGGAATCATAATCCATTGCCAAAATGACATAAAGATAATAGCCAATCGTCGAACTTAAGTTTTCCGTAAAATTGTTTTTAACAAACTGAACAGGTTGAAACTGTTCGTAACTAAACGACAATTCCTTATCCAAATGAATGAAAAGCGGTGTCGTCGCATCAGAACCATAAACAGGGCGATTAACTTGAATGGCTAATTTCGCTGTGAACGATGTTTGGCTGTTTTCTTTGTCAATAGTCAATTGAATCGAACCCGTCAAACGTTCATTCAATTCAAAAATATCATCTGTCCATTTATTACCATTGATGAGTTCTTTCAAGGCATTTTCAAGGCTGACAAATACTTTTGGGTCTGCCAAACGCACTTGTGGATTAACCACTTTGATCGTAAAATTAAACTCTTGTGCATGGCTAATGCTCCCCCTCAGTATCAAAGCCATAAAAAGAACAATGGCGAATAGTCGTTGTATTTTCATTCTAAAAATTTGATTATCAGATGTTTATGGATTTTTATTAAAACAATTGGACTAAGGCATCAACAATATCTTTTGCCACATCATGCTTACTTTTTAAGTCAAAAGTTTTATACGTTGTCTCATCAAAAATGATGCTTATTTTATTTGTGTCGCTGTTGAAACCTGCGCCTTTGTCACGCATAGAGTTAAGCACAATGAAGTCAAAATTCTTTCTTTTCAACTTTGAAACAGCGTTCTCAAATTCATTATTGGTCTCCAAAGCAAAACCGATGGTGCGTTGATGCGCTTGTTTTATCGTTCCTAAATGAGCCGCTATATCAGGTGTTTTTTCTAATTCGAGGCTCATTTCGCTGTCTTTTTTCTTAATTTTTACGTCTGAAACTTCTTTCGGACGATAATCGGCTACGGCAGCAGCTAAGATAGCGGCATCGCAATTTGGAAATTCAGTGATTGACTGTTCAAACATTTGCTGCGCAGACTCCACTTTTAGGCATTTTACTGAGGGGTGCTTCGAATATAGTTTTGTTGGTCCTGAAATCAAAGTCACTTCTGCGCCCCGTTCTGCCAATTCCTCCGCAATCGAATAGCCCATTTTGCCCGAAGAACGGTTGCCTATGAAACGCACAGGGTCGAGTGCCTCGTATGTTGGGCCTGCCGTTACGAGTATTTTTTTATGTAAAAGGTCTTTTTTTTGCGCAAAAAACGCTTCAAGGAAGGCAACGATGTCCTCTGGTTCAGCCATTCGTCCATCACCGACCAAGCCACTTGCCAACTCGCCATGACCAACAGGAATGATGTGGCAACCATCCCCCCTCAGTAAATCGAGGTTGCGACGGGTTGCGCCATGTGTCCACATGTCCAAATCCATTGCAGGGGCAACGAAAACAGGGCAACGTGCCGAGAGGTAAGTTGCGGTGACGATATTATCCGCATTGCCCGCAGCCATTTTCGATAAAGTTGTAGCGGTTGCAGGAGCGACGACAAAGGCATCAGCCCACAAGCCGAGTTCAACGTGGTTGTTCCAAGCGGCGTCAGAGATAATTTCGGAAATGACAGGACGTTTTGAGAGGGTTGAAAGCGTCAAAGGTGTGATGAATTGACACGCAGAATCAGTCATCAAGACTTGAACTTCTGCCCCATTTTTGACCAAAAGGCGGGTCAAAATAGCGGATTTGTAGGCGGCAATGCTGCCCGATATGGCAAGGATAACTTTCATGAATGATGAGTTATGAATGATGAATGATGAATCATTTTTACCTATTCATCATTCATCATTCATCATTCACCATTACAAATGAATTACTTTTTCTTTCTTTCTTCCGCAGGATAGCGGTAGTGAATTTCGCCTTTCATAAACTCATCAAGAGCGATAACAGAAGGATTGGGCAAGCGTTCGTAGAACTTCGAAATTTCGATTTGTTCTTTATTTTCTTGCACTTCCTCGATTGTATCGGTGTTGATGGTAAATTCTTGCAATTTATTATTCAACTCATGTTTCAAATCCACTGCCAATTGACGGGCGCGTTTTGTCACAACATTAAGTGATTCATAAATATTACCTGTACCTCCGACGACTGCGACGATGTCGCGTGCTTGAACATTTGGGTCAAGACCTTGCACTTTGGTTTTGATATCTGACATTGTTGAATTCTTTTATTTTATTATTGGCATTTTTTAAATAAACATCCGCATCTTTTTGAAAGCGGCTTGTTGGAAACTTATCTTTAAAATCTTTATGTTTTGCGACAACTAACTTGTAACGCTCCAATTGTTTCTCATAAATCGAATTTTTAGCGAATTCATATTCCGCTTTCAAAATCAAGAAACGCACTTCCTCTGCGTTCGCCGTTTCTGGATAATCTTTTAACAAATTCTCAAAAACTTGGATAGCTGCTTGATAACGAGAGATATTGTAATAAAGTGTCCCTTCATCAAAAGCTTTATGCTCCATTTTTTTTCGCAGTTCGTCAATCAACTTATTACATTCTTTTACGCGTGGACTTTCAGGAAAGTTGTTTGAAAAGTACTGAAATCCTTCAATCGCTTTCAAAGAATTGGATTGATCCAGCCTAAACGTAGGCGATTGTTTGTATTCTGAGTATGCTGCTTGAAATTCAGCATCTTCACGCAAAGGTGAATTGGCAAAGGTCAAAGCAAAGTTTTTGAAATAGAAATTCGCCGAGCTGTAGTTTCTCTCATAAAAATGTGAATAGGCGTATTTATACGAAATTTCTTCAAGTACATTCTGCCCTTTCAAACTCGGCATAATCAACTCGAACAAGGTTTGGGCTTTCGCATACTCCCCTTTTTCGTAGTATTCTAAACTTTTTTGTGTCAGTAACTTAACGTCACCGCTTGCACGTAGCTTGTCAAATTCATTTTTACAAGCAGTTGAAGCCATTAAAAGGCTAAATAACAGAAGTGTTGCGAAATTTTTCATCATTGGGCTGCAAAATTAGATGTTTTTGTTGAGATTAGGTGATTTTAATGGCAAAGATTTTTTTTCACAACATTTTAACCCTTAAACTTTCAAATCTTCAACCTAACGCTTTAATGTCTGTTTACGTTGCGTTTGGATGGAATACTGAGGGGCAATTAATCACATCAAGTATTTTCTTGTATTTTTTCTTTCAAAAAAGACTTTTTCTTGTATTTTTGTATAAAAATAAAATAGTCATGAATTCTTCTGTTGCAACACTTTTCCAAGAAGCTGAACGCTTAGACAATCGTTCATTAGATACTTTTATTGACAATATTCTTTTATTGCGTACCCAACGTAAAACTTCTGATAAGCAAAAAGAAGAAGCTGCTTTATTGCAAAAAATAAATAAAAGCCTTTCAATTAAGCAAATTGAGCGTTTCAGAACACTCAATGAAAAACGCTTAAACGATAATATTACAGAACAAGAATATGCTGAATTGGGTATTTTAGTTGAAAAAATTGAAAAACTCAACGTGACCCGCCTAAAATATTTGATTACGCTTGCTCAATTACGTAATACTTCTGTTACTGAATTAATGAATCAATTAGGCATCATAAATCCTGCAAATGCCTAAACCATATATTTCTCTCTCTTCCCGCCAATCTGTTTTTGAGCGGGCTGGTCGCTACTGCGAATATTGTAAATGTCCAGCAGATTACTCAACAGAGCCATTTTCCGTCGAACATATTATACCAATTACTAAAAATGGTCTTAATGACCTGACCAATTGGGCATTGTCTTGTCTCGGATGTAATTACTTTAAAGCGACTAAAATGACGTTTCTCGACCCTCTTTCAGGACTTATTTCCCCATTATTCAATCCTCTCACGATGAATTGGCATGATAACTTTATGTGGGATGAAACTTTGACTGTTATTATTGGCAAAACAGGTATCGGGCGTGCAACAGTCGAAGCCTTGAAACTCAATCGTCAACAAGTCAAAAATCTTAGGCGCGCTTTGATTTCTATTGACCAACATCCGCCAAAATAGTTTATAATTCATATTTTAGGCTTAACATAATAGACCCTAAATGGTCAGTATAAGGGAAATTGAAGGCAAAACTGCCATTTTCTTTCACTACAATAGCACATAAGCCATCGCCGCCGCTAATGTAGTGAATTTCTCTTGTCACACCATTTTTACATAAAAACGCCGCTTTTCGTCCCGTTTGAAACGGGACAAAAAGCGGCGAGATACTGAGGGGGTACTTTTTATTTCTTAATCTCCTGTTCTTTTAGTCGTTGCTGATACAATGAGTCTAAGCCTAATAACTCTTTGCTTTCGAGAAAGCGCAGTTGATGAGGTTTTGTTAAGTGCTTAAAATCTTCTTTATTCCAATTTCTATTTGCCTTTGGAAAGGGGCGTATCATACGCCAATTGACGATGGTATCCCGATTTTTTATTTCACCTTGAAAATAAGATTCGTAAATTTTCGGTATCTCTCCCCTTCCTTTAAGTAAAATAGGAAGTTTTGCCCAAATTGTATCATTATGAATTACATAATCTCCAACATAATCTGTAAAACGACGAGTATTAATGTAATATTCTAAACGCAATGCAGCATCATTAAAATTGCATTCAAGAACAAAACTGGCTTTTTGAGTATTTAATACGATTAAAGGTGTAATAGTTTTAAATTTTTGCTCAAAAGTATCAATTTCTACATCAACCGTATTGTACAGGCCATCTGACCGCAATGCAAAAGCAGTGTCACCTTGTATTGTGTTTAAATCAATACCGTTAATTTTATATACTTTATATGGATGGCAACTGGTAATGATTACTAATATAATCGAAAGAATAATTAGCCGCATAATGAATTGATTTTGAGAGACTGTTCAAAAAGGTGTGCCACACCTTTTTGAACAGTCTCGATTTTGCTTAAAGAATCCAGTTTCAATTGAAAATAGTTTGATAAAAGCTCCAGTATAGTAGATATAAATGAAAATAGTGGACGTTTTTTTCGAAAAAACGTCCACTATTCTCATTTCTGTTTAGTATGACTAAGCCTAATTTTTCACAAACTTAACCGTCACAAACCGCCCATGTTCATCAAAAACCCGAACAAAATAAACACCTGTTGCCAATGATGATATATTAATACGTGTCGGCGTTCGGTTTTCAGTCCAAATCTCACGTCCTTTTAGGTCAAAAACCTGTGTTATACTGAGGGGGGTCTGTGATTCAATATTCAGAAAATCAGTCGTTGGGTTTGGAAAGATTTTGAGGACTATTTGTGGCTTCACTTCCTTTATTGGTGTCAAATAGTCCTTCAAAGTCAAGTAAAACATGCCGCGTCCATGCGTAAATAAAAATAATGACCGGTCATTGGCACGTAGTTTCATTTCAAAAATAGGGACATTGGGTACGCGTGTTTCCTTTGTCCAAATTTTACCACCATCCACGGAACAATACAAGCCAAAAGCCGTGGCAGCAAAATAGACGCTATCGGGTTTGTCGGGGTGCGCTTGTACTTGATAAACGGGTAAGTTTGCGGGCAAGTCGCCGCTTATGCTCACCCATTCGGGTGCATCTGTATTCGCTTTGTTGATGCGCCAAGCACGTGGGTCGGGTGCAATTGTTGTCAAACCTATTAAAAGCGTTGAAGCTACTGAGGGGTGAAAACTGATGGTTCCCCAAGCATGGGTTCTGACGGCTGTTGGCACTGTACCACGCAGAAAAATATAGTCCTTAACGGTAGGGTCATGGGTTGCAGCACTATCAAAGCGATAAAAATTATTAGCACCACCTATATAAACAGTCGGATTTGCCTTGTTTTCAACACCAACTGCTTGGATTATACTCAAATTAGTGGCTGCATTCAAAAGGCGTATCCAAGTTGTGCCGCTATTGGTTGTCCGCCACAAAGCTTTTGACGTTCGATAATACAACTGTTGGTCATCGGCATAATTCATTTCAAATTGGTTGATAAAATCAACGCCCTCAGCAATGGCTGCTGTCGGTGTAATTGACGTCGTTCCTCCGCCTGTTGAGAATGTTGAAGTGCGATAAGTTGCGCCATTTTGGGTCGCATAATAAGCCTTGTTAGGGTTCTGTTGGCTGATGTGACTGTATGCGCCATCGCCGCCAAAGACATTAAAAAGCGTAGCGGCTTGGCTGCGCCATGTGCCATTGTCTTGCAAGCCACCAATTGCCACTTTGCCCGTTGCACCATAGTTACCTGCATAAAATTGGAAAGTGGTGTACCCTACCCCCAATGTCTGAGTCGTCGTGCCAAACCAACCGACTCGCCAAACTCCGCCATCACTACCTATGAGTAAATTATCGCTGTCGCCTATATTAGCAATAACATGGTTGTCACTATGCCCAGAACTAAAAGAAGAAAAAGTTTTTCCACCGTCAATACTCCGTTTTGTACTCAATGCGCCAATTATGACGCGGTTTGTGTCTGTTGGATGAACGCCCAAAACTTGTGTGTAGGCAGAGTAAGTTGTCCCAATACGTGCATTGATAATAGCTGATAAACTGTCGCTGCGTTTTTCCCAAGTCTGACCAAAATCGCTGCTCTTGAACAAGCCATTATTGCCTTCCTGCTCATAGCTACCGCCACTACCATTAAAAGTAAACAAAGCATAAACGACATTCGGTATCGTCTTACAATTGGCTATCAAAATACGTCCAGTGCCCGCAGTTGGGAATGTCGGCTCTACGATTTTTGTAAACGACCCGCTGTTGCCATTGGGCGACAAATAAACGCCACCTGCTTGAACAGTCGCTAAAACACGTCCATCTGGATAGCAAATGATGCCTGTATTGGACCCCGTCAGTATTTTTTCCCAACTCGAACCGCCATTGACCGACCGATAAAGCCCACTTGTAGTACCCACAAAAATCGTTGAATCATGACTCAAACTATGGGCAATATAGTTACAAAAACGCATATCATTTGCAACGGTCGTCGTGCCAATCGTACTTGGCAGCACCGAAAATGTCAAGCCGCCATCGGTTGATTTGTAAATACCCGCACCACTGATGTTTTGGCTTGCGCCGCGCGTTTCGCCTGTACCGTAGTAAAACTCCGTCGGTTTCCTTGAATTTTGGCAAATTGCCGTAACAGAAAGACTGGATGCCGCATCATTTAGGGCTTTCCAAGTCGCCCCCGCATTTGTTGAACGCCATAAACCACCGCTGACAGCGCCTGCTAAAATAACGTTTTCATTGCGTTGGTCAATGATGAGTGCACGCGTCCGTCCACCTTGTGGAGACGTTGCGCCTAATTGTTCAACACTGACGATTGCGGACTCACTTTCCGCTTGTGGCAGCGCAAATTTTGCGAGGTCATGCTCGTACCATTTCAGCGGCAAACCATCGGGAATGATGCCATCTGCATTTTTATGTTTTTCAAACCATTGATTGAAATAACCAGGATTGCCCGAGTGTTCAGCATCTTCATGCTCGCTTTTTTGATGCGTTAATGAACTTTTATGTGCCATTTGATGGCAGCCAATAGATGACATACCCATTAGGAATGCGAAGAAGAATAAATTTTTTTTCATACTTAGATTTGATGATGATATTTTATATAAATGCCAAAAATAGTTTTTTAAGGCTATTATTTTAGGCAATTCTCAAATTCTTAGACAAAAAAAGGTTTTGAATGTTTACCATCCAAAACCTTTTTTTTAACAATAAAGTCATTTTAAAAAACGCACCCCTCAGTATCTCAATGAAAAACCAATAAAAATCCCCCCATTATCCATTATCAACTATCCATTATCCATTATTTACATCCCATATCGCTTTTTGACAGCGCATCATTATTCGGAAAACACATACCCGACATCACCGATTTAGGCACATAACGATTTGTATTCGGGTCATAAAGTCCATTTTTCAAGAACTCTGTCAAGTCATTAATCTCTTTTTGAGTCAAATTAAGCGGCTGGAAAAAAGGTGAAATTTGTGAAGCTGGCACATCTTTATTTTCAGGAATGGCACGGTCAAAATACTCAACGACTTCTTGCAAAGACCGTTTGCTTGCGCCATGAAAATAGAAACCCACGTTTTTTAAATTATACAACTGTGGCACCTTAAATTTGAACATATCCTCCGCACGTCCAGTAAAACCGCCCCGACCTAAGTTACGCTTATCTGTCGGACCCGTTCTAAATACTTGAAAACCAGATTGATACAAATTATTAACGCCAACAGCTTGATAAGCCATTCGATTCAAAGAAGGACCACGATGACAATTGGTGCAACCACCTTTTGTGAAAAACACCATCGCACCGCGTTTTTGAGGCTCCGTCATGGCATTTTGTTCACCTTTGAGCCAACGTTGAAAAGGCGCTTCATTGGTCAAAATAGTCCGAAAATAAGCAGCTATCGCAAATGCTGTTGTTGTCAATGTATAACGTTCCGCAGTTGGAATCTCTGGAAATGCCTTATCAAACAAAGGTTTATAGCCCAATGTCTTAGCAATCGTGCTGTCCATCATCTGACGATGCACTTGCAAAGCACGTATATTATTTGCCTCCAAACCTTGAAGACCTTTAAAATTCACCTCTGTCAAAGTGTCTTGCCGCCATACGCTTTCGGTGCCGACGTTTGTTCCATAAGAACCAAACGAACCCGCCCAAAGTGCATTGGTCACAAAAGCCAAATTGAGCATTGGCAACGGTCGCGCACCTTGTGCATCCACATCGTCACCTATGTAATATGTGCTTTTAAAACGTCCTTCGCCATTATTGCCAAAGCCGATGCCACCGTCCGCAATGCCTTGCAAACGCCCCGCCGTGAAACCCATATTCGGAACATGGCATGAGGCGCACGAGTAAGTCTGCTTTAAAATAGGATTCTTGCCCACCAGACCTATGCCCGGTTCAAAAAAAAGCATTTTACCAAGCGCCACTTTGTCCGCCGTCAGCAGGTTTTTAACATCTTGATTAGGGATTTTGCTTAGATCTTTGCCGTCAGGCATGATATATTCGTCTAAACTGGCAGATGTAGCGGTTGAAGCTATCGCATGTCGAAGTGTATCTTCATTGGTTAAAAGACTTTCATGTTGACAAGCATAGAGTAAAACGACTACGCCAAATGCCATGTAAATAAATTTGTTCATTGGATAAAGGTTTATAAGATTTTGGTTCTAAGAAAAATACAAAATTCGGCTTAAATTATGATAAAAACCATAAGTTTTTATAATTATTTTAAAAAATTATATTCAGAGATGGTTAAAAGTTCGCTCTCACTTGCGCCCTACCGACATGTATGATGCGGGAATCGCCCGTTTTTCTGCCATCATAACTCAAGGATAACAAGATATTTTTGGATAGAGATTGGTCAAAACTTATGTTCCAAATAAAATTTCGCCCATTTTGTAAGCCTTCCAACATCGCAAACTCAACAGGCGTGTTTTTTTCACCCACATAATCTATTTTCACAAAACCCACTTTGGCACGAAACTGACCATTTACAGACCGATTTAAGGTCGCTTCTGTCGAAATATCATTCGTTTTGATGGTTTCACCATTCGTTTTCAGCGTATTTGAGCCATTTCTGAATTTATATTGGAATGCTAATCTAAAATCGTTCCCAATTTGCCAAGTCAGTTGCGGCTCAATTTTCCATTGTGAAATATCATAATCTCTTGTGCGAAATGCCTCGCTTTGATTACTTTGGTTGCCTTTTGACACATAATTGAGCAACGTAAAGTGCCTTGAAATCAGCCACCGATTCCTAAAATACAGCTCGCTGCGCCCTCGTTCTTCAAAACCCGTTACAACGACAAAGCGGTTGCGGCTTGAAATGTGACCGAGTTCTAAATCCCAAACAGACGAATTTCTATTGAAATACAAAGAGTTACGCATCGTCAAATTTAAGCCAATGAGAACAGGGTCAGGAATATCCAGTTGAAAAGGATTCCATTGAGTGACCCCCTCAGTATTTTCAGCCTTAGACACATTTTTTACCCTTCGGGAAATTTGAACATTAGAAGCCGTTGAAAATCGCTTCAAAAACGCCGTCAAACCCGATGTATCTTTTCCCCACAAACGCTTCGGTTCAAAACGCAAACTTTGGGCAAAAGAGACATTGTTCGTCCGTATAAATTGATTCGTAAAGAGCGACACACGCACATAATCCGCTTGGTCAGGAAACGGCGCAATTTCAAACTCATCGAGCTGCGGAATCGTATCGCCGTTGCGGTTGCGCCACACGTATTGCCCTTCACCTTTATTGACCCTAACGTATTGATATTCAATCTTTTGCTCTTGCCCTGAACCAATTTCATACAACGATGTACCCGCCAAAGCCGTTTTTAAAAAACTAAAATTATACTCCACACGCCCTAAATAACTCTCTTGAGGACGCAAAGTCGTTTGGCTCGTATCGCCTACTTTCAAATCCCGATACGTCATTTGCCACGTCAACGATTGGTTTTCTTTTTGTTTAAAAGTACCATTAAAACCTAATTCATTGACTTTTGACAAATCAGCAAAACGATTACTAAACGGCTGATAATCATATCGTTGCGAAAAAAAAGAACCAAAAGTCACCCCCTCAGTATTTGACTTTTCAACCGACAAACGCCACGCATCGTAAGCAAAACTTGAACGTGTCAATGTGTCCGTTCGTGCGTCATGTCGTTCATTCCGTTCGCGGTCAGCGTTCACGGCAATTTTTAAATTATTTTTAAAACTTTTAGACAAAGCTATGTTCGGACGACTGAATTTTGACCGTTCAACAGACCCCTCAGTATTCAGCACATTCCAATTGGTTGCCGCATACCAACCCTTTCTATTCAAATCAAAATGCACAGCGTGTTTTGAACCGTTGTAAACCGTATCTCTTAAAAAGCCACCAAATTCATAACTTGTTGTAAACCAATCTTTTTTAGAAAACTGAACGCTGCCCAAAACAAATTTTTCAGCCGCAGGTGCTTGTTGCGCTAAATTCCCAATCGAATTGCCCGCAAAACTTGACGACGCATTAGCAACAGGTAAGTTCCAATCCCTTGTAAATTCGGCGGCTCTGTATGGATTAAGCGGCTTAAATTGCTTTTGCGTTGCCTCAAATTTCACGTCGGTTTTTACCGAAAAAGCGTCTTTTTGACCAAAAGAAAATTGATTTTGAAGATTTGAAAAAACAGCAAAACCCGCATTCGTAGAGTCGCCAATACTTGAAAACCGATTGGCATCGTAGCGGCTTAAAGCGACTTCTGTAATGATTTTTGTATTTTTAAACAATTGATAATCAAAGCCTAATGTCGCTAATTGTTGTTGATTTGGCGGCACGAGCGTCCGTACTGGCTCAAACGCCCCCCTCAGTATGCCCGACGAATCAGGCGCAATCCAACGATACACACGTCCATTTGCAGAAGATACTTCTTGAATATAATTGCCCCGACCATCGCCCACAGGTGAAAAACTCGCTGTATATTTTGCGGAATCTGGATTGGTGGAATACACCAAAACATCAACAAAACGCCTGCCTTGAACAGTCGTATCAACCAGTTTATATTGAATCCTATCGCTCCGAAAACCATCGTCAGTCGAACGAATACTGAGGGGGGTCGGTGCGATATTTCCAGCCGCCACAAGCAGCCGTTTATCAAGCGAATCAAGGCTTTGTGTGCCACTTGAATTTTTAGAATCCTGTTCCGTATATAAACTGAAATTTATTTTTAATTTATTGACTTTAAACTCATTAGACAAAGCAACTGTTGAACGCAAATAAGATTGGTCGGCATATTCAAACTCCACAATGATGCGGCTGTCCTTCGTCACTAACCGCTTTGGAGTAAACTGAATTGTACCTGAATTGTAGTCAATCACATAATCATTCTCATCGCCACGAATTAACAAGGCACCATCAAAATACACCTTTTCAGTTGCCGCCAAAACGATGAGAAAACCGCTTGCACTGCCCGAAGGCAACAACCGATAAGGTCCTTGATTGCCTTCGCCAACAGGCAATACCAAACGGGCAAATTTGCCCCTTGCAATCGCTGCACTAACTTTTGAAGCCAGCGTTGCCGTTTGCCGTGTCGTCAAAGTCTTTTTTAAGAGAAATTCACTTGTATTTGAATAGGTTATGCCTTGCAGTTTTTTGTAATAATTGGTAAAATAAGAATTGGGTTTCGACAATTCATAATCACCTGCAATGAGCGTATTGTTTTTCTTTTTGAGTTGAATAAAAATGCGGTCAAACTGCCGCAATTCAAGCGTATTGCCTTCCGCTTGAATAGGCAAATTATTGTCTGTCATAGAAGCCAATACGTCCAAATCGCCCAATTTACCTGCCAAATTGAGGTTAAAGTTCTGATTAACAACCAAATTCTGACTGTTACCGACTGAAAAACCTTGCGTATAATTGCCACTATAATCCAATCCTTTTTCAAAAATAGAGTTGGATAGGGAGGGGTTATTGTAGTTGATTTCAAAGCCTTTCGGTGCTAATGGGTCGAGTTTTGTGGAATCTATACGAACATATACTTTACCCAAATCAAAAGGCAAAACGCGGTAGGTAATTAGGAATGAGGAATTAGGAATTAGGAATTTTTCGGTTTTTATTATAAGGTTGTTTTTTACTTCGTAGAAAGAGCTGTCTAATGGCTTATTTGTTTGATTGTCAATGATTTGTACCGAATTTGCAACAATCGTTAAAGTATCTTTTACAAGCGTGTCGGTTGGATTTTCAATTCTAAAAGAGCGTTTTGAATCGTTTATACTGAGGGGGGTCTGTGCATAGGTTTTAGAAAAAGCAACAATCAAAAAAAGCAAAATACAGCTTGTACGGTTCGAGTACCATGTTCGGGGAACTTTTAAAGTTCCCCGAACATAAACTGTATTGAAAACAAAGCCGCTTTTTGCCCTAACGTCGGCGAGGTTTAAAACCTCGCCGACGTTTAGAATCCTAAAAGTCAAAAAATAGCGTTGTTGCAAGTTGTAAAACATGATTTTTGTTGCTAAAAGTTTTTGCAAAGTTACATTAAAACAAAAGCCGCTTTACACTATTTAAAATGCAAAGCGGCTTTGTTTTTTTTGAAAAAATATCAGACATCAAACGTCAATTCAACTTCTGCGGTTGTCGGATGCGCTTGACAAGTTAAGACATAGCCCGCTGCCACTTCGTCATCATCGAGGGCAAAACAAGCGTCCATTTTGACAGAACCTTTTGAGACTTTTGCCATACATGTCGAACATGCGCCCGATGTACAACTATAAGGTGGGTCAAGTTTTTCCTTAATCATCACATCCAAAATCTTTTGTCCTTTTGGCACTGCAATTTTATGCGTTTTGCCATTCAAAGTCACTGTTACAGCTGCTCCGTCCACCGTTAAAGCAGATACTGAGGGGTCGGTTGCAGTACCAATGCTATTGAAATGCTCTATGTGGATGTGTTTTTTATCAATATTTATTGCCAAAAGAGCATTTTCTGTCACATCAATCATGCCCGTTGGTCCACAGACAAAATATTCTGCAACTTTAGTACGCATCGGATTTTCTTCTAAAAACGCGGTAACTTGGGCATCGTCAATACGTCCGTTTTTACCTGTCCATGACGATTTTCCTTTTGAAAATAAGCCTGATAAACCACCTGCTTTTTCCTTTTTCGGTTGACTCAAAATGTGTTCAACGACCAATTGTTCTTCATATTTATGCTGCAAATTGGTCAATTCTTGCTTGTAAATAATCGAATCTTCATTGCGATTGCTGAATAAAAGATGGACACGAGACATCGGTTCTGCTTCCAAAATGGTTTTCAAAATGGACATCAAAGGCGTAATGCCACTGCCCGCACCGAACAAATAATAGTCTTTTCGCGCCTCTTTACTGAGGGGGGTAAAAAAACGACCCAATGGCGGCATGACTTCAATGGTTTGTCCTTGTTGCACTTTTTCGTTAATATATGTCGAAACAACACCTTTTGGCACTTGCTTAACGGTCACAGCCAATTCCCCATCAAGTGGACTGGTGCAAATCGAGTAAGCACGCCGAACGTCATCACCTCCAATATTAAATTTCAAAGTCAAATGTTGACCTTGAACGAATGTAAAGGCTTCTTTTGCGCTTGCGGGTACGTCAAAATAAAGGCTAACCGCATCAGCCGTTTCACGCACGACTTTCTTAACAGTGAGATTGAAAAAACTTGTATTCATATTTGTATCAGAATGATTTTTTAAATTTTACAGAATGATGAACCTGTGGGTTCGGGTTGCAAAGGTAAACACTACAAATTAAATTTCGTTCTACTTTTCGATTTGAATACAGAATCTTCAAGTTGGTGTATGAATATGAATGATTTTCTAATATTTAAAGTTGTTAGAGAAAGACAGTTCTCTTTGGTGAAATCGCTTTAATGTTACAAAAACATCATTCATTCAATCGAAAAAAGATGGGTTGGTCATAAAGATATTGACCATTAAAGTCGAACATTTTTAACAAAGGAGCAACAGCAAAAAGTCGAACTGAAA
>JAYVFS010000119.1:0-13295 GCA_043772905.1 Saprospiraceae bacterium | reverse complement strand
CCCCTTCCCGAAAGAATCGGGATTTCGTACCTCAACAGTATGTCGGCTTCTCAAAGCAATTTATACCTTTGTGGATTCGATTAGACGGCAAAATAAGTGTTTTCACTTTTCTATTTCATACTGAACCATGTTTTTTTATCAAAACGAGACATACAGCCCTTTACAAGGCATCAAAGACGCGCGTCTCGATGCACTTCAGATACGTCTTTTTATCAAACGTGATGATTTAATACACCCCTCAGTATCAGGTAATAAATTCCGCAAACTCAAGTACAATCTATTGGAAATGAATAGATTAGGCATGAAAGGGTTAATAACTTTTGGTGGCGCGTTTTCCAATCACATTCATGCTGTTGCTGCCGCAGGGAAATTGTTGAACGTTCCAACAGTAGGCGTTATTCGAGGAGAAAAACCTACTGTTTTGAATACAACATTGACGTTTTCTGAAAATTGTGGTATGACTTTACACTTTGTTTCGCGCTCTGCTTATCGGCATAAAGATTTGATTATTAAAGATTTAGAAAACGACTTTCCCAACTATTATGTATTGCCCGAAGGCGGAACAAATGTTTTAGCAATGCAAGGTACAGCGGAAATTGTTCCTGAAATCATCGATCAGTTGGGCGTAACGCCAGATTATATCTGTTTGGCTTGTGGCACAGGCGGCACAACGGCGGGTATTGTTTCAGCCGCTTCTACCCTACCGACACCTATTAATGTTATTGGTTTTGCAGCACTCAAAGGGGATTTTTTAGAAAATGATGTTTTAGAACTATTAAAACAAGCCGAAATTGCCGATTATACTGAGGGGTGTGTTTTTGAACAAAAAAAGCATTGGTCAATCAACAATGATTATCATTTTAACGGCTATGCCAAATGGACAAAACCTTTGATAGATTTTATCAATGATTTTAAAACAAAACACGACATCGCACTCGACCCTGTTTACACTGGTAAAATGCTTTATGGCGTATTTGATTTGATTGAAAAAGGTTTTTTTCCTAAAAACACGACAATTGTAGCCGTTCACACAGGCGGCTTGCAAGGTATTGAAGGTTTTAATAAGCGATTTGGTCATCTGCTGTCATAGTATCTAAACAAAAACTTCACTTGAACTTAACCTTCAAACAACAGGGTTTAAAAGTTGAATTTTTGCATATTTGCTCAAAATTCCTTTTATGAAAATAACATTATCGTTACTCATCTCTTGTGCATTCTGCTTATACATACATGCACAAAAGGCTTCATCTGACATTTTTCAGGACGGAACGCCTTCATTATCGCTAAAAATGAGTGAAACAGATACCATCGAAAAAAATAAAGAACTGTCTGAAATCGTCGTGACTGCCCAACGCACAGCGACTAACCGCTTTTCGACTGCCGAAGCCATTGATGTCATTGGGCTCAAACACCTCAACACATTTCAAGCACGTTCAACGCCTGAAGCCTTGATGAATGTCACTGGTGTTTTTGTTCAAAAAACCAATCACGGTGGCGGCTCGCCTTTTGTACGCGGTTTGACGGGCCATCAAACGCTGCTTTTGGTAGATGGCATTCGATTGAGCAACGCGACTTTTCGATATGGACCGAATCAATATTTTAACACCATTGACCCCCTCAGTATTGAGCGTATAGAAGTCTTGCGCGGCAGTGGTTCGGTGCAATATGGTTCCGATGCCGTTGGCGGTACGATTCAAGTTTTTACTAAAAACCAAGCATTTACAAATGAAAACGCTTGGCATGGTCGCCTTTTTGGTAAATTGATGACCCAAGGCATGGAACAAACAGGACGAGCAGAATTGGGTTTTTCAAGTAAAAAAACAGCTGTCACAGGTGGTTTGAGCTATCACAATTTCGGCGATTTGGTGGGTGGTGATACCACAGGCAGACAATCACCAAGCGGTTATAAAGAATTGGATTTCGATTTAAAAGCGCGTTTTTTAGTACATAAAAATACGGTTTTGACTGTTGCTCATCAAAATGTTCAACAAAGCAATGTGCCTGTTTTTCATAAAGTTCAATTAGAAAATTTCAACCTCAATGAATTTGACCCTCAAAGGCGGCAACTGACTTATGCGCGTTTGGATATGGAAAACGACAACCCGTTTTTCAAAAAAATATACATCCTGACTTCACTTCAAAACACCGAAGAAGGGCGCAACGGTCGTAAAAATGGCAGCACTATTTTGAGAAAAGAAAACGATAAAGTTCGCTCATTGGGCTTGTCTTTCAATGTGTTATCTATGAATCAGTCCGCAGGATGGTCGGCTAACTCTGGTTTTGAGCTGTATGATGATTTTGTAAAAAGTAGCCGTGTGGACATAGAGGAAAAATCGAATGTGGCAGTTTCCAAACGCGGTCTTTATCCCAACGATTCAAAAATGACCAGTTTTTCTGTCTTTTCTATTCATGAATTAAAATTGAACAAATGGCAATTCACAGCAGGCGGGCGTTTAAATGGTTTTAATATTCAGGTATCAGATGAAATACTTGGCAAAAGCACCTTAAAACCCTCTGCTTTTGTTTGGAATACGTCGATACTGAGGGGGGTGACTGAAAACTTCAATATTTTTGTATCGGCTAATTCAAGTTTTCGTGCGCCCAATATTGACGATTTAGGCACTTTAGGCGTTGTGGATTTTAGATATGAAACGCCTAATTTCGACCTCCATCCCGAAAAGTCCATCAATATGCAATTGGGTTTTAAATACCGCAACGAGCGTTTGAGTGGCGAAACGTTTTTTTTCAGAAATGAAATGAGAAACATCATTGCCCGAGTGCGTGTGGATACGCAAACGGTGCAAGGTTATCCGCTTTATCAAAAAGAAAATATTGAACAAGGCTATATTCAAGGCACAGAAACGGCTTGGAAATATATTTTTACTGAGGGGGTCAATATTGAAGGAAGCCTGGCTTACACTTTTGGTCAGAACATAACGAAGTCGGAGCCGATGCGCCGCATACCACCTTTTAACGGTCGTTTTGCCTTGAATATCCATAAAAACAAATGGTTTTCATCCCTCGAAGTGTTGGGTGCGACGGCGCAAAACAGATTGGCACAAGGCGACAAAGACGACAACCGCATACCCAAAGGCGGTACACCCGCTTGGCATATTGTCAACATCTTTGGCGGTTATTCTTTTCAACATGTAACGCTGAATGTGGCTTTGCAAAATCTATTAAATGAAGATTATCGCTTTCATGGTTCGGGTATAAATGGTGTCGGGCGGTCAGCTTCGTTGAGTGCGAATTGGGTGTTTTAGTAAACATATCTTTAGATAAGTAACGAGTAAATAATAACTTGGTCGGATATGGTCTATTTGGTAGTGGCGGATTTCAATCCGCCATAAGTATCAAGCGATTTTTTTTCGAATACCGTAGGTACGACAAATTTTATTGATTATCATCGTTTTATGACATGTATCATGCCTACGTCACTCAAATACTGAGGAGGTGTCTCAATCGGCGGATTGAAATCCGCCGCTACCAAATAGACCAAAACTACAGCATAATAATATCCAACTTATTATTTACACGTTACTAAATCAAGAATTTATAGCCTTTGTAACACTGGCTTTCATTTTCGCGAGTCCAAGTGAACAGGCTGCCGTAGCATCCATTTTCCAAACATCTTCATTGAAAATTTCCACAGACAACACAATAGGCGTGTTTTTAGCATTCAGCATTTGTAAAATCTGATTCATGGGCGCAACACCATCTCCTGGCATGACCCGCATCGCATCCGTTAGCTTTGTATTATCGTCAATAGCGGGATAATCATTCATGTGAAACATCTGAACGTTTTTGCCATTGATGAATTCCAAGGCATTGAAAGGCGAACCACCTCTAACCAAGTGATACACATCGGATAAAATAAGCGCATCGGCATGACCTGTTTGTGAAGCCACCAACAAAGTTTCGCCAAAAAGATGCAGGTTTTTTGAAAAACCCCACATTTCCAATTGTGGCACAACACCCATTTCTTTGCCCAATTCCAAGACTTTGATATACCTTTCAGCCGCTTTGTAGAGATTTAGACCGGGTTCGTTGGTTGCACCAAAAGGCGGCGCGGCTATGCGTTTGCACCCAATTTGAGCGAGCATATCCATTTCTCTTTTTATTTGTTCTAAAGCAGCAGTTCTCTTTGTTTCATCATCTACAACCCAAGCGGCAAATCCAATCGAATCCTCTATCTGTATGCCCAGTCCTTCAGCCAATTTCCGAATTTCAGACAGTTTGCCACCTCCTTTTACATAGGTTTCTAAGGTATTCATCCATATTTCTATGCCATCGAAACCTACTTTAGCAGCCGTTTTAATTTCCCCGACCAATCCCAAATTCTGTTTTCGGATGGTGCTGGTATTTAAGGAATAGCTGAAATGGCTTTTTTTCTTTTTCTCAAAGGGCTGCTTTGCATTTGTGTCTAAAATGCTTGTACCTGCCACCGTCAGTAATCCGTTTTTTATTAAGTCTCTTCTATTCATTTTTTTTATTTTGACTAATGATTGATATTTAATCCTAAAGGTAATTCAAATTTTACCAACGTTGTATCACCACTTTTCTAAGACTATAATTATCCACTTTTAGAAAATAAATGCCTTCGGGCAAGTCACCCACATCAATGGTTATGTTGTTATTATTTGCAGTTTGAATAGACTTTATCGTTTGACCAAGCGTATTAAAAAGCGTTATTTTTCTGTTGAGGTACGAAATCCCGATTCTTTCGGGAAGGGGTTCATTTTTGGAAACAATCGTCAAAACGTTGTTTGTTGGATTTGGATAAATACTCAATAACGCACCATCAGCCAAGTCGTGAGTCGTTGTTAGAACATTTATGGCATTAAACGTAGGCAATAAATAGCGAAATGCGCCTGTTGCGTTGGGATAACGCGCCCAAGTTGTGTCCTTTTTCTGCTTTGGAAACGTAATGGAATCTACAACGATATTGGCGGCATTGGTCAATATCACCGCTTCACCATTGTTCGACAATTTAAAATTGGTATGTGGTAACACGTCAGTTGTATTCGTCGAATCATCGTCGCACCAAACGATGAGATAGCCGTTGGCGGGGATAATAGCATTGGCAGACAAGCGGTATTTTTGAGGAAAGGTTTTATCATCACTGATGTATGCACCCGCCAAACTAATGGCTTGATTTGTTTTGTTATACAACTCCACCCAATCCGCATAATCACCTTTTGGATTTTTAACGGTTTTGGTATTATCCGCCATAATTTCATTGATAGCGACATCGCCTGCATTAAGGTTTGTGGAAACGGTCACATTGATTTTATGAAATTCATGTTCTGCACGTACAGGTGAAAAGATACCCGCCAAGTCATTTTCTGCATAAATATAGTATTCAATAACCGCTGATTGTGCTGTGATGGTTGCCCCAAAAACATTATCGTTGGCAGCACCGTCACCATTTAAACCATTGTCGAGCATCGGTATTTTTTGAAAAATAGCTGAATTACGGTAGCGATAACCGATATAAACAGCATTTGAACCCGTTATTTTAGCCGTTATTTGAATATTGTCATTCAAACGAGGCGCAAGAGGTGCCGTTTTAAGCTCAGATACTGAGGGGGGTGTTCTTTGAAATTCAGGTAAGGATTGTTTCAAGTATGACACCCGTCCTTCCATCATGCTCACAATACCTGTAAAGCTGCTGAGGTTTGGAATCGTTCCATTATTGTTTTGAGCAATGTACAAATTCCGACGAAAAGCATCATAAGTTGTAAATTTATTGACATCACGCAATACCTCTGCATCTATGGTATTTTGCATACGTGTACCAATCGTTTTGTAACGTTCCGAAGCAAATTGTTCTTCCATCATGGTTTTATAATGTGCCACATATTGCCGCCGATACCTCGCATTGGCAAATAGTTTTTGAATCAAGGGACGTCCGACATTGGTTTCATGAAGGAAAGGCGTCAGGTTCATAGCCGTCAAAGTATCCACATTCGGGGGTGTACTGCCTGTACCTCTAAAAGACGCAAAAGACTGATTGAGATCCCAAACAATATTGTTAAAACGACCATTGTCGTCTTGATACAAATAATGGTTGTGACCGATGCCACCTGAATAAGAATCTAAATTAACGTATAAGTTATTGAAAACCAACATCCACAGCGCACGGTCAACATCTAAAATCTTTTCGATGGCTTGGGTTTGATTGTTCAAAGTATCGCATAGGGCAACAAGCCGATTCCAACCCAAATCAGATTTTAACTCATAAGCAGGGAAATAACGGGTTGAATCGGCAGTTTGAAATGAAAAATTAGGTGTCCGAAATCCTGTGCCATTAAAGACGGGTGCATTGCATTTGAAAAACGGATTGTCCCCTGTTGATTGAAATTCACGTTTGCAAAAAGTCTTTGTAATCGCTTCGACATTGGTATAAAGCCCAATCAATTCATCGTTGACATACACGCGTGCAAAATTGGCTCGTGGCACGTGCATATAATATTGTAAACCTTCATAGCTCAAAGCCTCTCGAAGACAGGACGGGTCTTGAAAAATATTGGACAATTTGAAATCTTTAAAACCTTGAAAATTCTGTCCGTCACGCACATGATCCAATTCAAAATGCCATGGATTTTTTTTATTTGTTGCCCTAAATGTTGAATTGCCTTTATATTTTGCGCCGACCGAATCATAAGATACACCATTGATAACCAATCGTTTAGCAACAAAATATGGTTCACTAGGCAGTAACGCCAACGAATCGAGAATGGCATCCCAATTGGGTTGGGTGAAATAGACGCGGTAATCGGCGATGCTGTCAATATTGTAGAAATTTTGTGCTGAAAGAGTTGTTATACTGAGGGGGGTAAAAGTAATCGTCAACAATAAAGACAATCGTTTTATGGACTGTAAGAGTGTATTTTTTTTCATACGTCAAGGCGTTTGATTTTATAAAATGAAAGAGGTGTTTTAGCGAACAAAAGTAATCAACTACATA
This sequence comes from Saprospiraceae bacterium, assembly GCA_043772905.1. Lineage (GTDB taxonomy): Bacteria > Bacteroidota > Bacteroidia > Chitinophagales > Saprospiraceae > JAAFJT01. The sequence goes on along the minus strand of JAYVFS010000119.1, from coordinate 6,325 downwards.
CAAAAAGTGCATCAAGTTTAAGACTCGATGCACTTTTTAAAGTTTAAATTTTGATTTTATCTTAAAACTTCAAACCCGCAGACACATACCACGTCCGTCCGTCAGAAGGCAACAAACCTGGACCAGGATAACCACCTGCTCGACGTGTGAAATAACGGGCATCGGTCAAGTTGTTGACACCTGCTTTGAGGTTGTAATGTTTTAAAAATTTAAAACTTGCGGAAAGGTCTTGAACGGTATAAGCTGGAATCAAACCAGATGTTGACGCTGAATTAGGCTTTACCGTATTTGAAGCATCGGCATAAGCCTCTCCGACGCTGCTCAATTGCCACGTCAAAGACAAGCCTTTTTTAGCATACGTCACACCAAAACGGTGGATATACTGAGGGGCATTCTCAACCTGTTTGCCTTTCAAATTGCCTTCCACGATTTGACCATTTGAGACAGTTGTTGTCTTAAAATCTTGATAAGTGGCATCAATAAAGCTCATGGACGCAAACAAACTCAAATTACCGATAGGTGATTTTGGATAAAAAGCAGCAATTGGGTCAATTTCGACATAACCTTCAAATCCTTTTGAAATGCTTTGACCTAAATTGGTGCGGAACTGATATGTCTTATTCGTGGCATCCAATTGCGTAATGGTACCAACACGATTGTCGTAATTTAGATAAAAATAATCCACATCAAAATTGAGCCACGCGCCAACTTTGCCGCGATAACCGAAGTCGAAATTGAATCCTTTGGCATCTTTTAGGTTTTGGTCAATCACATCCGTCGTTGCGGGTGGCGTTAAATCGGAGTACAAAACAGGGCGATAAGCTTGTGCAATATTGGTATAAAATTCCGATTGCTTAGTCGGGTGATATTCTGCACCGATACCTGCCAAAACGAAGGTACGGCTGCGATTGATGTTTGTAATGCGGTTTTCAGTGCCGTCTGTTTTGTAGCTCAAACGACCATCAGAATTGGTTGTAATATGCTCCAAACGCAAACCACCTGTCATCAAAAAGCGGTCTGTGATGCGGAAAATATTTTCCGCAAAAGCGGCAAAGTTCTGGTTATTGAAGTTTAAGTCAGTGGGATAAGTAGCATCTACAAGGGTTGTGCTGAAGTCAGTCCCTGTGTCACCTTTACCTTTTTGTTGGCGGTGTGTATTGCCGTTGAAGTAACGAACACCCGTACTCAATGTATTTTTCTTCTTGAAAAGCGTATAATCTGTTATAAAACGCAACTCAGAACCGACGTTTTTATAAAAATCACGATCCACTTGACGGTTTGTAGTAAGAGGGTCTTTGTTTGTAATAGCGGAGACAAAACCGACGCTGCTGCGTTCGCCTATCGTTCCAAAAGTCTTGAAACTCAAGCGGGTGTTTTCATCAAAAATATATTCCGCTGTCAAAGCCGGCACGAGCCACGGCGTGCTGAACCAGTTGCGACTGCGGAAACTTTGCTGTGCATCAACAGCAAAAAGAGAATCGGTCAAACCGCCCGGTTGTTGGCTTTCGTAAGTCATATAAGTCATTTCAAAACCTGCTTTGAATTTGCTGCTGAAAGCGTAATTCATCTCTAAATGGGCGTGGTCGGTGTTGAATTGATTGTTGTTTCGCCAGCCATCACCCACACGTTTTTGATAATAAGCGGTGTATTTGAGTTTGCCTTCTGTGCCGCCCACGTAGTTGAATGTGCTGAAAAGTCCATTGCTACCCACTGTATTTTGCGATTCAAAAACAACACGTTTTGATGCATCAGGCTTGCGCAAAACATAGTTCAACAAGCCGCCAAATTGAGGACCATATTGCAAAGACGATGCGCCACGCACGATTTCAATCCTATCAACCACCTCCATCGGCGGGTTGTAATACGCTTCGGGATAGCCCATTGGGTCGGGCGTAATGTCGTAACCATTCATGCGAACATTGAATTCCCATGAGCGATTCGGACTCAAACCACGCGAAGCCAAACCGGGTTGAATACCAGAACCATCGCTCTCCCAAATGTGAATGCCTGGGACGCGGTTGAAGATTTGGCGTGTGTTGTTCATCGCTAAATTAGCGTCAATGCGGTCAAGTTTGACCACTTCGTTCTTTTTAGTCGCGTTGATAGCGAAATCACTCACTTCGGGCATGTGTCCTGTGCCACCTACGCCTTTGTTGAACACAACATGAAGCGTAGCTAGTGACAGATTATTTTCAGATAAAGTGATTTTTTGAGTCGTCGTTTGACCCCTCAGTATAGAAACCGTTTTTTCTTGAGTTTCGAAGCCAATACTTGAAATAACGAGTGTATATGTGCCAATTTCGACGTTTTTGAGTATGAATTCGCCTTGTTCATTGGTCGTCACACCGCGTACAGTGCTTTTTAAAACGACGGATGCGCCAACAATGGGCTGATTGGTTTGGTCAACAACAGTTCCTGTGATGCTGCCTAATTCAAAGGATTCAGAAAAGGCGACAAAAGGTAAGCAAAAGAAAGTAAACAGTAAGGTGATAGATTTTACGTACATCATAATTAAGTTTGAAAATTATTTAGACTTATTAAAAATAACGACGCAAAACTAAAACGAGACTTTGGAATAGACAAGTATTCTTTAAAAAATTATTTAGATTAATTTTAAAGAAGGTTTATGCCTTTTCATAAATGACTACAAGTCAATTCTTTATAAAAAAATAGATGCCTAAAAAATTCATCAGAATTTCTTAGACACCCATTTGTTTAACACTATGTTCGGGGAACTTCAAAAGTTCCCCGAACATAAAACACCTCATGTCACTATGGTTTAACCGTCACAGGCAAACCATTTGCATCTAATTCGATAATTTCATAGCCCAATTTTCGTAAACCTGGCAAAACAACATTCTTATCACCCACAACGATGATGTTCATATTATCCGCTTTGACGTACTTTTTAGCGAGTGCATTGATGTCTTTTGCCGTAATCTCTTTGAGCATTTTATTCTGCTTTTCGGTGTAGTTTTTAGGCAATTTATTTCTCATAATATTCGCCAAAAATCCTGCTTTTTGTTGATTTGATTCATAACGCCGCGCCTCACTTTGACCAATAGCACTTTTCATAAATGCTACTTCTTCGTCTGTAATGCCTTTATCAGCATAGCCTTTAAATTCTTTCATAAATTCAATGACCGCACTGTCCGTCACACCGACTTTGAAACCGCCTGAACCTGTGAATACGCCACCGTCTTTGTCGGCACTGAAACCTGCACGACAACCATACGTCCAGCCTTTGTCTTCACGCATATTGAGGTTGACACGGCTGTTGAACGCACCACCCAAAGGAAACATCATCAAAGTAGATTGATAATATTCGCCTGTGGCATCATAAGGCGTTTCGGTCAGATTGCCGATACGAATTTCAGATTGAGCCGACTTAGGTTTGTCCACCAAATAGATTTTGGTTTTGGTAATCGCTTGTCCACCTTTTACCTTTGGCAAAACGGTTTTACGTTTTTGCCATTGGTCTAAGAATTGTAATTTGGGCATAATTTCCTTCTCATCTACATCACCAACGACGACTAATTTAGCCAAATTGGGTGTAATAGATTTCGTATAAAAACTTTTAACATCGTCAAGCGTCAATTTACTAAGGGTTTCGCTATAACCCGAAGTCGGTGTTGATTTGATATTTTCATTGCCATACAGTGTTTTTTCGTACACATTATTGGCAATAAAAGCAGGTTGTGCTTGTTGAATTTTTATCTGTTCTGAACTTTGTTTCACGATACGTTCAAAGTCTTTGGCATCGAATTTAGGACGTAAAAGTTTCTCTGCTAAAAGCGTCAATGCCTTGTCCATGTTCTTTTTAGGTACATCCAAATAAATATTCATGCTTTCAGACCCTGCCGAAAACGAGATATTTGCACCTAATTTATCCATTTCGCTTGACATTTCTTCCGAAGAATACGTTTCCGTTGCTTCGTTCAACATTTTAGCAGTGATGTCCGCCAAACCCGCTTTACCTAAGTCATTTGCCAACAAACGATTGCCACCTTCAATGCTGATGAGCAAAGTGACTTTGGGGATTTCATCGTTTTTAGTACCCATCACTTGGATGCCATTTTTGAACTTCGCTGTCCACGTTTCAGGTACTTTGATGACAGGACTTGCGCCCCCAACCGGTTTTTTGCTTCTGTCAAAGTCGTCTTTTGCTTTGACATACTTCATACCCGCATAACCATAATCGGGTGCTTTGTACCCCTCAGTAGAAACGGTGTAATTGTCTGCCGCAGCCACTGCATCCGCTTTCCCTTTTGGATAAACACTTAAAACCACGCAGTTTTTACCTTTCAAGTATTGATTATAAACCCGCATAACATCTGCTTTGGTAACGGCATGAACCCGTTTCCATTCCTCTGTCATAAAATTAGGGTTGTCTTGGTAGGTTTGGAACGCTGCCAAAGTAGAGACCTTACCCGCAACACTTGACAAACGATTAATCGTACCCGATTCATAACCCGCCACATAACGCGTAATATCGTCGTCCGTAACGCCACGGCTTTCAAATTCTGCGATGGTTTGGCGTGTCATTTTTTCCATATCTGCCAACGATTTCCCAGGCAATGGTAACACCTGAAACGTAAACTCACCCGACAATTCCGAAGCCCTATTATTACAAGATGCTTGGGAAGCCGACTGCGTTTTCACCATATTTTTATACAACAAAGAGTTTTTGCCTTGTCCTATTATTTCAGCCAAACAATCCAGAGCCGCTTCGTCTTTTGAATAAGCGGCTGGTGCAGGAAAAGCCATCGCCAACAAAGGCACTTTGATGTATTGGTCTTCATAAGAGCAATAACGGTCTTTGTCCAACGAAGCCACCATGCTCGACATATTCGTGACTGCTTCGCCACGAGGAATACTACCAAAGTATTTTTCAGTCAATTTAATGACGTTTTGAACGTCCACATCGCCCCCCACAGTAAGCGTTGCATTGTTTGGTCCATACCAACGGAGGAAAAAGTTCTTTAAATCATTGACATTCACACGGTCAAGGTCTTCGACATAACCGATTGTCAACCAAGAGTATGGATGCCCATAAGGATACATGTTTTTAGCAATTACTTCCTGAGCCAAACCATATGGACTGTTGTCAACTCTCTGTCCCCGCTCATTTTTAACGGTCGCCCGTTGCACTTCAAACTTCTTTTGCGTCACGGCATCCAACAAAAAACCCATGCGGTCCGCTTCCAACCACAAACCTGTTTCGAGTTGATTGCTCGGCAATGTTTCGTAATAATTGGTGCGGTCGCGGTTTGTTGAGCCGTTGAGTGTACCACCTGCGGCTGTCACCAATTTGAAATGTTCTTCGTCTGCGACATTGTCAGAACCTTGAAACATCATGTGTTCAAAAAAGTGCGCAAAACCCGATTTGCTGATTTCTTCACGTGCCGAACCGACGTGATATGTAACATCCACATGCACCAAAGGATCGGAATGGTCTTCGTGAATAACGAGTGTTAAGCCGTTTGGCAACACATACTTTTCGTAAGGAATGAGTATTTCATCGCCTTTACGGGTTACTTTCTCAACCAACTTGGCTTGTGATGTGCCGATTTGCAAAGCAATGGCAAAGAGAAATAGTGTTAAAAAAGGTAATCTTAGTTTTTTCATTAAATTCAGATTGATGATAAATAAAGTTAAAAAAAATGTTAAACACATAGGCACATAGGGCACATAGTTTTTTAAACAAAAGAAGAAAAACTATGTGTCCTATGTGTCTATGTGTTTAATATTAATAAAATGTGTTCATTTACTGAGGGGGTCATTTCCCGCCAGGTGGACAATACTGCCGCAAATAATTGGTAAACAATGTCGCTAAATGCAAACCCGTTCCTTCGCCTTCAGAAATACCATGTGAGCGATTGGGGTAAGACATAAACTGAAATTGCTTATTGTACTTAATCAATTCATTTTGAAGCATTTCTGCGTTTTGATAATGTACATTGTCGTCGCCTGTGCCATGAATGTACAACAAATTGCCACGTAGGTTTTTAGCATAAGTAATAGGCGAGCCATTGACAAAATCCTCTTTATTCTCTTGCGGAATACCCATGTATCGCTCTTGATAAATATTGTCATAAGTCAATTGATTCGCAACTGCTGCCACTGATATACCTGTTTTGTAAATATTAGGATATTGAAAAAGCAAATTCAAAGTCGCCGAACCGCCGCCACTCCATCCATGAACTGCCACGCGAGACGTATCAATGAAAGACCACCGTTTGAACATCTCGGTTGCACCCATCGCTTGGTCTCTGATATTTACAATGCCAATTTTTCGATAAATCGCTTTGCGCCAAGCCTTGCC
>JAYVFS010000118.1:0-13345 GCA_043772905.1 Saprospiraceae bacterium | reverse complement strand
AAGACAAAACGCCACCCGCCACATTATCGCTCTTTGTCACAATGCAAGCACCACAACCATCTGCCAATATCATTGAATCCAAATCATGAGGGTCGAGTAGGCGAGAAGCGACTTCTAAACCAACGACCAACACAGTTTCTGCCTCGCCACAAGTTATGGATTGGTGCGCTTGAATCATGGCTTGAACCCAGCCTGGGCAACCAAATAAAATATCGTAAGCAAAACATTCGTGATTGGTACAATCAATGGCATTTTTTAAACACGCTGCCAAATTGGGAACAGGATGAAATGTTTTGGAGCCCACAATCATATTGCCCGCATTGTGCGCTACAATAATACCTGATAAATCAGAAGCTTTTAAACCCGCATTTTTAAGCGTTTTTAAAGCCGTTTCTGTCATTAAAGGGATAGAATCTTGATCGAAAGGAATATAACGGCGTTCAGTAATGCCTGTAATGGCTTCAAGTTTTTCGATAATATCGGACGTGTTTTTCTCATTTTTAACACCTTTCGCGTCGTAAAAAGCATGATTCAAAAAGTGGGCATTTTTTATTACTAATTCGGGTAATGTTGTGCCTGTTCCAATAATTGCAGTCGTCATTATTATTCTAAAAAGTGGAAGTTGTGAAAATCAAAATTGATTCGTGAAGATACTCGATCAAATAGATATTTCATACAAAACAAGACTGTAAATACTACAAAAGGAAGCGATTTTAAGCAAAATTTTGATGTAAGTCATTAAAAAATCGGTTTTTTACTGAGGGGGTGCTTGATGGTTATAAGTTGACTTTTTGCTAAAATAGTATTCAACCCCAAGGGCAACGCTGATACCTATGGCTGAACCAAATAAGGTATCTTGTACGAAATGTTGTGCTAAATAAACCCTTGATAAACCGACTAAAAAAGCAGTCAAAAACAGTCCTAATTGAACACTACTAAAGCGTGAAAATTGAAAAGCCACTAAACCCCACAACGCAAATGCACTTGTTGTATGACCGGATGGAAAACTCGTGGCGCCGGTGTGCATTTCGATGCCGGCCACATAGTTGAAAGTACGGTCTAAACCTAAATTTTCTAAAACAGCGGCAGGACGTGGTGACTCAAATGTTTCTTTTAAAAGAAACGTAACAACGAGGATAATAAGTCCTGTCAGAGCTGTTTTAAGCGTTTTTTGCTTGTCTTTTTGATGAAAATAGAAAAAAAGAGCTACAAAGAAGTAGGGATAAGCCTCACCTAAAAGCGTCCAATAAGAAAAAAAAGAATCGCCTAATGCGGTTCGTTGTGCACTAAAATACAGCGTTGTTTCCAATATCGGTTTATTCAGTTCGCTAAAAAACACAACGAAAAAACTGATGATGTACAAAGCAAAAAACAGGCTGTTCTTTTCTATAATTTTTAACATAGTCGTCGTGGATATTGACTTTATGTTCGGGGAACTTTTGAAGTACCCCGAACATAAATGCCTTCAAAAAGAATAATATTCGGGACAAAAAACGCGTAAAACTTTTTGAGATAACTTCTTATTTCAGGCTCTCAATTTAGCAAATCGTTTTTTAATATTCAACCATTCAATAATTTTTTTACCATATTTATCGAACACAGCAGGCGATAGTTTGTAGTCATTCACAGCCCTAAAAGTCAACAAAATAGCTATTGGAATCAGAATAACAATAGGCACCCAAGCAGCTGTAAAAGGTGAAATCGAACCCGCATCTTTCAAATTTTTACCATAAATCATTGAAATCATAAAGACCATAAAAAAGACGATGGCGACCAAAATAGGATAGCCAAACCCTCCTTTTTGAACAATTGCACCCATTGGCGCACCGATGAATAGAAAAATAAAGCACACAAGCGCATAAGTAAACTTCAAATTGAACTCATAGACGTATTTGCCGCGCGATTCATCAACCAATTTTGTTTGGCGCATGGTATTTTCTATCTGATTCTTAACATTTTCGACTTGATTTACTGCCCGATTCAAAAAGCTCTCTCGTTCATATTTCGGCAAGCCTGTATCGGTCAAAACGGCATAAAAATTAGGCTTTAAAAATTTATTATTAAATGTATCTTTTTTCGGTATTGCCAAGGCTTTTTTACTATAAGGTGTGCCCGCCACAGCCGCTTTGTTAAATGAGTCCAAAGTCGCTTGTCCTTCAGTCTTTATTTCTGGGACTTTAACCTCTGTTTTTTCATTTAATACTGAGGGGGGCGTTTGCTGTTGAACCGCATTGATATTTTGTACAATAGCTGTATCCGTTTTAGTAACGGACAATATTATATTTCGCCAAGGCGTAAAATTGGTCTGTAAACCCCTAAACAAATCTGTTCCATAAGTATAACCGACTTTCTGAATGGAGTCCATCGCAATGAATAATTCCCGACTGGACAGCATTTTTTGGTTGTTTTTAAACAAACCTTCATCGGTTTTACGCCTATCAAATTCCGATAAATCAAAATATTTCTGCCATGATTTAAACTTGACGCGGACAAAAGGGTATTGATTCGCATTGCTGCTGTTTTGCCCTGTTGTCTCTTGATATTGTATACCGTCGTAGAGGTTCATGACGATAAATTGCTTGTCATGTGTCGTCATCATTTCGCCTGTTTTTGCAGACGTTAGATTGACGAGGTTTGCATTATAGTTTTTATTGCCATAAATCAGGACGTTTTCGATGCTCGTACCATCCGTTCCTTTTTTACCAATACGCAATGTGTATTCTTGAAATTCGTCGTTGAAAACACCTGCTTGAAAAGAAACCGTTGGTTTGGATTTCCGAATATCATAAAAACGAGAATAAAATTTCAAATTTGCCCAAGGAATCAGGACTTCGGATGTGAAAAATGAAAAAACGGTAATCAATCCAACTGCCACCATCAAAGGGCGCATGACCCGAACCAAGGAAACCCCAGCCGATTTAAAACTGGACAATTCGTACCGTTCTGCCAAATTACCCATCACCATCACGGTCGAAATCAAAACGCCAATGGGCAAGGCTTGTGGCACGAGGACGATTGTTAGGTAGAAAAGGAGCTCCATTAACTCTAAAATACCCAAACCTTTGCCCATCATCTCATCAATATACAGCCATAAAAAGTGCATCATCAGCACGAACAAAGCGATGCCGAATGAAACAAAAAAAGGCGGTATGAACGACTTGACTAAATATTTATCGAGAATTTTTATCATTTCAAATCTTTAAAAAATTGGGCGAAATTAAGCGAATTTTAAACGTTTCAAAATTAGTTTTGTGATGCTAAAATAATAACGCATATTTTTTGTCATTCTGAACGCAGTGAAAGAATCTGTATAAACGATTAAAAATGAAAGTTTTATACAGATTCTTTCACTGCGTTCAGTATGACAAAGGATGTTAGATGCTTCTTACTATCCTAACATTTCTTCCAAAAACCGTTTATCCACACCGCTTCCTATAACATGAATTTGCGAAAACCATTGCGGATAAAAACCTTTTCGTATTAAGTAAAGGTCTTGAATAAAATCAGCTTGTTGTTCTGCATTCAAATCAAAAAAAGAGCCGTGATGCCACCCCTCAGTATAAGTGTAGTTATAACCCGCAGGTGTCCCTTGTGCAGCTAAGGCTGCCGCTATATAACCTGCGCCAAATTGCTGATATTGCCAAACATGTGTCAATTCATGGACAAAAATATCTGCTCGAACAGGTCGCCACGAGTTTATGGTATTAAACGTCACATAAGCATGAGCCATGCCTCGACGAACGGGGATAGAACGCTTGTCGTGCATAACTAATTTAAAATCAATGGTATTGCCAAACATCCCCCGTCCTCTTTCTATTTCAATAGCAGTCAAAAGGCGTGAATTAGGTGAGAATAGGTTGCCTAATATTTCAAAAAAATCAAAAACTAAAAGCAAGTCAGCCAGTAAAAGTCCAAAAATTTGCCTTTTTACTGAGGGGGGGTATATTTTGTAAAAACGATGATTATTAAACGTCAAAAGTCGCCAAACACGTTTGGGTGTTTGTTGGAAAACAAAAAGAATACGGTGAAATAACCAGCGTATTTTCATAGGAGAGGGTAGGGTGTATTTTATAATGTTAGACCACGATACAGTCTTTTCAAAGGCAAAGGACATTGCTCAATATGATACAATATAGCGGTTGCATCATCGCCATCATAATCTCTTAAAATCCAAGTCGCATCAGGTTGTTTAGAATAAACAGAAACATGTTTGCGGTCTTGATGTATCAAAACGTACTCTTTAAAACTCTCCAAAGTGCGATACATCTCGAATTTGGTTGTTTTATCATAGTTTTTTGTTGAATTTGATAGGACTTCAACAATAAGTATGGGGTTGATAATGGTATCTTTTCTATCGTTATAGAAAATCGGTTTATCGCAAATAACAAGCGCATCGGGATAGACGAACCTATTAGATTCTTCGATTCTAATTTTAAGGTCACTACCATTGACAAAGAAACTAAGGTCGTTTGACTCAACAAAAACATTTAAAATAGTGCTTGCATTAACGGCTAAACTGCCGTGATTGTATGTTCCACCTGCCATTTTTACGATGATTCCGTTATGATATTCGTTTTTTTCAAATGATTTTTCTTCTGCCCGAAAGTAGGCTTCAATAGAAACCTTACGAGGTTCAGCAGGTGTTTTTTTAGGCTTTGCAGCGAATATAGCTTCTGACATGATTTTATTATTTTCTACAAAATTAAACTATAATCAGGCTTTTTCCAAAGAAAAATCATTTAAATCGTATCGCCTTAACGGGCGAAATAGACAAAACCATAAATGTCGGCAATATCAAAAACACAGTCGTGATAATCAGCGTACCGATATTTAAAATCAAAATTGTCCAAAAATCAAACTGAATAGGCGCGTAACTGAGGTAATAATCCACTTCCGACAAATGTATGAATTTGTATTTTTGTTCCAACCAACACAAACCAAGACCAATCACATTGCCTATTGTCAAACCAATGACGATGATGATAGCACCGTAGTAGAGGAAAATGCGTTGAATCCGTCCGTTTGTCGTGCCAAGCGATTTGAGCGTGCCAATCATATTCGTTCTTTCCAAAATCAAAATGAGCAAAGCTGTGACCATATTGATGATGGAAACAACAAGCATCAGTATCAAAATGACTTGCTCATTGACATCTTGCAAGTCGAGCCAATCAAAAATGGCAGGTTCTTCTTGGCGAATTGTTTGAGACGTTAAATCATTGCTAATCAAATCATTATAAACGTATTCGTTGATGCTTTGTAAGTCTTTTAAGTCGTCCGTAAAAACCTCAAAACCAGCAACTTGATTTTTGGGCCAACCCAAAAGATTCTGAATATGGGCAATATCCACAAGCGCAAATTTTTTGTCGTATTCCTCCAAACCTGTTTTATAAATGCCACAAACCTCAAAAAGCCGCTGTTCCTGAACATTATTTTGTACAAAATGAACGATGAATTTTGAACCTGTTTTAATCTCCAAACGGTTTGCTGTGGATTGCGAAATCAAAATATCATGACAGGAATCTGTATTGCAAATATTGATTTTTCGTCCTTCAACAAGGCTTTTTTCTACAAAAGACCAATCGAAATCTGACCCAATGCCTTTCAAAACGATGCCTTCAAAATTGTCTTTTGTTTTGATGATACCCGCTTTCGTCGCATAGACTTGCACATGATGCACACCGCCTTTTGTGACCGTATTGCCTTTCATTTTATCCCAAAAATCGGGTTCTACAAGGGGAACATGCTTGACATTGCGCAATTTTGACAAAAAAGGTTGGTCAGCTAAAATCGGAATCGGCTCATAAGTCGTCGTTTGTTGCACCGATGTAATGTGGATATGCCCCCAAAAACCAAACATTTTAGCACTGATTTCAGACTTAAAACCTTTGATAAGCGAGGTTGCAATAATCATGACAGCGATGCTCAAAGCCACCGCAACAATCGCTATGCGTATGATAAGGCGTGCAAAAGATTTCTGACCACTTGCCGCTACTCGTTGAGCTATAAAAAATGGAAAATTCAAATCGTTCTAATTTTAGCTGCAAACTTATCAAAAAGGACTTAGATACTGAGGGGGTGGTTGGGTATTTCGTTGAAAAAGTTTAAATTCATTTAAAAATCCTATTTTTGCGGCTCGAAAAACACCTTTTTACTGAGGGGGTGATTTTTTATGAAATAATGAATCATAAAACATTGATAATGAATTTTTTAGAAGAATTGACATGGCGTGGTATGTTACATGATGTAACGCCAGGGGTAGAAGAAGCCTTGAAAAAAGAGGGCGTTGTGGGCTATATTGGTTTCGACCCAACAGCACCAAGTATGACAATTGGCAATTATGTGCAAATAATGTTGCTCAAATTTTGGCAATTATCAGGTCATAGTCCCATCATGCTTTTTGGTGGTGCAACGGGTAGAATTGGCGACCCTTCGGGAAAAGATGCAGAACGTCAGTTGAAAACGGGCGATGAATTGGACAATAATTTGGCTTTTCAGATGGAACAAGCCCGTAAATTCCTTGATTTTGAAGGCGAAAATGCAGCGGTTTTTGTCAATAACTACGATTTTTATAAAGACATGAACGCCCTCGATTTCCTACGGGATGTCGGCAAAACGATAACGGTCAGTTATATGTTGTCAAAAGAATCGGTGAAAAGGCGGCTTGAAACGGGTCTTTCGTTCACAGAATTCAGTTACCAATTGTTGCAAAGCTATGATTTTCAACGCCTTTATCAGGATAGAAACTGCATTGTGCAGATGGGTGGGAGTGACCAATGGGGCAATATCACATCTGGAACGGAGTTCATTCGCCGCAATTTAGACAAAAAAGCATTTGCGATTACAACGCCTTTGTTGACTAAAGCCGATGGTTCAAAATTTGGCAAATCGGAAAAAGGCAATATTTGGCTCGATGCCAAAATGACTTCACCATATAAGTTTTATCAATTTTGGATAAATGCCGATGATAGGGATTTGCCGAAGTTTATGCGCTATTTTTCCTTGAAATCAAGGGCAGAAATTGAAGTATTGGAAGCAGAATATGCCGAAAATCCACGTGAATTGAAGCGCATTTTAGGAGAAGAATTGACCGTTCGGGTACATTCACAAGCGGATTATGAGTCGGTTTTGAAAGTCAGCGACATCCTTTTTGGTAAATCTGATGCTGAAATACTGAGGGGTATGACGGCAGCCGAATTGACCATGATTGCAGAAGAAATTGATACGTTTACGATTTCAAAAACAGACTTAGCCGAAGGCATCAACATCACAGATTTGTTGGCTGAAAAAACGACAATTTTGAAATCGAAAACGGAAGCTCGTAAAGCGATTCAGAACAACGCTATATCGATCAATAAGTTGAAAATTACAACGCATGAGTTTGTTGTGAACGATGAACAATTGCTGAAAGACCGTTTTGTAATGGTTGAAAATGGTAAGAAGAATAAGTATCTGTTGATAGTGGAATAAACGTTTGACTACAAAAAAAACGCCGCAAGCCTTGATTGGTTTGTGGCGTTTTTTTTTTGTGTATCACCTTTTTTGTCATTCTGAACGAAGTGAAAGAATCTGTATAAGTAATTGATAATGAATTATTTAGATTCTTTCACTTCGTTCAGAATGACAAAAAATATTTAATAGACTTTTTAGTTTAACTTTTTAGTTAACTGGAGATTGTATGAAAATTGACTCGAAAATAAAATACCCAAATTAGTGACAAAAGAGCATTTTTAGTGATTTGGTTTTTTAGTTTAACTAAAAAACCAAATTTAAATTTTGACAAAAAAATAAGGGACAAACATATCCAAATTGAGGATAGTCGTCCCTTTCGCTTTGAGTCGGAATCGGTCTTGGGTAAAGTAAAAAATGTTAAATCGGTCGTCGGGTGATGCCTTAAATGTTAATGTGGAATGACCTACGGTGTTGACACGTTTTGCATGTCAAGTGATTATAATAAAAATTGAAATCGGAAGTAGATGTTAAATCATGTAGGAAAAGGAAGCGTTTTTGAAAAAATCTAAGTTAGGAAATGATGTTCATGTAATTGTTCGGTGATGTTATCAATGTTATTGACCTCTGTTAAACGAGCGCTTGATATCAATATTGTATAGTTAAACGTCCATATTAATTTCTACATAAAAAAAAGCCATTTTGTTCATTCAAAATGGCTTTTTTATTAGGAAAACAACGCTCTTAAATCTCTTGTTTTTCCATCATTTTTGATTCTGATTTCTGTTTTGTTTTTTCTGCTTTTTCCTTCAAATACCAACGATTGGCGGCTTTCATCAATGATTTTAAGCTGTTTTCGTTGGTGTCTTTCATTTTCATCGTGCCTTCGCCATGTGAGCCGTTCATCATCATTTTCAGCTCAGTCATTTCGGGGTCAGTCATCCCCTCAGTATTGGCGAAGATTTTTGAGAAATTGGCGTATAAACCAAAGATATTTTTGTTCAATACATCTTTTACATCACTTGAAACGGCACTGCCGTTTTTCAAATTAGCAATTGTTGCGGCATCGCCTGCAAAAATAACATCGTCCACAAAAGCCACTTTTCCTTGGTCGACATAACTTTTGCTCATCATATCTGCCATACCCCCCATGCGATACACGCCGTTTCCTTCGCTTACTAAAGCATCTTGACTGACAAGGAAATTGACGAGTTTTTCCATGGTCGCCTTGTCGCTTAGTTTGAAACCAATCATACCGTTCCATTTTTTATCACTGCCAGCTGTTGGTCCCGCAGCGATAACGAGGTCGCCGTCGAAGGCTTTAAAAATATCATCGCTTGAAAATTTTTCGCTTTTGCTCGCTTCAATCATCATTCTGAAAGATGGGTTTGCATTGATGATTTCTTTCAAACCCTTCATATCAAGAGCCAAAGTTGCTGCAAAACCGATGTTGTCGCCTTTCAAATACTTAGAAAAATCGGTTTTTACGTTGTCTTTGAACATCAAACCCCATTGTTGACGCAGTTCTTTGTTGATTTGATAATCTGATTTGCTGACGATTTGTCCTTTATCAAAATCGGCGTAACCCGTTGCATAGTTGCCTTTCAAAGCCTTTGGGTCAATATTCATCATACCTGCACTCGCTTTGATTTGCGGATTGTCCGCCATTTTATCAAAATTGGTGTAGCTATATATATCGTGTGCTTCGCCAAACAGCTTTGTGAAATTATCGTTTTTAGCAATACTTTCCTCTGCTTTATTTTTGAAATAAGCAGTAAAATCCCCCCCCTCAGTATGTCCGCCTAAAACAGCCATTTTATCGTTCCAAGCGATGACTTGTGCATGACGGTTGTAACTCGTTCCATCTTCACTGTTGTTCGTATTTTCAGCTTCGTATGTTGCGTATTTAATACCGTCTTTACTGTCAATTTTAGGATGTTTTTTTCCTGAAGTCAACAACTTTTCAAACGCTGTTGCATCCGTCAAAGAGAGTAAGAGAGCTGCCGAAGCATCGTTTCGGTTGTCTGTCAAGAAGTTATAGTCTTGAACGATATAGATATTTTTTGTTAAATCAACGCCTGATTTTTTAGGGTCGCGCATGATTTCAGCAATTGCGGCATTTTCAGCCGAAGCACTGTCCACCATGTCTTTATAAAAATCCATTTGTTTAACAGATTCAAAATCAGCTTTTTGCATCAAACTTGGAAGATTGATTGCGGTGACGCTCACTGCGTCTTTTGGAATGGCATGAGCCGTGTCGTCAAGTTTTCCAGATTTAGTACAACTTGCCAAAAAGACAAGGAGGAGAGAAAATAAGGTTGCGCATTTCATTGAAGAAGTCATATTAATAGGTTGATTTAGAATTTTTTATAAATAATGCTTTCGTTCTTATACATGATTAATAAACACAAAGTTCGGTTAAAAAATTCTTATACCCCTCAAAACATGGACAAACGTGGTCTTCTGAATGAAGAAGGACGGTTTATTGACGATGAAAGAGGCTGCTTGTGAAACGGAAATTAACTCAATAAAAGTCGAAAACCCTTGCAAACGTGTGTTCGCAAGGGTTTTGGGCTTTTATACTGAGGGGGGGCTTGTTACGCAAAAAGACGGAACAAAAGGTACAAACCACCCGACAAAATGATTGTTGCAGGAAGCGTCAAGACCCATGCTAAGGCGATATTGGTTATCGTTCCTTTTTGCAAGTTTTTGACACCTTTTGAAGCGACCATAGCACCTGCTACACCCGAGGATAAAACGTGGGTAGTTGAAACAGGTAAGCCATAATATGAAGATAAACCGATGGTTGATGCAGCAATGATTTCAGCAGTTGCACCTTCTGCATAAGTCATGTGGCGTTTACCAATTTTTTCACCGATAGTGACAACTATACGTTTCCAACCAATCATAGTACCGAGACCCAAAGCGACTGAAATCAGCAAAATTGCCCAAAAAGGAGCGTAGTGCGTATATTCTTTTAAGGTCTGGACTTCGCTTTTGATGACGGCGCGTTTGTTTTTATCTGTGATGATATTTGGTTCATCAAGGATAGTTTTCACGTTTTTTGTCAACAAATTGATACGTTTACGGATACTCAAACGGCTTTTAACATCATTGGCTGTGCCAATATCTGTTTTCAACAACTCTATGGTTTCGATAGTTATTGCCAGTTCCTTAGGCGCAAATTGATTTTTAATTTGGTCTGTAGGTATGGCTCCTTGTATAATAGTCAATGAATTTTGAACTTTGGCGGCATCAAAATTTGGTGACAATGAATATTGAAGTGGCATGAAAGTCATCAAAGCGACCATCAAAAGACCAATACCTTTTTGTCCATCATTTTGACCATGAAAAAAGCTGACCAATGTACAAGTTGTGATAAGAATGGCACGAATCCATATTGGTGGTTTTGAATCGGCAGGTGGTTCTTTAAAAATGCCTTTCCCTGTATCACTTCGAATACTGGAGCGCAAAATGAACATCAAAACAATTGCCATGGAGAAGCCAAAAAGGGGTGAAAAAAGCAAGGCATTGCCAATTTTTAAAGCTTCTGACCAATTGACACCAATTTGAGATGTATTTTCAGGTAAAGTTGAAAAAACCATACCCACACCTATCAGGGAGCCAATGAGTGTATGTGAGCTTGAACATGGTATGCCGAAATACCATGTTCCTAAATTCCAAATGATTGCGCCTAACACGACGGCTAAAACCATCGCTGCGGACTGCCCAGGCGCTTGGGTCATTACCGCTTCTACGGGTAACAAATTGGCTATTTTCATAGCGACCTCAAAGCCGAGATACGAGGAAAAAAGTACACCTGCAAAGTTCCATGCACCCGACCAAACAACTGCAGTCATGGGTTTAAGGCTTTTGGTGTAGATAACGGTGGCAACGGCATTAGCCGTATCGTGGAAACCGTTGACGAATTCAAAGAAGAAAATCATGACAAGGCAAGCAATAAATGCTATGAATAAACCTGTCGAAAGTGCAGTAATTTCAACGCCAAACATGGGCAAAAGTTGGTTAAATTGTTATTTGAATATTATTTACATACATTAATCTGATGGCGCAAATGTCTTAACATTCCTATTTTTATCATTTCTTTTGACATTAAGTTAATGTTAAGTCTCTGCGCTCAATATTTTGCTAAAAATTCAACTGCGCTTGTAAGCGCAATAAATTTCCTTTTTGATGATTACTTTTTAGCAAAGCATCCTCAAATGTACGGTCTGAAATCGTATAAGTCGCTACAAATTCAAAATTTTCTAAAGGTTGCCATTCCGCACCAATTTCTAAATCTTTAACAATGTAGCGGCGGGAATCGGTTTCGTGTTTTTTGCCACCATGATAATATTGGTATTTGACGAAAGGAATCAGCGTCTGTTTGCCGTTATTCAATTTCATCATATACATAGATTGCACATAACCGCCCTTTAATTTCTTTGACATAACTGTATTCGTCAAAGGGTCGTATTCAGGACCTTCACCGACATTATATTCTGCTTGCAAACCAAAAGGTTGTGGATAATAGATGATAGAACCCGCCACACGACGTTCAAAAAATTGAGTCGATCCCAATACCGCATTTGAACTTTTGGTAATGCCAACCTGCCCTTGATAAGCCTGAATACTTGCTTCAATAATTTGCTTGTTTTTCAACTCGAAAGGGTAAGTTAATCGGGCAAAAGTATGCGGAGAATTATTCACTTCTGGCCGATTAGCTGTTTGACCATTGAATACACCAACTGCAAAAACGCCATAGTCGCCACTGCCTTTTAAACCAGAACTGACCAGATGAGCAAACCGTTTACGGATTTTATCGGGCGCATACATGAAAGAAACACCGATGTCTCGTTCATTTGAAAGTGCACTGTTCAATCCGTCATTACGGTCTAATGCCAAGCGATTTTGGCTCGATTGGAGGTTTTCAAAGCCAAAAGGCACTTTGCTTTGTCCGAAACGAATGCGATATTCTTTCTTTTTGTCGAAAGAAACATCAAAATAGGCATCACGAATTTGTACAAAATTGAGCGTTGATGAAGAAGGGGCTGATGCAAAATCGGGTTGAATGTAAAATGAAACATAATCGCCTAGGTTTCCAGAAAAAATAAGACGAAGACGGCGCAAGAAAAAACCGCCGTTTTCACCCCAAGACTTATCGCATTGTTCACATTTCAGTTGAGGATTGGTTTCTAAAAGACGGTTGTAGCGTACTTGCACATAACCGCGCAAGTTGATTTTGTCATACCATTTTTTAGCTGTCGCTGAATTGAGAATAGTAGGTGCAACGACTTTACTGCTGGTGTCTTTTGCTACAGATTGTGCTGAAAGTATCTGATAACCACTCATAAACAAGCAAAAAACAAGTAAAAAAAACGTCTTTTTTAAGAATATACTGAGGGGGGTGTTTTTAAATTTCTTTAAAAACACAGAAGTAGCAGAGGTACAATTTGTACCTGCTGAACTATACATTGACATAGATTTTTGAATTTAGAAATTACAATTACATTTTTGAATGGTGCAAAAGTCCAACAGAATATTGGGTCTATGATGGTTTCCAATATTAAGTTAATGTTAAGTTTTCTAACATAAAAAAAACCTTCCTATGCTCTGTATAGGAAGGTCGCCAAATTATTCAAAAATGTATGTAAAATGCACCAATGAAAATTGGGCGACGCAAAGGTGTCTTCATTATCTTATTTGTGTGTTAAGCATATATTAAGTTATCATTAAGTTTGATGTCGATTTGGATGATTTGTTTATAAGTATCGGATATTTTCAAAATATCCGATACTTATAAACGTAATCCCTAAAAACAAAAAAGAGCAAGTTGCTCTGCAACCCGCTCTCATAAGAAATCACCCGACTGTTATGTCTATCTTTATTTTGTGTTTAT
>JAYVFS010000117.1:0-41331 GCA_043772905.1 Saprospiraceae bacterium | reverse complement strand
AATCAAAACAGGCATATCCAATTCTGTGACGGGTTCTTTTTCTTTTTTAGTTGTGTTGCGGACTTCAAAACCCGCATCCGTTATGACACGAGAATTGTTCCCTCTCTCTTCTACTAAATCCTCAAGTTTGTGTGCAATTTTATCTAAAAAATTGATGAGTGCTACTTTAAAAGCATTTTTCTCATCTCTTCGGTCTTGGTCTTTCCGAACAGCAAAGGCAATACCTGTAACCAAAGCATCCTTTTTAACTTTGATGTCATCAACAAACGGTTTTAATGTTATGTATTGACTATCAGAAGACATCCGTTCATAGACGGTGTTGGCGAATGATACTATTTTATCATCCGTGTACGATTTGAAACCGCGCGAAACTTTTAGTCTCATTTTAAATAGCGTTTAAAAAATGATAAAAATAAGATATACACATATAAAACTATTATCAACAATTATGCCAAATTTAAAATTTATAAATATTATTCAGTTTTATGTTTATTTTTTCTAACACCTACCCATCAGTATATTCTTTTGTTATTTGAAAAAACATCTCCTCTTTTCTGAACATGCCCAAAATCAATCTTGGTTTGAACGAAACGAAGACTGGTTTGAACGAAATGAAGATTGGTTTGAATGAAATGAAGATTGGTTTGAATGAAACCAAGACTGGTTTGAATGAAACCAGTCTTAGTTTTGATAAAAACAAGCGTAAAAAACATAAATTTAAGAATGCTGTAAGCATCTGATTATCAAACTCTTACCAAAATCCAAAAAGTATTTTCCCATTTAATTTTAGTTAAAATTTATTTTTTGTTTGGCGATACAAGAATATCGAACATACCTTCGCCCAACAAAATTTTATATTACTAAACTTAAAACTGATTTTTTTATGTTAGCTTCACGCTTCACGCTTCACGCTTCACGCTTCACGCTTCACGCTTAGACAGGCGTTTTCTCTCTTAATTCTTTTGTTTTATTCAACGAATGTTGGACTTTTTGCTCAAGCTACACCAAAGGTTGATATGAGCGTCTTAACAAATAAACTTCCAGCATCGCCTACGGCATCAGAACTTGGAAAGTATGGAGAAGTTCCTGTTAGTCTTTTCAATGGGATACCGCAAGTCAATGTGCCGATTACCCAAATCAATGGTAATGATATGTCTTTGCCCATTTCGTTA
This sequence comes from Saprospiraceae bacterium, assembly GCA_043772905.1. GTDB lineage: Bacteria > Bacteroidota > Bacteroidia > Chitinophagales > Saprospiraceae > JAAFJT01. The sequence continues at coordinate 40,159 of JAYVFS010000117.1, read as the reverse complement.
AGTTATAATGCTTCGGGGGTTAAAGTAAATCAGATTGCTTCTTGGGTGGGTTTAGGATTTAGTTTAAATGCGGGTGGTGTTATTACTCGAGAAATTAGGGATCAACCTGACGACGTTAAGAAATTTAAACCAGCGATACTTCATTGTATGTATCCTTGCTATAACTGTGTGGTTTGCCCCTCGCCTAATTTGAATGCAAATCTCCCAATAATTTGTGATGACTGTACTGATTTTTTAGAATTAAAGTATGATATTGACAATACAGGTTATTTATATAGAGGTAATACCATTGAACAATTTTATACCAAGGAGGTAAATAACTATACTTCAGAAGAAAGAGATATTATGTTTGGAAGATTGTGGGATACAACACATGTCAGAGCTGCAGGTTTTTTTGATGATAATACTAAATTTAATATAGGAACAGTTTCTAAAACTATAGATGGACTATCATATCAATACTACGTGCTATTAAAACCGCAACTCGAAGCATTTGATACCGAAGCCGATATTTTCAATTTCAACTTCAACGGTTACGCAGGTCAATTTATGTTTGACAAAAACGGGGTGGCAAAAGTTTTGTCAAATGACGATATAAAAATAACTTATACACTGTCGGAAACACAGGATATTATGTCAGAGTATTCTGCAATTGGGATGACTTCGGCTTTCGAAGGCGGTATTACCGAATTCAAAGTAACGACTCCTGACGGTGCATTGTATGTTTTTAATGAAAAAGAAATAACACACAGCGATAGTGAAGGACAAAATTGGGGAAGTTCGCAATTTGGCTTTTATAAAGATTGTGACCCACAACTCAGAAGACCTTACCAAACACTAAGACTTAAAAGAAGGATGGCTTATACCTCTTGGTATCTGTCAAAAGTGTATAACCCGATGGGGCAAGTAGCATTTGATTTAGAATATGACAAAGAGGTTTCGATTGACCACAGTAGTATTAGTCAATCGAAATCTGGGGACAATTCGACATTACAACCTTATTCAAAATCAAGTTCAGTTGTTACTGTATTTGGTAAAAGGCTCAAAAAAATAAAAGGTTACACTATTGCGGAAGGAACAAATGTTTTAACGCAAAGCCTTGAATTTGACCCCCTCAGTACAGACCGCCCCGATTACTACTATCCAACGTGGTTAACTGATAAAATGGGTACGACATTCAGCAAAACTAAAGCACTCGGTAAAATAATACAAAAAGGAGAAAACCAAAGTGTTACGCTCAAAGAATTTGCTTTTGGTTATGGCACTTTTACAAAAATATTAGATAGTGGATGCAGTACAACGCCTGACTATGTGAACAAACATGCTGAAAGGTTGAAATTATTGTCTGTAACTGAAACTGGCAAATATAATGGCGATATTTCAAAACCTGCTCATTCATTTGAATATGATGAAACGCCTTTACCACCACGTCATTCACCGCACCAAGATTTTTGGGGATTTTATAATGGTCCGACTAAAGCACAATGCCTTTTACCAAAACTTTATGCTTACCGCAACTATGTTCAAGGTACTTCAAATGTTGAAAATTTTCAAACAATATATTCAATATTCGAACGCCCCAATGGAGGTTCTCTTAATATTGATTATTTTGTACTGAATCCACAAACAGGTAATAATTTAGCAAATGATAGAAACCCAGATGCGGCTTATTCAAAAGCAGGTATTTTGACAAAAGTTACCTACCCAACAGGCGGAAATTCCACTTTTGAATACGAAGGACATCAATTTACAATGGATAATTTTATTACCAGTTATCCAGTGACAGAATACTCGGCAGGTGGTTTAAGAATAAAATCTATTTCTAACTCTGTAGGTATTATCAAAAATTATAAATATACAAAAACAGTTAGTGGTTCAGAAAGAACAACTGGAAAACTCGTTCAATTGCCTAATTTCGGGCAAAGTAGATTTATTCAAACACCTGGTGTTAATCTAAATAGTGATTTAGAAAAAATTATTCATTCAACTACTATATCTTCAAGCAGTTATTTTAACACAAGCAATGGCAATGCTTATGTGGGTTATGAACAAGTAACTGAAACGCAAACAGGGAATGGTAAAACGGTCTATTATTACAATACACCTGCAATGTTGGGTGTTAAAGAACATTCTGAAAATGGTACAGTTCTCTTTAAGTACCCCTCAGTATGGCGTAATTTGAATCCTCCTTATTACGATTTGGGTCCTTTCGCACCTGTTCCTAACTACGATTGGAACAGAGGTTTGTTGCTTAAAAAAGAAGTATATGAGGAAAGTAATACCACGCCTTTGCAGATTACAACAAATACCTACAATTTAGTGAAATTTGAAAAAATACCTTCGATTAAAGTTCAAACGGTGAACTCAAGTCCTGGCACAGATTGGAATCCATTGAATGCTGTTGATGTTCAAGCATTAGCCAAGTATTATACTTTAGTGGCTGACAAACGTTTGGCAACGGTAACAGTAAAAGAAAATTATGGGTCTAATTCTATTGAGAGTTTGACGACTTATGAGTATGGTAATAATCACAAAAATCCCATAAGAACGATTGTGTCCAATAGTGATAGTAAGGTTTATAAAACGGAAGTGAGTTATTCAAAAGATTTGACGACAACAACAGACCCAGCGATTATCAAGCTCAATGATTACAATATCATTACGCCTATTGAAACTAAACTATTTGTAGAGAATGTATTTCAAGCGGGCGTTCGCAATATATTTGAGAACTTTACAGTCGGAACAAAGACCATGCCTTTGCAAAAAATGTGGGTAGAAATTTTAAAAGACAATTCGTTAAATGAAAAAGCTGAAGTAGAAATTTATAACGCTGATGGGCGAGTAAAACAATGGAAAAAATCTAATTATACCACCTCAGAAATACTGACATGGAAGTTAGGAACTGGGCAAATAGAACAAAAAGCTTTTGGTGGCTTAGAGACTAAAGTAACCTATCATCCGAATATTAGAGCCGTTAAGACAATTATGAATGAAAATGGACAAACGTCTTATTTTCAATATGACCCTTTACTGCGTTTACAAACTGTACAAAATAAATTTGATAATTCAGACCCCTCAGTATTATCAAACCCTAAAGTGACGGCAACGTATTCTTACAATTTTGGTGGCACAACTGCACCAAATGATAATTATGTCCGCACATCAACAACATTTAGCGATTATTCTCCGACACAAACAGTCAAGCAATGTTTTGATGGCTTAGGGCGACCAATACAAGGTATTAAAGAGTCTTACACGCCTAATTATGCTCACCAAAAAATCAGATAACTTATGATGCCATTGGTCGGCAAGAAAGAAGCTATCAGGCTTTTGAAAGTTCAAATAGTAATTTTGAAAGTGTTAATCTGAATTCACCGAGAAGTACAACGCCTTATACGAATGTTGAGTATGAACATTCACCCCTTAACCGTGCCATTAAGCAATATACAGAAGATGGCACATTTACGTCAATGGAATATGATGCAAACACAACCGATGATAAAATTTGGCGTTTTTCTATTGGTACATCAGCAAATGGCTATACTATTGCACCGTCCACAGAATATTCAGTAAATCAATTATCCAAAACAATTTCATGGGATGAGAATCGTACAGCTACTGATGTTTATAAAGGTAGGACAGAAATATTCAAAGATAAAATAGGACGAGCTATAATGGCAAGGAAATATGTTAAAGATGAGTATGGAACATACAAAAAAGTGGATACCTATACACTTTATGACGATATTGGCAATACAATAGTTGTCATCCCTCCTGACGTTGTTAATCCTACCACAGGTGCTGTTTCTGATGCAAGTTTGGCATTTCAGTATGAATATGATAAGCAGAATAGGATGATATGTAAACGTGTAACTGGTGCTACAAAGCAGGATATATACTACGATGCTCGTGATTTAGTCGTCTTGACCCAAGATGGTAATCAAAGGTTGCAAAATAAACTTTTAGCAACAAAATATGATGCGTTAGGGCGGGTCATTAAAACGGGTTTTGTTTCAACATCTGTTACAGGAACATCGAGGTCTTCAATTGAATCTTATGCTTTAACGAACTTTACAATTAATACAAGTGAGGTTTTAACGGAAACATCTTATATACCGAACAGAAGTCTTATCCAACAAACGAAAGCGAGAGTTTTAGGTTATAAAAAAGCGACAGATGCAGATTTTACCATCGTTAACTACGAATATGACGCTTATAGTCGTGCAAATGGTACAACACAGACCACACATTTGAACAAATATAACAGCACGTTTTTTCCTCAAAATAATGCAGATAAGCCTACACAAAATTTTCACAGTTGGGTTGGACCAGACAATCATTACTTGGTTACGCTACAATACAATAATTACGACAATGGTTTACGTCCAACATATACTTACCATTCTATCGTATTGGACAATACTTGGTCAAATATTACGCCTCAAAGAATGGTTTCTTATCAAAAATATGATTATAAAGACCAAATGATTGAGAAAAACTTGGGTGGTAGCATTGATTGGAGTACTTGGTCTTACAGATATTTGCAGTCTATTGACTACACTTACAACAATCGTGGATGGTTGACAAAAATAAACGAAGGCTATCTCCCTCAAAATAGTAATGCTGGTCCTTATCCCATTATGTCTTGTAGTGCACCATGGTTCTGCTTTGGCAATCGGGTTTATCCAAATCCTGGGTTACATGCTGGAGATATGAATCCAGATTTATTCGCTCAAGAATTACGGTATGATAACCCCGAAATAGGCTATCCTGGTAATAAACCTGCACAATACAACGGTAATATTTCTCAAACATCGTGGCAAATAGCAGGTCGAGCATTACAAGCGTACTCTTTTGATTATGACGGTTTGGATAGACTGTTAGAAGCTAATTATACAGACATTGGTGCAGAAGGATGGGATTGTCAAACATTTACGACTGACAATAAGTATAGAGAGAAATTGGTCTATGAAGACAGTAGGGGCAATATAAAAAAAATAACGCGTAATGGTTTATTGGAAAGTTATGATTGGGGAACGGGTATTTGTGGCAATTTTGGACAGATTGATGACCTCAATTTTACGTATAAATCAGATAGTAAAAATCGAGTCAAAAATATTGCTGACATCAATTCTCCTGCTATTAACCCTTTAGTCAAACATGGGTTTGAACCGAAAGCCAATGCATCGGACTATCAGTATGATGACAATGGTAATTTGATTTTTGATGACCACAAAGGCATCACTAATATTGAGTATAATTATCTGAATTTACCTGTGAAAATTACTTTTACGAACAATCGTTCGATTGAGTTTATCTACGATGCAACGGGTAAAAAATGGCGTAAAACAATCAAAGAAGCGGGACAAAGCACCAAAGAAAGAGACTATATTGATGGTGTCGAGTATTTGACAATTGGTGCGGTCATTACGCCTGATATTATTCATTTTACTGAGGGGTATGCACAACGTGACCCAAGCACTGACGGTGATTGGAATTGGCAAGGTTGGATGTATAAATATGCCTTGAAAGACCATCTTGGCAATACAAGAGTGACTTTTTCTGATAGAAACAATGATGGTGCTGTGACCACACAAGACATTGAGCAAATTAACCACTACTATCCCTTCGGAATGAATATGGAAGGACCTTGGAATGGTGCAGAAGGGCAACTCAAATATCAATTCAACGGAAAAGAATGGAATGATAAGGAATTTTCTGACGAGTTTATGGGCTTGGGGTGGAATGATTTTGGGGCGAGAATGTATGACCCTTCTATTGCAAGATGGAACACGATTGACCCAATGGCTGAAAAAATGCGTTTTCACTCACCTTATAACTATGGGTTTGATAATCCTGTGCGGTTTGTTGACCCTGATGGACAACAAGGAGAAGATTGGGTTAAAGGTAAAGACGGTAAGATTTATAACGATTTTAGCGTAACAAGCAAATTTGAAGCATGGCAAAAGGGGGTGGAATATATTGGTAATAATAAACTGCTTGTTGATAAAAATACGAATGCGGGTTATTATTTGCCCTTTTGTTCTGCTACTGCTCAATGTTGGGGGCAAATTGGCGAAATGGCTACTGTTACAGAATCTCGAAACCCAAGACACCTTCGTGAAGATAACCCTGATTATTTACCCTATAATCCAGAAGCAGTAGGCTTTCAAGTTTCAGGTTCAGTAGATTTTTTAACTTCATCTTATAGTGTATCTTTTGGAGTTGGATTAGGACCAGGTCAAGCTGGTATATTTATGACAACTGGTGCTGGTACTGGACCATTTAATTTAAAATCCCCCCTAAGCGGTTCTTTGTCTGCAAGTGTCTTTTTTGCAGATAGAACAAACATTAAACAGGATAAAGGCTTGGAGAATCTACTTAATTATGGAGCAAGCGTTAGTGGAACGGCAGGAGTTATAACAGGAGGATATTTCCAAAGTTCTGATCGTGGTACATTAAAACCAACGGATGGATATAGAGGAATCAACTTAGGATTATCGACTCCAAGCGGTGGAATAAAAACGGAAAGAACATATACAAGAGGTAAAATTTGGAAAACAAATTAAAATATATGCAATGGAAAAAAGCAGAATTATTTATTATATTATTTTATTGTCTTTTATTGCATATATTTTTTATCCTCGCGATACTTGTAAAATAGCTCAGCAAAAATACGCTAATTTAATGCTTGATATTGAAATTAAAAAAGTATCAAAACTCCAACGTGTAATGGAGGTAGAGGGTTTAGATAAGCAAAATAAGTATATTAAATGGGTAGATATAGGGTCAATTTTATTCAATAACAATGAAAAAATAACAATTGGAAGTCATATTGTAAAAGAGAAAGGTGATTCTCTCTTTCGTATTTATCGAAATGATTCAATTATAAGTACATTTTACTATGAATGTGGGAGATAATGTTGCAGAGAAAATATGAGCTTATTTACTGAACATCAAAAAATGAAAAAATACATAATTGTAGTCCTCATGTTTGTTGCTATAACTACAACCCAAGCCCAAAACAAGCCCATAGAAGTCGGTTTTGACATCAGCATTATGCGGGTGCAGCCTAATTTCTATTCAGAAACGAATCAAAAAGTCAATACGCGTTTTGGTGCTAATATTGGCTATGTGGTTAATAAATACTATACAGTTCGAGTCGGTCTTTATAATGAAAGTTGGGATTACCTTTCAGACCGAACAAAGTGTTCGATTGACCCCATAACCCAAAAAAAGGTTTGTAATAATCTTAGATTTGATTTCCGTATGAATTGGTGGAGCATTCCATTGCTGAATGAACTGTACGTATGGAAAAGGCGCATAAAATTTATTGCTGCACCTAATATTCTCTTAGGTAAAGAGTATAATGACATTTCACTGATGGGTGGATTAGGCTATAATTTACCATTTTCTAACTATGGTTTAGTCAAGATAGAAGCCTTATATCAAAGCAATAAACTTGAACTCTTAGGTAGAGGAAAGGTGAAACCTTATAGCAATATTTTGATGTTGAACGTCGGAATTCAATATCAGCTTTAAAGAGGCATTTGTTATTGCCTCATTCGAAAACAAAATTTTTCAACAATAAAAATAAGAATAAGATGAAACAATATATCGTAAGTTTGACAATCTTAATATGCAGTCAAACAATTACTGCCCAAGTGGCTTCTCGGACAGATACGTTATGGCTTTCTGTTTATAACACGGGTGCAAGATATGAACTAAAAAAAGCCCCTTTTGGCGAGCAAACACCTCGAATGGGTGTCATTAAACGAATGGTTTTTGCAACCGATACCTTTGAAGTGAAGAAGAAAAATCTGCCTAATAATTTCAAAGCACCAACGCATGCTGAATTAGCAGAACGTATAAACGAAAATAAACCACCCTCAACACATCACAGAGCAACAGCGGCGGATATTGCAAGAGCTAAAAACAATGAGGCAAAAAGGTCTTGTAATATAGCCATAAGTGGATTGAAAGATAAAATAGTTCTCGTTGATTTTGATAAAAATTGTGACCCTACATTCAAATGTCTTCAAGCTCAAAAAGCGGGAGCAACTGCTGTTATTGTCATTTATGATACCAACAAAAAAGACAGTATTGCGATGGTCAGAGGTAGATATGGCGATAGCCTTCGTATTCCTTGTTTTAGTATCATTCGTGCACAAGGCGACTCACTGCGCGCTATGCTGCCGTCACAAGCATCTATTTCTAAGCCCCAAATTAGACCGAATCAGAGTTCAATGATGAATAATGATAGTACAAACATTTCTTCATTTTTCTCAGATAAAAAACTCATTAGTGATGGTGCATCAAGCGACCAATCCCCAAACAACACAAATTTAGAAAACATTGAAGGTATCGACAAACAAGGTTTCTCTGTATCCCCCAACCCCACCCGCAACCAAGCAAATGTCACGTATCAATTCCAAAACCCCACCGACGTAACAATAGAAGCTAAAACGGCTTCTGGGCAAGTGATTTTCTCTCGATTACTGAGCGGGGCCACCGTCGGCAATGTGGAGATTCCCACGGTTGATTATCCGAATGGCACGTACTTCGTGACGCTGCAATATGGGAAGGAAGTAAAGACGAAGAAGTTGGTGGTGCGGCATTAAGTGATAAGTGATTCCTTCTGAAAGATAAAAACTGAAAGACAAAAGCCGATGTTTCACACAGAAACATCGGCTTTTGTTGTTTTGAAAACACAATTATTCCCATTCCAAATCCGCAATCCGCAAAGTAAAGCCGACTAAGACATCTTCACCCGAAAGCGTTTTTTCAAAAGAATCCACTTCTTCACGGCTTCCGTCGGCACGATATATATAGATGCGTTCCTTGGTGCGGTCAATGAGCCATGCCAAACGGCAGCCATTTTCCATGTATTCTTCCATTTTTTCTTTTAAATCTTTTAAAGAATCGGTATCTGATCGAATTTCGATGATAAAATCGGGTGTTAAAGGTGCAAATTTCTTTCTTAAAGCCTTTGGCAATGCCTCCCAACGCTCGCGCGCAATCCACGAAACATCAGGAGATTTGACGGCAGTATTTGGTAAAGTGAAGCCGCCTGATGAATCAAATGTACGACCACTATGGGTCTCCTTATTCCAATGGCGGACTTCGCCGCCTACTTCTGAATTAAAACTTGATGTTTCGCTTCCTGTTGGTTCCATAATGATGATTTTCCCAGTTTTAGTACGTTCAATGCGTTTGCCGTGCATTTCAGGCAGTTGACAGAAATTGAAAAATTCATCGTCTGTCATCCTTGTATTTTCTCTTGAAATTGCAGTTTCGACCATGTTTTTTATTATTTTTCAACAAAAATAAAGATTTTAAATTAAACCACAAAACTCAAAACCACTTACTCAACCGTAAAAAAGTACCCTACACCCTTCACTGTCATTATCTGTACTGAGGGGTCTGCTTTCAGATAGTCACGTAGTTTAGTGATATAAACATCGAGTGTACGGGAGTTGAAAAACGAGTCATCGCCCCATATTTTCATCAATATTTCCTTGCGTTCGACGGTAAAATTGCGGCTTTCACAAAGGATTTTCAACAATTCCATTTCACGATGTGAGAGTTTTTTGACTTTATCGCCATTCCGCAATTCGTATTTTTGAGGTGTAAATTGGAATTTTCCGATGCTAAAAGGGTCAAAATGCGCAGGAGAATTACGTGTCATTGCCAACAGGTTTTGAATCCGAACAATGAGTTCTTCCATACTAAATGGCTTCCGAATATAGTCATTGCCACCTGCTTGAAAACCCCGTAAGACATCGTCCGTCTGCGTTTTGGCAGTTAAAAAAATAATAGGTAGGGTAGGAGCGAGCCGCCGCAAAGACTCGGCAAGGGCGTAACCGTCCACATTTGGCAACATGATGTCCAACACCGCAATATCGGGCTGAAAGGCTTGAAAACCTTCAATCACTTTTGCACCGTCCGAAATCATCAAGACTTCAAAAAGGCGACTTTCAAGGCTTTCTTTAACGATTTTGCCTAAGAAAGGCTCGTCTTCGACGTATAGGACTTTTGTTTTGGACATAAAAAATGGTTTTGAGTTTTGAGTTTTAGGTTTTGAGTGGGCACACCCCAAACTCAAAACCTAAAACTCAAAACTTATTTCCGCGGCAATATAACACTAAATGTACTCCCTTTTTCTAAAGCACTTTGCACCTCAATGCGTCCGCCGTGTTGCCGCAGCACACTCGCTACATAACTCAAACCTAAGCCATAACCTTTGACATTGTGAATGTCGCCCGTTGGGACACGGAAAAACTTGTCAAAAATTTTGCTTTGATATTCTGTAGCGATACCGCAGCCGTCGTCTTCGATATTCAGTTGCAGGGTGTTGAGTTGTTCTTGAAAATTTATGTTTATATTTTTACCATTGTATTTCAAGGCATTATCAAGTAAATTGTAAATCACGCTTGTCAAATGTGTTCGATCTGCTTCGACAATTGTGTTTTCAGACCCCTCAGTATTAAAGGTGATTTTGGTGCCTATTTTTTCAAATTGTAGCCGCATGGAGTCCAGAACTTGAGCAACGATGGCGGCAATATCAATCATTTCCTTTTGTAATTCAGGCTCTTTTTGCTCAAAAACGGATAGTTTCAGCACTTTGTCAACGAGCATAGATAGGCGTAACAATTCATTTTTTGAAATATTGAGATACTCCTCTGTCAGTTCGGGTTTTTGCAAAGCGTTAAAATTTTGCAAGGCTTCAATCGCTACGCTGACGGTTGCAATAGGCGTTTTTAACTCATGTGTGATGTTGCTGATAAAGTCATTCTTCAAAGCGGTCAAACGCTCTTGTTGTCGCAAACTGCGATAAACCATCCAAAATGCTAAGGTTGTTATACCTAATAAAAGCATCGAAAAGAAAACTTGTGGCAATGTTTTTTGAAACAGAAAAGATTGATATTCAGGGAATTGTGCTACATAAACATTGAACTTTGGCATGCCTGCGAAAACAGGATTTGTTTTCAACGTATCCTCTTTTTTATCAGAAGGCGGCTCCCGATTGTAGGGCGAAAAAGACGGCACTTGGCTTTGGTGCAAGCGACGAATCCGAAACGGAATGTCAATTTTTTGATTCAATAAAGCCTGGCTATAATTTTTTTTGATGTCATCAAGGCGCAAAGAATCGAGGTTGAGATTGATAAAAATTGTGGAGTCTTTTGTATTCAACCTTTTTTTTACAAAAATTTGAGTTTGACCGAACGTTTTAGGACGTTGCGTTGAATCCGAAATGGCTAAATTTTTAGTCAAACTGTCAGAAACAGGCTTGTTGAAATAAGCTCTTGTGACAATGCGTGCAATTTCACGACCGCTTAAACTGTCAGAAGAGACGGTTATTTTAACGCCATCTTTTTGGGTAAAACTGATTTTGTTTTGTCGAGAAGTATCGGAATGGTCACGGTTTTGGTTTTTATTCTCATGTATTTCAAACGTTTGAAAATTTTCAGATTGTGGGAATGAAGACGGAAAAGAAGGTGCTTTTTCAGCCTTGTTGAGAGGCATTGAATCACCTTGGATTTTGGGTAAATCGCCAAAACTGCTTTGAATCATAGAGTCTTGCATCGCCATGACGGTTGAGCGAAAGGTGTGGTCAAGGTCTTTTTTTAGCACCAGATACTGCTCGTCAAAGACTTTTTTTATCCAAAAGACTTGAAAGACGATGAGTAGTGCGAGGCTGCTGACGATGAGCGCGATGAGTCCATGTCTGTTAAAACGTTTCATTGTCGGCAAATTTAAAGGCATAAAAAGGATAAATGTGAGATTCTTAACCTTTATTAACTTTGTTTCAAGGCAGTTTAACCTCTTTTACCTATTGGCGTTGTATTTTTGAGCTACGAATTTCACGAATTTTACTAATCGAGACGTATAAGCTATGTCGTAATTAGTAAAATTAGTAAAATCCGTGAAATTCGCAGCTCGAATTCGTAGCTCATTAATTAAAAATTTAATTTTAAAAGAAAATGAAAAAAATCCTAATTTTAAGTAGCTTTTTATGCTCCATTTTGTCTGTTTTTGGGCAAAATACTGAGGGGGTCGTTACGTTTGAAGAAAAAATGAATTTGCACCGCCGCATTACGGATGAGGCAATGAAAGCCCGCGTTCCAGAGTTTCGGAGCAGCAATATGCAGCTTGTTTTTCGGGGCGACGAGTGCATTTACAAAGCCATTGAGGAAGAGGAAGATGAAGACGCAAATGCTGGCAGAGGTGGAGGCTTCCGTTTTCGCCGTCCAAATGTCGAAATTTACCGCAACTATGCAACCAACAGACGCATCGAACTACGTGAAATGATGGACAAAAAATATCTTATTGAGACGGATATGAAGCAACCTGCTTGGAAATTGGGTACTGAAACCAAAAAAATATTGGGTTATGAGTGCACACAAGCTACATGGAGCGATACAGCACGCAAACAAGAAGTTGTCGCTTGGTTTACAATGGATTTGCCTTTGGCAGCGGGTCCGCAAAACTTTGGGTCTTTGCCTGGTTTGATACTTGAAGCAGATATTAACGATGGAGAAACCTTGTTGATGGCTAAAAAGATTGACATGAAAAAGGTTAAAGACAGCGCTATCAAAGCACCCTCAAAAGGTGATAAAGTGACCGAAGAGGAATATCGAGCAAAAATGGAAGAAATGAGGAAAAAAATGGGCAATGGACAAGGTGGTCCTGGCGGCGGACCCGGTTTTCGGGTTATTCGCCAATAAATTTTTGAGCATTAACGAAAGAAGCGGTTTAGGGAATTGAGGTTTCCTAAACCGCTTCTTTTATGCCATTTACAAAACATTAACAAAAGATAACTCTTGAATTTTCTATTGGTAAAAACTTATAGATATATTTGCCTATATTTTATAGCATTGATTTTGTTCACCAAATGGGAACATAACGAAACCGTTTTAAAAGTCATTCTTAACCTATTTCGTTTGTTATAGCAGAAGAGCCTTGTCTGTATCACTTCAAAGGCACCCCTCTGTAAAATTTAACAAATGCTGAAAAACCAAGCACTCATGTCAACTATCCAATCTCCTTTTGAAAAAAGTGTTGCTTTTGTAGTGGGTATTGCCCATTATGACAACGATGTTTCTACTTCTGATACACCTATTAATGATGCGAAACTTGTTGCAAAGTCATTGCAATCTCAAGGTTTTGATGTTGTTATGGAAACAGGTTTTACGACTGAAAGTCTGCAAGGGCTATTGAAACGCTTGCAAGATGATTATCAAGCCGAAAGTCTGCGCCTTGAGGTTTACTATCCGTCATACAATATTCCGCATGAAGAAGCGGAGGCAGTTAACGTAGATTTAGCGACAAATAATGCTTCAGTTGATGCCCTGAAATCGGATCAACAAGCCGCTGATGAGCCACAAAAAGACTTAAATGTTTCTGTGTCACAAGATGCAAATGTTGTTTGGGAGCATCAAGGAGAACAGATAAAGGCTTTGGAAAAAGAGCGTGACGAGGCTGAAAAACAAAGGGTAACAGCACAAAAAGCCATTTTAGAGATAGAAAATCAGCGTACTGCGGCGGTATTGCAACAAAAGTATGCTGAAAAACAAAACAAACTCGCTAAAAAACGGACAAAAAAAGCTGTTTTTTTAACAGGACTGGCGGGCAGTATTGGACTCATCGCTTTAACGGCTGGGATTGTAGCGGTTTTTAAAAATATGGAATCTACAAAACAAAAGGACATATCTGAAATCAAAGCAACAGAAGCACAACGAGAACTCCGAAATGCTCTGATAAGCAAACGGAGCAAACTGAATGACAGTCTCAAGATATTGGTTCAAGAAATAGCGTTATTTGGCAAAGCGGAGGAATATGGTTTTGTCGAAAATCGGTATATTCAGTTTAATAACACTTGGGCAACTATTGAAAAATTAAATGCAACTATCAGAGACAGCATTCAATTGGATGATAAGTTTATGGATAATTTCAAATGGAGTGTGCCGCCTGATGAAGCTTATAAGCGGCGCACGGCTGCTTTAAAGTCAGCCGAATAATATTTTTCTTACCAAAAACAGGTAAAAATGAAGCAACTCATACTTTTAACCTTATGCTATTTACCCCTCAGTATTTTGGGGCAACAGCCATTGAAAAACAACCCGAGTGTGCCTGCGGATACTGTGAATCACTGCGCTCGCATGATTAGGCAAGGCGACGAGTATTTTAAGAAAAATCTTTTTGAAAAAGCCATCAACGCCTACATTGCCGCCCAAGCTTGCAACAGAGACCGTACCGCCGAAGTGAGCGAAAAAATTACTCGCGCATTTATTGAAATAAATCAACAAAAAGAAAAAGCGCTCAAAGCTGAAAGACAAGCACGTAAGGCAGCAAATGCGGCTATCGCCGATAAAAATGAAGCCATAAGGCAAAAGGAATATGCTGAAAATAGTGAACGCATAGCAAATGAAGCACTCAAAAAAGTAGAATCAGAAAAAAAGCAAGTTGAATCAGAAAAAAAAGTAGCAGAAACAGGGCAAAAAATGAGCGAATGGTCGGTTTTTGCTGCCGTTCAATCTACGACTAACCCCAATCACGCTTGGTATTTCGCTGAAAAAGGATGTGAAGAATCGCACTACACAAATCCTTTGGCGGTATCACAACGCGCTCAATTGTGGGCGGATATTGATAAACTGTACTACAAACAGAGTTTTTTTCACCCCCTCAGTATAAGTGTTACAGCGTTAACCATTTCGCCCAAAGACCGTTTTTTACTGGCGGCTTTTGCGGATGGTTCAGTTAGAATATGGTCTATTGAAACAGGGCAATTGCACAATGAATACCCTAAATTCGACCAATCAATTAAGGATATTGCGGTCAGTGACAGTGGAACAATAGCCCTTAATACCGATAATATTCAGCAAGGAACTATTGGCAGACCCTTTATTAATCCGTATATATTAAAAGGACTTAACACGCCTTTTTCTGAAGTAGCGGTTTCCGTTCATTCCAATATTTTTTTTACGGGTGATGAAAATGGCATCATTCGGCATTGGGTTTTGAGCCATAATACTCAACAGGTTGATGTAAAAGCCTATCATAAAAGTACCGATATTCAATATGTATTTTGCAACGAAAAAGACGGCTCGTTTGCGACGATTGACCGATATAATGTCATTTTTTGGGATAGTTCAGGTGTTTTTTTAGATAAATGGCAGCGCAACGATAAGGAAATCATATCGGCTTCTTATGATAAAGAGGCACATGAATTGTGGATTTTGCAAGAAGACAGCACTTTGACAACGTTGGATGCTCTCCGTCATCAAAAAACAGCCGAACGTACCATTACGTTATCCAAAAATGCAGTACTTTCTCCTGATGGTAAAAAGGTTTTTGTCGCGCTGCCAGACTCGTTTAGCATCCTGTTTTTAGGCAATGGAGCAGGATTTAAAGTTGCCAATACGCAGACAATGGCTTGGGTTAACAAGGATTACCTTTATGCTATTACGAATGATAAAATGGCGGTCAGTCTCATTCCTATCAACGACCATTCAAAAATAAAAATCTTTTCTATTCCAGACAATCGCCCCATTTGTGCGGACGTTTCGCCCAATGCCCGTTTAGTTTTAGCAGGTGAGGAGGAAGACGGTTGGCTTTATCTTTATAAGGCGGATGACAATAAATTCACAGATGCGGTTAAAACAGAGTCAGGTGTCAAGAAAATAGAATTTATTGATAATCAACACTTTATGACACTGCATGTTGATGGAAAAGCACGGCTTTATGGCATTGTTGAAGAGGGAAACAACCATTTACGCATCTCTGAACCTTTGCAGACGCTTGAAAAATCGAGCGGTATTTGGGGCTACGATGCCACTCGTCATAGACTTGTATCGTCTGAAAGTGATTATTTAATGATGTATCCTATCGCTGCGATGGGTGAAAAACCAACAGCTATGGATAGCATTTGGTGGCATGAAAAATTAGCGTATTCTTTGCCCATCAACGAGTTTGAGGTTATGGAAAAGTACAAAAAAAGCCCTGATGCGCATCGTCAAGAACTGTTGAGTTTAGCCATGATGCAAAGAAAATTGAGTATGGATGACCGCTACGCGCGAAAAAGTGTTCACTTAATTGCGGCTATTCGATATGCAAAAGCGGCTAAGGACAATGCGTTCAGTCAAGCACTTGTAGAGGAATTAGATTCTGTAGAAGCGAAATGGAAGTCGAGAGTTTATGAAAACAACTTACTTTTCAGTAATTGCCTTCAAAACCTCAAGCATTTTAAGAATGATGCGCTGGAATTGGACACTTTATACTATCGTTACGACCCTGCGCCCATTTATCGCGCCGAAGCATCTGACCGTTACAGCAGTGCCGCATACATGGCGATACTGACGGGTGCGCCATCAGATGCGATTCAGTTTGCTAAAAAAGCGATGCAAATAGATAGTAGTAAAACATGGGCAGTGACAAATCTGGCGCTCGGTTATCTTTATGCGGGGCAAAAAGACGCGGCTTATCAAATTTATACAGAATTCAATAATAAATATTGGAAAAACAGTGGTTATCCGCGTGTACGACCTTCTGATACCATGAGATTTAAGGAAATATTTTTGGCGCATATTTATGATTTGACTGAAAATTATTACAAAAAAGACACGGTGGCTTTCGCACATCTAAAAAAAGTAAATTTTGAAGACATAAAAATGTTTTTGAATAATGGCGAGCCTGTATCCTTGGCAGCGATTGATAAATTTCCAGAACCTAAAATGGCGTATTCTAAAAAGGAAGAAACCGAACCCGATGAACCCAGAGTAGCGCCTAAGCCCATTGTACAATCAAAATCCGTTTTTAATGAATCGAAAGAAAATATAGAACCCGAAACGAATGAAAAGGCAAGCAATAAGGGCATTGTTCTCAATGAATCCAAAAGAAATGCCAAGCCTGATGAGTCCTCAAAACCCGCCAATAGGCAATTGACGAGAGAAGAAAAATACTTATTGAAAAAAATAAAGAATGGTGAACGCAGTGAAGAACTTGTTAAATCAGCGGCTAACTTAATGGCTCGTTTAGAGAAAGACTACGCTTTGGACACCACAAATAACGAAATCCGTTCGGCGTTGGCAGAAGGTTATTTTTATAAGGCATGGCATAATTTATTTATTAAAGATTTTAAAGAATCAGAGTTGTCCATCAAACGCTCACTTTTCTTTGATGACCAGCAATATAGTGCTTATGCCGTTTTAGCCCATGCACAACTGCTACAAGGCAAAGAGGCAGAGGCACAAAAAAACTATACTTTTTATTTAGAGCGCTCAAAAAATGGAGCTGACGAAATTGAATCGGATTTTTTGCTCTTCAAAAACTCTAATATTTTTCACAAGGATATGTATATTATCGAGCAGATGATTGCTGAAAGACGTTTCAAAAAAGAGTAAAGATGCTTTATTCAAACAAACTTTCTAAATTGGTATAACTCATAACTTCAAAGTATTGTGTTGTTATTTTATTGCTTTTACCCTGCAAATTTAAAATTGGATTTTAAATTTGCAGGGTAAAATACAACTATTTCCAACTCGCATATACCCAATGCCCGGTCATTGGTTCCGCAGTATCTTTGCGTCAAAACTAAATTATTATGAAAAATGTCCTAACCAAAACCACCACAATTTTTCAGAGTATTAATCCATTCGACCAGTCTGTTGTGGGCGAGTACGCCTGTTTGACAGATGCCCAATTGCAGCAAAAAATAGATATTTCAACATCTGCTTATCGTCATTGGCGCAAAACTTCTTTTAGCCACAGAGCCGAATTGATGCACCGCCTTGCAGATATTTTGACCCGAGACAATGAATTGTTTGCTCGATTGATAACTTCTGAAATGGGTAAAGTTATTACGGAATCCCGTTCAGAAGTTGCCAAATCAGCTTCGCATACTGCCTATTTTGCCGATTATACTGAGGGGGTGCTGCGTGACCAAATTGTAGCAACAGAGGCGCACCGAAGTCTTATTGCTTTTGACCCAATCGGCTGTATTTTAGCTATTATGCCTTGGAATTTCCCGTTTTGGCAAGTTTTGCGTTATGCGGCACCGACGATTATGGCTGGAAATGTGACGATTTTGAAACATGCACCCAATGTTTTCGGCTGTGCCGAAGCGATGGGGAAAGCGTTTCTTGAAGTAGGTTTTCCTGAAGGTGTTTTTCAATCTGTTGTCATTGACACCCCCTCAATAGAAAGGCTCATTTCGGCAGATATTGTTCAAGGTGTGACGTTGACAGGTAGTGAATATGCAGGTTCGCAAGTAGCGGCATTGGCTGGTAAGCACATCAAAAAATCGGTTATGGAACTGGGAGGCTCTGATGCTTTTATTATTTTGGCAGATGCCGATATTGCAAAAGCGGCAAAAGTTGCGACACAATCCCGTATGCTCAATGCAGGACAAGCCTGTAATTGTGCTAAACGTTTCATCGTTGTAGATGCTGTAAAAGATGTGTTTTTAGAGAAATTTCAAGAGCATATTCAAAATTTACGCCCAGGCGATCCTTTTGATGAACGCAATCAAATGGGGCCTTTGGCACGTTTGGATTTGGTTGAAAAATTGGAAAATCAAGTCAATAGTAGTATTCAAGACGGTGCAAGGCTTGTTTTTGGTAACGAAACGGATAATTGTTTCTTTATGCCAACGCTTTTGACCGATGTAAAAGTAGGTATGAAAGCCTTTGATGAAGAACTTTTTGGTCCTGTGGCTGCCGTTATTGCTGCAAAAGATGAGGCGGAAGCGATTGCCTTAGCCAATAATCATCGTTATGGTTTAGATGCTTCGATATGGACGAGCGATTTAGAAAGGGCATATCGAATGGCAAGAGAACTTGAAGTGGGCAATGTTTTTGTCAATTCAATTGTGCGTTCCGATTCTCGTTTGCCGTTTGGGGGTGTTAAAAAATCGGGTTATGGGCGTGAGTTGTCGGAAGTGGGGCTTAAAGAATGGGTGAATTGGAAGACGATTGTAGTAGAAAATGTTTAGTTTCAAAATTTGAAATTTAAAACGTACCCCTCAGTATTTCAACAAAAAAACGCCTCTATATTGTCATACAGAGGCGTTTTTTGTTGATAAAATCGGAAAGACTACCAGAATGAAGTATAAAGAGCCAACAAAATACCGAGTACGAGAATAGCACCAACGGCAAAACCATTCGATACTTTGAACATTGACGCATCAATTTCTAAGCCTTTGTTCGTGTCTTTTGAGGACGCATCCGCTATAGTCAAAAGAACCATGGCGATGACGATAATACCAAAAACAAAACCCATACGGTCAAGGAATGGAATTTCGAAAACACCTTCTGCATTGGCTACTGCAAATCCCATCGGATTGAGGAAAGACAAATCCATCATACCGGGTAGGAATTTGAAGAAAATTGACAGTAAGAAGCCGCCGACAATCGCAAACATAGCGGCATTTGACGTTGTTCTTTTCCAGAAAAATCCGAAAATAAACATCGCAAACACACCAGGTGAAACGAAGCCTGTATATTCTTGAATGAACTCAAACCCCCCTTTTTTGTCAATGCCCATGAACGGAGCGATGATGATACCGATAATCATAGCCGCCCAAATAGTATAACGACCGATGCGGACAAGCTCACGTTCTGTTGCATCTTTTTTGATATGGTTTTTGTAAATATCAAGCGTAAAAATGGTCGAAATAGAGTTGATTTTACCTGCCAAAGATGCCACAATCGCAGCCGTCAAAGCGGCAAATGCCAAACCTTTAAGACCCGGTTGAAGTAAATTGAGTAGAACAGGGTAGGCGTTGTCTTGCGACAAAGTACCATCTTTTCCAAGCATTTCTGTTTGGAACTCACCGCTTTGGTGCAATACATAAGCGGCAATGCCCGGTAAAACGACGATGACAGGCATCAATAATTTCAAAAAGGCAGCGAATAAAATACCGTTCCGAGCCGTCGGCAAATCAGCACCTAAGGCACGTTGTGTGATGTACTGATTACAACCCCAATAGTTCAAATTCGTAATCCACATACCCCCAATGAGGACAGTTAAGCCTGGTAGAGACATGAAATGTGTGTTTGATTTATCAAAAATCATGTGGAAATGGCCAGGTGTTTTTTCCATCATGAGGCTTAAGCCATTGAAAACACCCGTAGTACCGAACTTTTCGGACACCATATTGATTGCTAAATAGGTTGTTGCTAAACCGCCTAATATCAAAAAGAAGACTTGAATAACATCGGTATAGCCAATAACCTTCATGCCGCCTAAGGTGATAATGACGGCAAAAACGGACAAACCAATCATACAAACCGTAAAGTTAATGCCTGAAATAGTCGTTACTGCCAAAGCACCGAGGTACAAAATGGATGTCAAATTGACTACAACATAGAGTAACAACCAGAATACAGCCATAATCATAGCCACACGGTCATTGTAACGTTGCTTCAAAAACTGCGGCATCGTGAAAATATGGTTTTTCAGATAAATGGGCATAAAGAAAATGGCGACTATCAAAAGTGTTGCCGCTGCCATCCATTCATAAGTCGAAATCGCTAAACCGAGGATAAATCCATTGCCCGACATACCAATCATCTGTTCAGCAGAGATATTTGAGGCGATGAGTGACGCACCAATTGCCCACCATGTCAGTGAACCTTCGGCGAGGAAGTAATCTGCAGAAGTTGTTTCTGCTTTCTTTTTTTTGTTATAAATCCAATAGCCGTAACCTGCGACCATAATGAAATAGAAGAGGAAGACGACGTAGTCCAACATGTGGAGACTTGAAGATTGCATTTCGTTCTGTTGTTGCTTTCGTTGATAAAAAATTGTTTTTAGAAATTGAAAATGTAAATATGACACTTACATTTTGTCTTACAAAAATTTAGTATCAAATATTTTAAGCTATTTTTGTGGATAAAACGAAATCCAATTTTACCCCCCTCAGTATTTAATAGATTTAAGTCAATGAAAATCAACTTTTTAGAACAGTATCGCCTTCAAACGAAGTGCCTTATCGCCTTAGACTCCATTATTTTTGGCTTCGATGGTACAGATTTAAAACTGCTACTTGTCAAGCGTGGCATCGAAACAGAACATGATACTTGGTCACTTATGGGTGGTTGGTTGAGTTCAAACGAGACGCTTGAAGGTGCAGCGCAACGTATTGTCCATGAACTCACTGGGCTTGACGACGTGTATCTTGAGCAATTAGGGGCTTTTGGTGACCCTATACGCGACCCTGTAGAGCGCACCGTTTCCGTCGCCTACTTCGCCTTGATTAATGTGCCGAATTATGAGGATAAAATCAATCATGCCTACGATGCTGCTTGGTTTCCTGTTCGGGATTTACCAGAACTGCTTTTCGACCACCTCGAGATGGTGAAAAGTGCCAAAGAAAGGCTGAAATACAAAGCGGCTTTTCACCCTATCGGTTTTGAACTGCTGCCTGAGAAGTTTACGTTACCGCAGTTACAAAACCTGTATGAAGCTATTTTTGGTGTTAAGATTGACAAACGGAATTTCAGTCGTAAAATCCTTTCGACTAACTTATTAGTCAAATTGAAAGAAAAGCAGAAGGGTTTCTCAAAAAAAGGGGCGTTTTTATATCAATTAGATGCGGAACGGTATAAAAAGGATTTCAATGCTTTCTTGAATTTTATTCCAAATCCTGATATGATGGAATAAAAAAAATCGCTGCATCAGTAGAGATACAGCGATTTAACCTAACCAAATAAAACCAAATATTTTTTATGTCTATTGTTGAATGATTATTGCCTATTTGATTAGAAAGAAGCAATTAAACATTAACTTTTTCCATTTTGGGTACTAAAAGGTGCATAATGCCCCAAGCAACCACGTATAACAAGCCACAAATGATGAACATGATGTAATAGCCTGTCTCAATACTACCCAAGCCTTTGTAATAATCGAACAAATAACCTGCGCCTTTTGATACCAATATGCCGCCTACACCTCCTGCAAAACCACCAATACCTGTAACAGAACCGACCGTCTTTTTAGGAAACATATCACTCACTGTCGTGAAAATATTTGCACTCCAAGCTTGATGTGCAGCAGCAGCGAAACCAATGATGCCAATTGCGTACCACATATTATAGCCGCCTGTTACTTGAGCGAAAACCACGGGTAAAACGCAACAAGCGTAAATCAACATAGAGGTTTTTCTTGCTCTAAACACTTCCCAACCATTTTTGATGAAATTCATAGGCAACCAACCGCCGAAAACGCTGCCAAATGTGGCAATAATATAGACTACTGCGATTGGCAATGAGAGTTGCGTACCTGTCAGACCATATTGTTCTTTCAAGAAATCGGGCAACCAAAACAGATAAAACCACCACACGCCATCGGTCAATAATTTGCCAATCACAAACGCCCAAGTTTGTTTGAATTGCATTAATTGACCCCAACTGACCTTTTCAGCAGCATAGGCTTCTGTCACTGCTTCATCTTTATCGCTATGGATATAGTCAAATTCTGCGGTGGTCAATTTTTTGTGGTCTTTGGGTGTTTCATAATACATATACCAAAATATCAACCACGACATACCTATTGCCCCAAGAATTAGAAACGTCATACGCCAACCATAAGTGATAGCGAGATAAGGTACAATTAGAGGAGCCACAATAGCACCAACATTTGTTCCCGAGTTGAAAATACCCGTTGCTAAAGCCCTTTCTTTTTTAGGAAACCATTCGGAAACCGTTTTTATAGCTGCTGGAAAGTTGCCTGATTCTGTTGCGCCAAGCCCAACACGTGCCATGATAAAGCCAAAATTGCTACCTAAACCTACTAAGTAATGACCCATAGCTGCCAAACTCCATGTGAAAAGTGATAAGGCATAACCTGTTTTTGTACCCAAATAGTCAATAAGACGCCCTGCAAATATCATGGCGATGGCATAAGCGGCTTGAAATGCGACCGTAACGTTGGCATAATCCGTTTTAGACCAGTTAAATTCAGCGTCTAAGTACTCTTTGACAAGACCGATAACGGCTCTATCGAGGTAGTTGATGGTTGTTGCGAAAAAAAGTAAGGCACAGATTGTCCAGCGATACTTGCCGATTTGTTCATTCATTGTTTAGCTGAGTTTTTCGAAATTCAAAAAATTGTGTTCTATAAATGAGGTTGTCTCAAAAGGTAAAAAGGGATTTTCAATACAAAATTATGTTTTGTTTTTGCGGATTAAGATTTACTAAATTTTTAAAATTTCGTAAATCTATGCTCGAATCAAAATATTATTTTGTCCTAAAAGTTTAGTGTTTGCCTTTTGAGACAGCCTCATAACCCTTACTATTTAATCGTCTGAATCAAAGCTAAAACTTCCTTTGTAATCGCCTCAATACCTGCATAATCTTTTTCGTCCATGCGCTTTTTACTCACCAAATTGCTGCCCATACCCACTGCTTTTACGCCTGCGGTAAACCAGCTACTGATACTTTCACGAGTTGTGTCAACGCCACCTGTTACCATAAAGGACAAATTCGGGAAAATGGCTTTGATACCACTCACAAATTTAGGTCCGAGCATATCGCCAGGGAACAATTTGATGAATTTGATGCCCGCATTTTCAGCGGCAATGATTTCCGACGGTGTCATACAACCAGGACCGTAAAGAATACCGTTGGCAACAGCATATTCAGCAACTTCTAACACAAAACCCGGACTTACCAAAAAGTCCGCACCCGCAGCCATATAACTTTCTGCTTGCGCCAAATTTTTAATCGTACCGATGCCTAAAAGCATATCAGGCATTTCAGCATTCCGTACTTCGACGAGTTTATGAAAGTTTTTCAAAGCCGCTTCGCCACGATTTGTATATTCTACCGCTTTGATGCCTGCGCGATATATTGCTCTCAAAATGTCAACACTGACCGTTTCGTCGGCATTGAAATACAAAGGCAAAACACCTTGATCAAGGATAGCATTTGTTACTTTACTTATATTACTCATAATTTTTTAATTTTTATCCCCTAAATCCCCAGAGGGGACTTTTTACACATTACAAAGTCCCCTCTGGGGATTTAGGGGTTAGATTTTTACTTTAATCACCAATTTTTTGATAGCACCTTCGCCAATCATCGGTGCATGGACATCTTCTGGAAAGAAAATCGCGAATTGTCCGTCTGTCAATTGAAAAAACATATCGGGTGCATCGTTGTAAAACTGCACATCTTTTTCCGGATTGTATTCACCTTTCGGCGAAATACATTTTTCGCGTGGTTTCCAGCCGATTGTTTCTATACCATTGATACACAATTGAATATCAATATGACGATTATGACATTCAAACTTAGCCGTTGATTGCTCTGCCGTCATACCGTCTTTGTTTGCATAAATAGCTTTCAAATTCTCGCCATCAATTTCAAACCGCCCTTCAGCATTCGCCAAGTCCGTTTCATTGATGTAACCAAAAGCCTTTTCAAACAATGGGTGCACGCCAAAATATTTAACCGCATTGTCAATCGTATCTACTATCATTTTCAGTAAATTTATTTCACAAATAATTGATTAATAAAGATTTAGGAAATTTTAAAAATTTCCTAAATCTTTATTATAAGGAAAAAAAACACCCCCCTCAGTATTTTTGAGATTTGGCTGCTTATTTTTCACTTATCATTTTTCACTTAACGTTGTACACGTCCGCTGCCATCACCTTTCACCAAAGTCATGACTTCGTCAACCGTTACATGGTTCAAGTCACCCGGAATTGTGTGTTTCATAGCACTTGCTGCAACGCCAAATTCAGCGGCATCAGGCATAGATTTACCTGTCACCAAGCCATAAATGAAGCCACTTGCGAAGCTGTCACCACTGCCCACACGGTCAATAATGCGCACTTCGTAATGCTTTGTATGATAAAATTCGTTACCGTCATACACCAATGCACTCCAACCATTGTCCGAAGCACTGTGGCTTTCACGCAACGTCGAAGCGATGTATTTGAAGCCGAATTTCTCTTTCATTTGCTTGAAAACGCTCTTGTAGCCGTCCAAATTCAATGTGCCTTTTTCAATATCAGTGCCTTCAGATTTGAAGCCCAAAGTTGTTTCAGCATCTTCTTCGTTGCCGATACACACGTCCACATACATGCAAAGCTCCGTCATAACCTGTTGAGCTTTTGCTTTGCTCCACAGTTTTTTGCGGTAGTTCAAGTCAATACTTGTTGTGATGCCTTTCGCTTTTGCGGCTTTCAAAGCTGCCAAAGTCAAAGCCGCAGCTTTATCGCTCAACGCAGGTGTGATACCTGTTGTGTGAAACCAATCCGCACCTTCAAAAATCGCATCCCAATCAAATTCACTCTCATCTACATCTGCAATTGCTGCACCTGCACGGTCATAAATAACTTTACTGGCACGCATCGCTGCACCTGTTTCCAAGAAATAAATGCCGATACGGTCGCCACCACGTGCAATGAATTGTGTATCAACGCCATAACGACGTAAGTGATTGATTGCGGATTGTCCAAGTGCATCTTTTGGTACTTTCGTAACGAAAACACCTTGTTCACCATAGTTGCAAATAGCGGCTGCAACATTCGCTTCGCCACCACCATAAGTGACATCAAAACTGTTTGACTGCTCAAATCGTTTGTAATCGGGCGTAGATAGACGCATCATAATCTCGCCAAGGGTTACTACTCTTTTGCTCATTTTAAATTAATTGATTTTATTTAATAAATTGAAAATACATATTAAATCCAATGGGCGTTACCCATTGCTAACACATCACGCCCTTTCAGGGCTATTTCTTTATCACTTATCGGCTGACTCTGCCGCCAGTATTGCCTTCTATTAATGATTCAATTTCTGCGACACTCACTAAATTGAAATCCCCTTGAATCGTATGTTTCAAAGCTGCTGCTGCTGCCGCAAAATCAGTCACATACTGAGGGGGGGCATTTTGCGCCAATTGAAAAATCAAACCCGCCATAAAAGCATCGCCTGTACCGATGCGGTCATTGATGTCTGGAATATCGTATTCCCTCGATTCATACATCGTTTCGCCATCGTGCAAAAAGCCTTTGTAGGCATTGTGCGTGGCATGAAAAGCTCGACGAGCCGTCATAGCGATGTATTTCAGTTTTGGGAAATCTAAAAATGTTTTCTTTATAATGTCTTGATAATCATCACCTTCAATGCCAAAACAAGTGCTGATAGCATCGCCATCACCAAGAAGGACATTGCTACCCCTCAGTAATTGCGGCATAATTTCAGAAGGATGTTTGCCGTAAGTCCAAAGGTTGCGGCGATAATTCAAATCGCATGACACCATCAAACCACGCCTTTGCGCGGCTTCAATCGCTTCCAAAGTCGCATCGGCTGCTTTCTGTGAAATCGCTGGTGTAATGCCCGACCAATGCAACCAAGAGGCATTTTCAAGGACTTTATCCCAATCAATCATACCACGTTCAAGCGTTGCCATACCCGAATTGGCGCGGTCATAAATGACTTTTGACGGACGGTTACCCGTACCTGGCTCTAAAAAATACAAACCAAGCCGTTCACCACCCATGATAGAAAGATTGGTTTCAACCTTGTACCGCCGCACTTCTGACAGTGCCGCTTCGCCCAATTCCGTTGCGGGAACACGAGTAATAAAAGATGTTTTTGGACCCCATTGTGCAAGTGAAACAGCGACATTCGCCTCCGAACCACCAAATTGGACTTCCAATTGTCGTGTTTGAAGTATTCTTTCTTGATTGTGCGTACTCAAACGCAACATGATTTCTCCGAGACAAATAATTTTCATAATCAGAAATTGAAATAATTCTTCGCATTATAATAACAAATATCCTGCACCAACTTGCCTAACCAAGGAATATCGTTTGGCAATTCACCATTTTCAACGTCTTCACCAAAAATATTACACAACAAACGACGGAAATATTCATGCCGAGGGAACGACAAAAACGAGCGTGAATCGGTCAACATACCTATAAATTGGCTCAAAATACCCATATTTGACAAGGCATTTATCTGTTTTGTCATACCATCTTTTTGGTCTAAAAACCACCAGCCGCTGCCCCATTGCACCTTTCCAGCTATTGTTCCATCGTTAAAATTGCCTATCATGGCACCAAAAATTTCATTGTCGGCAGGATTGAGATTGTAAATAATGGTTTTTGCCAAACGGTTTTTGTCCTCCAAATTGCCTAAAAATTTGCCCAAAGCGACGGCTTGTTTAAAGTCGCCAATCGAATCCCAACCAGTATCAGGACCAATTTGAGCTAACATACGCCGATTGACATTCCGCAACGCACCTAAGTGGAATTGTTGCGTCCAACCCAAGGCATGATACATTTCGCCCAAGTGGTGCAAAATAGCAGATTTGTACAATAATGCTTCGTTATCTGTCAATTTTTCACCGATTAAGGCTTTTTTATAAACAGCGTTGGCTTCTGTATCTGTGAAATCTTCTGCATACAATTGCTCTAAACCATGGTCGCACAATTGGCAACCGAGTGTCGTAAAGAAGTCCGCACGTTGGCGGAGACCCCTCAGTAAATCCTCGAAATTGTTGAGTTCATAACCTACAACTTCACCTAATTTTGCAATGAATTGAGCAAAATTTGGATTGTCAATTAAGATATATTTATCAGGACGGAAGGCAGGCAACATCTTAAAGCCCGATTTTGCACTATCAAATTGCTGATGATGTTCTAAGCTGTCCGCAGGATCATCGGTAGTGCAAGTGACTGCAACATTCATCTTGCGCAACAAATTTTGGACAGAGTACTGAGGGGTATTCATTTTCTCACTTGTGGTGTGGAAAATGTCTGCAGCGGTGTCTGCATTCAACAATCTGTATTCGTCAAAATAACGTTGCAATTCCAAATGTGTCCAATGGTACAAAGGATTGCGCATCGTGTAAGGTACAGTTGCGCCCCATTTTTCAAATTTCTCTAAATCCGTTGCATCGCCTGTGATAAAACGTTCATTGACACCGCACGTTCGCATCGCACGCCATTTGTAGTGGTCGCCGTACAACCAAGCTTTTGAGACATTCTCAAACTGCCTGTCGCCTACAATTTCGTTGGGCGGCAAATGGTTGTGGTAGTCAATGATAGGCATTTGCTTTGCATAATCATGGTAAAGCTGCCGTGCTGTTTCGGACTGCAACAAGAAATTTTCGTTTAGAAAACTTTGTTTTTTGACACCATTAGATGTCGTCGGATTTGCAATATTTAACATAATGTAAATTATTGATTTGATTATTGTACAGTATTTTTGCGCTCGAAGTCAATTAATTTGCAGCAGTAGCATTTGTCATCTCAAACATCAAATCAGCGATTTTAGAGACAAATTCGGGTATTTCCCTAAGCGTTTTGTCAAAAATAGCATCGTTTGAAATCACTTCTTCTACTAAATCGCAAAGGCTTGATAAATCTAATTCATCTGTTTTTGACCAAACTTTATTAAAAAATGCCACATGGTCGTCTTGAATTGGGTAAAAATCGCCCCCCTCAGTAATTTGTCCAAAATACTGTCCATTTTCCTCTTTTATAGGTCTCATAAACAGTAAGTAAGCGGCAAAACCTTTGCACATCAATTCCGGCAATTTGCCAAATTTTGCCAAATAACGTCCAAACGTTGCGCCATTACGCATATTCATTTTTGCAGAACATTGTACAGTGATACTCAACAGTTTATGCTCAATAAATGGATTTTTGAAACGGTCTAAAACGGCATTAGCGAAGTCCCTTGCATCAAATTCAAGCGTTGGCAAAATTTCATTTAACACCACATTTTCAACGAATTTGCCCATTTCGGCATCATTCATCATCTCAACTACCGTCCGCAAACCAGAGAGATGTGCCAACTGCACCGAAATCGTATGTCCACCATTCAGCAAGCGCAATTTTTGCTCACGGAAAAGGGTAATATCAGGTGTAATGACTACCCGATTGTCGGTTTGTGAAAACGACAATTTTTCTTTTACAACATCATTACCTTCAATCGCCCACAATAAAAATGGCTCTGCATTTATCATCAAATTGTCGGTATAGCCCAATTTTCCTTCCAGTTCTGCCTTTTCTGCCTTAGGTGTAGAACCAGGGACAATACGGTCAACCAACGAATTACAAAAAGGGCATTCCGTTTTCAACCACTCTGAAAAGCCGTTTTCAAGTCCCATTCTTTCAACGTGACGCTCAACCATACCCCTCAGTATATTGCCATTATTGACCAATAATTCAGTTGGAACAATGACCAAACCACCGCCTTTTCCGCCTACAATTTCATACCTTTTATGCAAAAAAGCGGTCAATTTTGCTGGAAATGACTTCGGTGGCATCGCAAAAATATCTTCTTCGACATACACCACACCTGCTTCTGTTGTGTTTGAAATAATAACCTCCAAATCAGGATTTTCGGCACAAGCCAAAATCGTCGCCCATTCGTCGGTTGCATTCACTACTCGACTGATAGCTGTCAAAACAGTTGATTGATTGACCGTTTCACCGCCCATAACACCGCGTTCAGAGAGTGTATAAACGCCATCTTGTTTATCAAAATCTGATGAATCAGAACTCGTCGTTTTAACAACTACAACACGACCGTTGAACACGCCTTGTTTGTTGGCTCTGTCAATCAAATAGTCAGGGAGACCCCTCAGTAAAACGCCTGTTCCGAACTGTAAAACACGTTCGGGCAAGTCAAATTGTGCTGCTGCGATATTCAAATTTTCGACAGCATATTTTTTATTTAAGAGATTCATTTTCAATTATTTAGCATTTAAGGTCGGCGAGGTTTCAAACCTCGCCGACCTTTATTTATCGACCTCTATTTATTAACGCAACGCATTAATTTGCACCACATCCATATCGGTATAGTTGAAATTCTCACCCGCCATACCCCAAATGAAACCATAATTCGTCGTGCCACAACCCGAGTGAATAGACCACGGCGGCGAAATGACGGCTTGATGATTTGCCATAAAAATGTGGCGTGTCTCTTGTGGTTGACCCATAAAATGAACAACAGCTTGGTCGCTTGGCACATCGAAATAGAAGTAAGCTTCCATACGACGGTCGTGTACGTGCGACGGCATGGTGTTCCAAACACTGCCTGTATGCAGCGTTGTCAAACCCATCACTAATTGGCAACTTTTGATGCCATCCGCATGAATATATTTGTAAACTGTTCTATGATTTGCCGTTTCTGCGCTGCCGATTGTCATAGGCGAAGCGTCTTCTTTTGGCATATATTTATTCGGATAATCGTGGTGTGCAGGAGCAGAAAGGATGTAGAATTGCGCGGGTTTCGCTGCATCATTGCTTGCAAAAACAGCCGATTTAGTACCTTTTCCAAGATAAACACAATCCAAACGGCTTACGTTATATGTTTTTCCATCAGCCGTTACCGTACCGTCACCACCGACATTGATGATGCCCATTTCACGACGTTCAAGGAAATAATCTGCTTTTAGTTGCTCATAATTGCCCAATGTCAACCCCTCAGTAGTGGGCATTGCACCGCCAATAATCATACGGTCATAGTGCGAATAAACGAAGGTTATTTGACCTGCAACGATGCAGTTTTCGATGAGGAAATTCTCTCTCAACTGCCCTGTTGTCATTGTTTTGACTTCATTTGGGCTACTTTCATATCTTGTATGCATTCTCGTTATTAGTTATTGGTTACTTGTTATTTGTAACCTAATTAATTGATTCTTAATTGTTTAATAATGTTAAATTTTGATAGGTGAAAGGGCGATAATAGTTTGATAGGGCGTTACCCTATCCTAACACATATCGCCCTTTCAGGGCTATTTATATTTCGACGAATCTTAATTCATCATTTATACTTCATCATTCATCATAATTTAACGTCCCATCCAGCCGCCATCAACAGTCAAAATAGTGCCATGTACATAGTCCGATGCTTTTGATGCTAAAAAGATGGTTGCGCCTTTGAAATCCTCCGTTTCGCCCCAACGTGCGGCAGGAATGCGCGACAAAATAGCGGCATTGCGGACTTCATCTGCACGTAAAGCGGACGTGTTGTCGGTAGCGATATAACCTGGCGCAATCGCATTGACATTGACTCCTTTTGAAGCCCATTCATTTGCCAAAGCCTTAGTCAAACTGCCAATCGCTCCTTTCGATGCTGCATAACCTGGAACGGTGATGCCGCCTTGAAAAGTAAGCAAAGAAGCGGTGAAAATGACCTTTCCCGACCCTCTTGCAACCATCTCCTTGCCGATTTCGCGCGACAAAACGAATTGAGAATTCAGGTTCACTTCAATCACATTGTCCCAATATTCGTCAGGGTGTTCAGCCGCAGGTTTGCGGAGAATTGTACCTGCATTATTGACCAAAATGTCAATGACAGGGTTTTCTTTTTTCACTTGCTCGATAAAAGCATAAAGGCTTTCACGGTTGCCGAAATCAGCTTGATAAGCCTTGAATTTTCGTCCTAAACCCGAAACAGCTTTTTCGATGTCGCTGCCTTCGAGTTCCAAACTCGCCGAAACGCCAAGGATATCTGCACCCGCTTCTGCTAAGGCGATTGCCATAGCCATACCGATACCGCGTTTGCAACCTGTTACGAGGGCTGTTTTGCCCGTTAAATCAAATAAATTCATACGTTTTTAGTTTTTTTTAATTAAAATTTGAGGGCACAAATTAGTATTTTAAGTGCATCGCATATTCAATTATATTATCAATCTGATGGTCAAAAATTATCTTTTTTAAAGAACTATGGCACTTTCACAGCTTGACGCGCCAACAATTTCCAATTACCACCCTGTTTTTGCCAAATAGTGAGTATGGCTAATTTCACTGTCCCTGGTGTGCTCCCTGTGTTATTTGTTTCTGCAAAAAGATTATGTCTTACTATCGCCGTTTTGCGCACCACTTTAATGGTCTGTTCTGTCAGGTCAATTTTGACGAAATTTGATTTTCCACTTGCAATTGCTTCAACAAATTTGGCTTTATCTTCGAGAAGACCGCTTGAATGACCATAACTTAAGTCTTCTGCGGCAATATTAGAGAGGGCGTTTCTATCACCACTGACCATCGCTTGACGCAAGTTTTCGACGGCGGCGGCTACGGCTTTTTCCGATTTTGATTGAGCAGAAAGCGGGATGCTTAAAAAAGCAAAAGCGAGGAATAGGTTGAGTATTTTTTTCATTCTTGTTGAATTTTATTTGATGACGGTTTGAGCAACAAAAGTACTTTAAGCAATAGAAGTTTCTGGATAATTCAACGAAAACGTTTCCGATAACTTCTTGAAAATTTTGTAAAACGCTATGAATACCATATTTTCAAGTTGTCCAAAAACAGAAAATGAGCAATATATTTCATATCGCCCATTTCCTGTTGTTATAATCAAATGATGCTTTTTATTTAGATGTAGTCATTGATGATATTCTCCAACCACTCTTGTTTACCACTGCGTTGCGTCGGTTCACCGCCGATGATGGCTAATTGACGCAAATCTTCGAGCTTTAAAGTGCCTTTTTCAAAAGCCTCTCCTGAACCTGCATCATAAGACGCATATCGGTCTGTACGAATTTTTTTGTAAGGAGATTTCGTTAAAACAGCATCTGCAACAACCAATGCACGGGCAAAAGCGTCCATACCACCGATGTGTGCGATGAAAATATCCTCCAAATCCGTTGAGTTGCGACGTGTTTTTGCATCAAAATTGATACCACCTGTTTTGAAGCCACCGCCTTCTAAAATGACCAACATAGATTCTGTCAATTCGCCAATATTGATTGGGAATTGGTCAGTGTCCCAACCATTTTGATAGTCACCACGGTTAGCATCCATTGACCCCAACATATTGTTATCAACCGCAACTTGCAATTCGTGTTGGAACGTATGCCCTGCCAAAGTTGCATGATTGACCTCCAAATTGAGTTGAAAATCGTCCGCTAAACCATAGGTATTTAAAAAGCCGATAACCGTTGCCGCATCATAATCATATTGATGTTTCGACGGCTCGCATGGCTTCGGCTCAATATAAAACTTGCCTGTAAAGCCTTGCGCACGCGCATAATCCCTTGAAACTGTTAGGAACTGCGCCATGTGGTCGAGTTCACGCTTCATGTCTGTATTCAACAGCGACATATAACCTTCACGACCGCCCCAAAAAGTATAGCCTTCGCCACCCAATGCAATCGTCGCGTCGATCGCACTTTTAACTTGAACACCTGCACGAGCGACCACTGCAAAATCAGGATTTGTCGCCGCACCATTCATATAACGTGGGTGACTGAACAAATTAGCTGTTCCCCACAAAAGTTTTACGCCTGTTTCTGCTTGTTTTTGCTTCGCAATATCGGTCAACATCGCCATACGGCTTTCGTATTCAGCGATACTTTCCGAATCTTCAATCATATCAATATCGTGAAAACACCAATAAGGCGCATTGATTTTGGTGAAAAACTCGAAAGCCGCATCCATTTTTGCTATCATACGACTGTCCGCATCTTTTGGTTGATTCCAAGGAAAATCCTTAGTTCCAGCCCCAAACGGGTCACCCCCTGTGCCGCAGAACGTGTGCCAATAACACACCGCAAAGCGCAAATGCTCTTTCATTGTTTTGCCCGCCACAATGCGGTTTTCATCATACCATCTGAATGCCAACGGGTTATCCGTTTCCCGTCCTTCAAATTTAATGTGTGGAATACCTTTGAAATATTCTGTTGCTGCCATTATTGTTTTATTTTTATTGTTAAAGTATTGATAATCAATTTGTTATTGAGCGATGTTGACGGGGTGATTTTAAATCACCCCGTCAATCGTGTTGCTCCCCCTCAGTATTTTCAGGCAATTCTTTCGCCTCTTCTTTCTCTTTTAAGTTCAAAAAATTCTGATTAGACACCACTTTTTGCCCTGTTCTTTCTTCCAATTCTTTGCGGTATTTCCCTGCCAAGTTGCCGCCGTCAATCGCTGATTCACGGTTTTCTGTAAAGCCTTGTGCGTCGTCTTTGATGGCTATCATACGCGTTGATTCCTCGCCCAATGCAGAAAAAATGAGTTCCAAATTGGTCATGTGGTCACGCAGGTTTTGGCGTTCCAAACCCTTTATTTTGCCATGTTCCGAAGGCGTTAAACCGAAAGTCGCTTTGGCAATTTCAGCCGTTAAAATCGAATATTCTTTATTTTCCGTTACCCCTCTATTTTTCCATTCATCGGTCAATTCCTTACGAATTTCAATGCTTTTACCCCTTAAAGCAATCCAATCATCGGGATAACCTTTGGCTTTATATATTTGCCGTAGGCGTTCAAAGCCCAATTCAGGGTTTTCAATTTCGTCAATATGTTCCTTGCCAATTTGTGCTAACCACAATTTCAAAGGTTCTACCTTAGGCGAAGATATTGACATAAGAATACGCAGTACCCCCTCAGTATTCGCACAATTCATCTTCTGTTTGCCGCCTTCCGTATCAACTGAAAGGGGGGTGTAAATTTTACCCCTACCTTTGCGCAACTCCTCATCTTTGCGTGTCAGGTTCTTCCAATAGCTTTTTACATCAGCTGTATCCGTCAATAATTGAATGACATCATTGACCACAAAGAACCATTGTTCATCATGCCATACTTTCCGAATCTCTTTGCCCTCAAAAGGCAGAATGGATTGATTTTCCATCATATTGTTTGTTTTACTGAACTAATTTAAAAAATAAAGCCCAAAATAAAACATTTTTATTGCGGTATTCAAATATTTCAAAAACATATTGTTTTACCGCATTGCTTTTTCAAGTGCCAAAAGCCAATTTTGATACCCCTCAGTATAAACCGCTTGCAAAGCCGCTGTTGGTTCAATCGTCTCTACTTTTTCTAAACCTACAAATGCTTCTTCAAAATTTTTGTAAAAGCCAACGCCGACGCCTGCACCACGTGCCGCACCTGTCGCACCATCCGTATTGTACAACTCAACCGTTGCGCCTGTTGTATTCGCAAACGCTTCACGGAAAATGGGGCTTAAAAACATATTGGCTTGTCCTGCACGAACGGTTTTGGCTTGAACGCCTACTTTTTTCATAATATCAAAACCATAATTCAAGGAGAAAACAATGCCTTCTTGCGCTGCACGGAACAAATGACCTGCGCCATGCCGATTGAAATTGATGCCCAAAAGTTGTGCGCCCAATTGACGGTTTTCCAAAACACGTTCTGAACCATTGCCAAAAGGTAGGAAAAGTACCCCCTCCGTATTTGGGGCAATTTTCGCCGCTTCTGCGTTCATAGCGGCATAATCCAAACCGCCTGTCATACGGCGCAACCATGAATTTAAAATGCCTGTGCCGTTAATGCAAAGCAAAACACCGTTTCGACGTGCCGCTTCTGTATCGTTGACGTGTGCAAACGTGTTGACACGACTTTTTTCATCATAATCATTTTTGTCTGAAATGCCATACACAACGCCTGATGTGCCTGCTGTTGCAGCAATTTCGCCTGGGTTTAAAACATTGAGACTGAACGCATTATTCGGTTGGTCGCCAGCTCTATAAGTGATTGGTGTACCGGCTTGTAAACCCAATTCAG
The DNA here is from genome assembly GCA_043772905.1 of Saprospiraceae bacterium. Classification (GTDB taxonomy): domain Bacteria; phylum Bacteroidota; class Bacteroidia; order Chitinophagales; family Saprospiraceae; genus JAAFJT01. Next base: position 4,656 of record JAYVFS010000117.1, on the reverse strand, counting down.
CCGCTCCTTTTTCTGACATAAAACCTTGATTGCCAAACGTTTCGACTTGGTCAGGCATAACCCCCTCAGTAATACCGTAATTTTTGAGCAACGAATGAGCAATGCCGCGTTTTTTAAAATTCCAAAAAATACCTTCTGACAAACCGCTTGCCGTTGTGCGAATATCGCCCGACATACGCATAGCGATAAAGTCGCCTGGCAGCATCATTTTATCTGTTTTTTCCCAAATTTCAGGCTCGTTTTCGATGACCCAACGCAGTTTTGAAGCGGTGAAATTGGCGGGTGAATTGAGGTAGTTTTCTAAGCAAAAGGCTTCGCCTAAATCTCGGAATGCCTTCTCTCCTATTTCGACGGCACGACTATCACACCATATAATAGAGGAACGCAACGCATTTTGGTTTTTGTCTACCAATACCAAACCGTGCATTTGGTACGAAATACCGATTGCACCGACTTCTTTTTTATCAAAAGAAAATGCCGCTTTCAGTTTGGAAGTCGCGTTTTTGACCTCTTGCCACCACATATCGGGCGATTGCTCTGCCCAACCTGATTTGGGTGCAGACATAGCCATTTCAGACGATGGCGATGTAGCAGAAGCAACGGTTTTGCCCGTTTCTGCTTCCAATAAACTGACTTTTACAGATGAACTGCCGATGTCGTAACCGAGTAAATATTTCATATCAAAATTATTAATCACGTAGCTGTAAGTGTCTTTATTATTTGATTATCAATCAGAGACATCGCCTCAAATTACGTTAGATTAGAAAAGAAAAATAATCGTTGTTCTTTTCATTTTACAAATTTTTTTAACTGTATTCTGCGGCGTATAAAATTTTCAATATTGAAAAAATCTAAACACAGAATTTAATTATAATTGTCAAATTGACATTTAAAGTGCAATATTACGACACATTTCCGAAACACAAAGGATTTTGTGTAAAAATTGTATTTTTTACAATTAGTCCCTTTTTTTTAATGAAAATTCATTTTTAAAAAATAATTTTACACCTAAATTGACTGATGCCGAAATTAAATTTTGAAAACAGTTAATCAAACAATTCATTTGAGGAAACGAGTTTTAAGTTTTTTTTAACACCCCCCCTCAGTATTTTTACGTCTAAATTGACGTTATTGCATCATTCGTCTTAAAAAAAATAAAAATATCACTTAACATGACACAATTCACGCGTCGTAAATTTCTAAAATCATCTGCTACACTTGCCGCTGCAACAGCTGCTTTTGGCAATATGCCTGATTTTTTGAAAACAGATAAACCTATTGGCATTCAATTGTACAGTCTTCGTGACGACATCAAAGATGGCTACATTGAAGACGTGTTGAAAGGCATTGCTAAAATCGGTTATGAATTCGTGGAAGGTTACGGTTTTGACCCGAAAAAGGGCAAAATATTTGACAAAACGCCTTCTGAATTCAAAAAAATGTTGAAAGAGTATGAACTCAAAATGCCAAGTTCGCACTTTGTTGTCACAACAAATCATTACGATACAGCTAAAAAAGATTTTACGGACGATTTCAAAAAAGTCGTTGAAGGCAGTTCAGCTTTGAGTCAACGTTATTTGATTAGTCCTTTTACAGTTGAGTCTGACCGTAAAAATGCGGACGGTGTGAAACGCCTTTGTGAGGTGTTGAATATGGCGGGTGATTATTGCAAAACGCAAAACCCGAACCTACAATTTGGCTACCACAACCATGAATTTGAGTTCAAAACAGAATTTGGTGGCGTGCCGATGTTTGACATGATGATGGAAAACCTCGATGCGGAAAAAGTCGCGTGGGAACTCGACCTCTGTTGGGTCGTTTATGGCGGACGCAATGCGCTCGACCTTTTCCAAAAATATCCAAGACGTTTTGCTTTGGCACATTTTAAGGATTTGACAGAAGAAGGCAAACGTGAAACAGCAATTGTTGGCGAAGGTGTCGTGGATTTTGAAGCGATATTGAAAAATATGAGCAAAGGTGGCATCCGTCAAATCATCGTTGAATTGGAAGATTATAAAAAATCACCAATGGACGATATTAAGGTTTCTTACAAAAACCTAAGGAAAATGCTTGATAAATTACAAAAATAATCTAAACAATAAAAAATGAATAGACGAGACGCGATAAAAAAAGCCGCTGTTATGTTCGGCGGTTCGCTTTTGATGCCCGATGTTTTGAAAGCATGGACGCATCCGATGATTGAAAATCCAAATTTTCGATTGACGGCATTACAAGACGCTTTGATAGCTGAAATTGCAGAAACAATCGTTCCTACGACTGACACGCCGGGCGCAAAAGCCGCGGGTGTACCTAACTTCATCAAAAAAATGCTGGCTGACTGTTACCGTCAACCTTATAGCGACTATTTTATGAAGGAATTGGACGCTGTTGAAGCAGATACAAAAGCTAAATTCAGTAAATCCTTCGTGGACGCAACAACCGAAGAGCGTACTGAAATTCTCAAAATGTATGAGAAAAAAGCGAAAACGGAGGCTGCTAAATTCAGAGAAGAAGCTCAATTGTGGGATCGCAGTACACTCCCGAGTGAGCGTCCGTTCTTCGCGGCGATGAAAGACTTGACGGTAACAGGCTATTTCACATCAGAAATTGGTTGTACACAAGCCTTGCGTTATGAAGCCGTTCCGATGAAGTATATTCCCGATTATCCTTATAAAAAAGGAGACAAAGCTTGGGCAACTTAAACAACAAATTCGGATTTAGTCATTTTACTAAGTCTTTAATATTCAATCACACGTTCTATTCAATTCGTAAATTAAAAATTTAACAAAAATGAAAAAAGTCTTATTTACAGTGGCTTTGGCAGCCCTCTTCACGACAGCAAAATCACAAACAATACCAGCAGATATCAATGCTTTGTTGCAAAAAAACACGTGTTATACGTGCCATAAAGCAGATAAAAAAATGGTGGGTCCTGCTTGGGTTGATGTGGCAAAGAAGAAATACAGTGCTAAACAGTTTGCCGCTCTAGTTGCTAAACCGGTTCCAACAAACTGGCCTGGTTATGCACCTATGGCACCACTTCCACAAGTACCAAAAGGTGATTTATCAAAAATTCATGCGTGGGTTTCTACGCTGGCTAAATAAAATTCACGATTTCAGCATTTCAAAATTCCATGGATGTGCCCCACTCAGTATAATCATGGAATTTTGAAGTTTAGAAATCATTAAAAAATCTAAACAATAATAATGGCGAATTTAAATACAGACGCAATTAAAAAGAGAACTTACGATGCCATTGTCATCGGTTCAGGTGTCAGCGGTGGTTGGGCTGCCAAAGAATTGACAGAAAAAGGCTTAAAAGTCTTGATGCTCGAGCGCGGTAAACCGCTTGAACACATCACAGGTTATGCTGAAGCCAACAAAGACCCTTGGGAATACGAGCATCGCGGCAGAATCACGGTACAACAAGCACTTGACAATCCGTATCAGAAACGGGATTATCCGATGGGGGAGCAAAACGCAAAATATTGGTTTGAAGATAAAAAAGCCCTTTATGAAGAAGTCAAACGCTTTGACTGGTTCCGCCCAGACATTGTTGGTGGCAAATCCATCATGTGGGGTCGTCAATCTTATCGTTTGACAGATATTGATTTTGAAGCCAATATGAAAGATGGTCATGGCGTGGACTGGCCTATTCGTTATGCCGATATTGCACCTTGGTATGATTATGCAGAAAAATTTGTAGGTATTTCTGGTGAAAATTTGGAAAATTATCCGACATATCCCCCTGGGCAATTACTGCCTATGATGCCTATGAACGTTGTTGAAGCAGATGTCCGCAAACGTATTGAAGCCGCTTTCCCAAATCGGCGTATGACAATGGGCCGTGTTGCCAATTTGACCCAAAACCACAATGGACGTGGTGCTTGCAATTATCGCAATATGTGTAGCCGTGGTTGCCCGTTTAGTGCTTATTTCAGCACTCAAAGTTCAACTTTACCCGCTGCTATGGCGACTAAAAAATTGACAGTTCGCCCTCATTCCATTGTTAATTCTATCCTTTATGATGCCAAAAAAGGAACGGCAAAAGGAGTTTTAGTTATAGATTCTGAAACAAATGAGCAAATTGAGTACAATGCAAAAATTGTTTTTGTATGTGCTTCTGCCATCAGTTCGGGTTGGATTTTGATGAATTCCATTTCTCCTCAGTTCCCGAATGGTTTGGGTAATAGTAGTGGTGAATTGGGTCACAACGTTATGGATCACCATTTCAGAACAGGCGCAAGTGGACAGGTTGAAGGTTATTTAGACAAATATGTCTATGGTCGCCGTCCAAATGGCACTTATATTCCTCGTTATCGTAATGTTGGCAACGATAAACGCGATTACTTGCGTGGCTTCGGCTATCAAGGTGGTGCGAGCCGCAACGGTTGGCATCGTGTGGCTGAGGAAGAGGGTTTTGGTGCAGAAATGAAAGCCAAAGCGACAGAACCAGGTGCATGGAGTATGAATATGACAGGTTTTGGCGAATGTCTGCCTTACCACGAAAATCATATCCGTTTGAGTCCAGATAAAAAAGATATTTGGGGACAACCGACACTCATTTTTGATGTTGAATTCAAAGAAAATGAGAAAAAAATGCGTATTGACATGGCAAATGATGCCAAAGAAATGTTTGAAGCGGCGGGTATGAAA
>JAYVFS010000116.1:0-41386 GCA_043772905.1 Saprospiraceae bacterium | reverse complement strand
CACGCTTCACGCTTCACGCTTCACGCTTCACGCTTCACGCTTCACGCTTCACGCTTCACGCTTCACGCTTCACGCTTCACGCTTCACGCTTGGACACGTATTTAGAGCTAAATTGGCTTTACTTTTCTGTCTGTTAATCAATTTGAATTTATCATCACAGGCACCTTATCAGCGCGATTTCACCCCCAAATCACCAGAAGCATCTGCTTTTAATAAATACGGTGATATTGGTGTTAATTATTTCACAGGTTCCCCTAATATTTCCTATCCTTTAGGTTTATCAGAAGAAGTGCCCATGTCCATGAGCTATAATGCTTCTGGGGTAAAACCAGAAGAACGTTCAAGTTGGGTCGGAACAAATTGGAATCTTAATGTAGGCGGCATGATAAGCCGTATAAAAAGAGGGGCAATAGATGAAATTAAAGATCCAAATTTCGCAGACGATATTAGCTATTTTAACAATAAGCAGCGATTAAATGGCGCTGGTGGAGCTACTTGGGATGACCTACCCTTAACTTTCAAAACAGATATAACAGCAAAAATATCCAGTAATGCTACAATAAGAGCCATTGCCAATGCCGATTTAGAACCAGACGAATTTGTTTTTAATTTTAATGGTTTTTCGGGTTCTTTTTTAATGAATCACAATGGGAAATGGGTGTTTAGAGGTAATAATCCTTCTGAATATCAGATAACAGATGTTCAGATTTTAGAAGATATTCAGATTCATTTTAGCCTTGCCAGCAGTTTGACAATTACAAACTACCCAAGAGCTATTATGGGTTTTACGATACAGGCGAGTGATGGGACAGAATACATTTTCGGTGGCGATGAGTCTGCTGTAGATTTTTCGTTTAATTTACCTGAAGAACTAAAAAATGATATTGATTTTTCTACCAAAATTAGAGGTTTGGTAGCGTCTGTTGGTTGGCATTTAGTTAAAATAAAATACGTCAGTGGGAAGGAAACATGTTTTTCTTACGAAAAAGATGAATTTACTGTAGCTGGAAATGTTTCACGAAACATAGGCGTAACAAAAACGAAGAGAGGAAATTCAATATCACCTATAGAATTCAATAACACTATTGATGTAAAAACTTTCGCTTATTTATCAAATAGTTACTTAAAAGAAATAACAACAACCTATGAAGTAATCAAATTTGAAAAGGTACAATTAGCTGCGACAGATATTGCAGATTATCCGTATGATTATACCACAATGATTAACATTAATTTCAACCATCATAAATGGTTTAAATTGACTAAAATTCAAACTTTTAAAAAACCTTATACAGGTCTTTCGCAACAGCCTTTGGTAGAGTATCGCTTCGATTATGACAAATCACAGTCTAATAGATTACAATTAAGCAAAATTCGGCAAATAGACGTTGTTGACTTTGCAAGCGCAAATCCTAATTCTATTACGCATTATGAATTTGCTTATAATAACTCACCAGGGCTTTTACCTCAATATCAAACGGCGATGATTGACCATTGGGGCTATTATAACGCTAATGGTATGTTAAATAATATTTCAACAACACCTGACAATGAAGCAACTTACCAAGCTTTACGCGCGCCTGAATCAACTTACATGAAATTGGAAATACTCAAAAAAGTAACTTATCCAACTGGGGGATATACAACATTTGAGTTTGAAGCACATGATTATTCTGCTTCTGTTCCTAATGTCCTACCTACAAATAATGCAGGCGGAAATAATCCTTATCCAAGTGTTGCTGAACCAAGTATTAAAACTGCGGGGGGATTAAGAATTAAAACAATAATAAGTTCGCTGTCGGATGGTACAAATCAGATAGAAAAAACATATTCGTATAGAATAAGTAGCACACCAACCTTATCAAGTGGGATTTTGGCGAGTGTCCCAACATATTTTGATAATTTTGTAGGAACAATTGGCGATATTAATGTTCAAGAACATTCTTTTATGAATGAGCAATCATTGAATAATATTCATTCAACAAATGGCAGCCCTGTAACTTATTCGGAAGTCATTGAAAAAAATAAAGATAACTCTTATACAATATACAAGTTTTCAAATTATGATGACCCTAATTCTAATTACAGTAATAGAACTGTGTTAAGAACGAAAGCTCGTGCCAATACCACATTAATAAATCCCAAAAGAGACCCAGTTATTGATTACGAACATTTGAGAGGGAAACTTCTTGAACAATGCGCTTATAGTAGTGATAACAAAATTGCAAATAAAGTAACAAATGAATATACGACTACACTCGATACAGCGCAAGCCGTTAGAATCGTTACCCCAAGTCCGCTTGTAACAGTTAAAGCCGTAAACGGTCCCAACGAAACAGAACTGAGAGCATCTTCTTATTATATTCATACATCACCTGTTTTTTTAAATAAAAGTACAACTACAGATTATTATTATAATGGTACAATCACATCACAAGTTGCTGTTGTCACAGAAAATTTTTACGATGGGCATAAAAACATCACGCAACAAAAAATAACCAACTTAAATGATGCTGAACCTAAGTCAAATGTTACAACAAATTACAGTTATGCCTACGACCCAACTGACTTCACAAAAGGTAATCCTAATGTTTTACCAACAGCCCTCAATCCCGATCAAGTTATTCCTCCAGCGCCTACTTCCATCAATCAAAAGATGGTTGATAAATTTATGATTGGTATTCCTTTAGAAACCACAAACAATTTTAATAAAGGCAGTAAAGTTGAATTTAAAAGTTTTAGTATTACCAATAATGATGTTGTAACAAATGCCATTCTACCTTTTATTTTTTCCACTCAAAATCAACTGGGAACTGGTTTTATTGAACAGTTTAGAATAAATGGGTATCAGAATGACAATTATGATAAACCCTCTTCTACTACTCAAAAAGGTTTTACTACTCCTGTTTCCTACTTATGGAGTAATGGTTTGCTAACGCAAAAATCGTTTGGTATTTCACCAATTAATTTAAAACAAGTCTTTAATTATGATCAAAATAAACGCCTTTTATCAAGTAAAACGGATGAAAATAGTGTCATAACCAAATTTGAGTATGATGGTTTTAGGCGGCTTTTGAATATAAAGAGCAATTTAGATGCGAATGGCGCTAACCCACACACAACAACTACCCATTCATACAACTACTTTAATGCGTCAACAACAACACCCTGCAACCACATCATCAGTAATACGACTTTTGTGGACGGTGGCGCACCCATCAAAACCATCAGTTTCTTAGATGGTTTAGGACGTAATTATGCCTCAACGAAATGGGCTTATACAGGTTCACCCGGTGGAAATGGGAGTCAAAACAGCTATGTCACTTTCGATAATCTCGGCAGACAAAGCAAAGCCTATCAACCTTTTGAAACCTTCGGCAATACAATAGGTTGTCCGACTGAACCGACGAGTTCGCTGAAAGTAGAAACGAAATATGAAGCATCCCCCCTCAGTCGTCCGACTGAACAAATTATGCAAGATGGGAAAAGTGTGAAAACTTCTTATGGTACGAATACGTCAACGGATGCTGTACGCATGTATATCAACGGTGTTTACTCAACGGATTTTGCCCCAAATACCTTGTACAAAACCACTTTAGAAGATGAAAATGGTAAAAAAACAGAAGTTTATAAGGACAAACTGGGGCGTGTTGTCTTAACCCGTAAGTTTTTAATTGGAAGCCAAAACCCAAATGTTGACACATACAATCTCTACGACGACTATGGCAACCTGGTTGCTGTTTTGCCACCTGATTGTTTGGACAAAGACTCGGATTTGGCTTTTACTTACACCTACGACAATCGCAATCGCCCTATCAGCAAACGGGTGCCGGGCGCAGACCGTCAAGATTTCTATTACGATGAACGGGATTTGCTCGTATTGACCCAAGATGGGAATATGCGTAACGCTGATGTGCCGTATTATATGGCAACAAAGTACGACGCACTCGGTCGCCCTGTCAAAACAGGATTTGTGTATGCGAGTGTCGCAGGGACCACCCGTTCTGTTGTCGAAACGTATGCCAAAACAGATTTTGCTTTGGGTGAGATGTTGACCGAAACGGTTTTTGAAACGAACAAAAGCAGACCCCTCAATGCAAAAGTCAAGGTTATGAATCCACAATCGGGTGATGCCACTTGGATTGAAACGGCTTTGACGTATAAAGCTAATTCAAATCTCCTTGAACGCACGACATCCAACAATCATGTTAATCGGTATTCGGGTACATTCACCGCTTACACCGATGCCAACGAACCGTATCAACAACTCAATGAAATGGTCGGTTCGGATGGACAATATTACTTGGATATTACCTATCAAGGCTACGACAATGGGCATCGGAACAACCAAACATCGAAATTTTATGTCTTTGACTACGCTTGGACAACTTTGACACCCGAACTCATTATGTCGAAAAAGACATTTGACCCTCTTGACCGTATGAGTGAAAAGAATATCGGTGGTAGGAACATAAGTGGTATGATAAAGTATGTACAATCCATTGACTATACCTACAATGCCCGTAATTGGTTGACAGGCATCAATAATCTCAATGCCTTTCAAAATGATAAACCTTTGCTCAATTGCAATACCGAATCGGTGTTTAACAATGCGTATCAAGGTCTCGGCAATGTCGGCGGCGACCCTGTGGCAACAGGCAATGACCAAAATCCAGATTTATTTTCTCAAACATTGACTTATGGCAATCCGACAACCGCTATGCCTGGTAATGCCCCCCCTCAGTATAATGGCAATATCAGTCAAACGATGTGGCAAGTGGCGGGCAAAGAAGCGCAAGGTTATGCTTTTCAATACGACGACCTCAACAGATTGACAAACGCCACGTACAGCGATTTTCATTCTTTGGAGGGACAAAACAATGGATTGTGGCAATCAAACCCCTATTCAACAGACAATAAATACAAAGAATCGGTCGCTTATGATGTACGTGGCAATATCACGAGCCTCCAACGCAATGGTTTGTTGAGCGAAGGTTTAACTGTAAATGGTATTTTTTGTGGTATTTTTGGCGCAATTGATAATTTGGGTTATACTTACAACTCGAAAAACCAAATTCGGAGCATCACAGATGCGACGGGTTCTGACAAAGGATTCATTAAAAAAAGCAATGATGATGACGCTTATGGCTATGACAAAAACGGCAATTTAAAGAAGGATTTGAACAAAGGCATTACAGAAATCACGTACAATCATCTGAATCTGCCTTTGCGGATTACTTTCAATCGGACATATCAGACGGCTTATGACAACGGTTATATTGAGTTTATGTACGATGCGGCAGGACGTAAACTCCGCAAATCAACCTATTTGACTAACGGTACATTGATTGACAAGCGCGATTATTTAAGCGGTTGGATTGAATACAAAAACAATGCGCCTGAATTGATACACAACGAAGAAGGGATGATGCGTAAACAAGCGAACGGGACATGGCTTCAAGAGTATTTTTTGAAAGACCATTTGGGCAATACGCGGGTGACGTTTACGGATGCCAACAGTGATGGCAATGTTTCTGCTGCGGATATTAAGCAAATCAATCATTATTATCCGTTTGGTTTGAATATGGAGGGTAGCTGGAGTGGTGCGGCGGGTGCGAATAAATATACTTATAATGGGAAGGAGTGGAATGATGATTTTGGCTTGGGTTGGAATCACCATGATTGGCGGTTTTATGATGTGGCGATTGGGCGGTTTGTGACGGTTGACCCCGAAGGAGAGTCAGATGGACAAATAAGTATCAGTCCATATCATTTTTCTTATGATAATCCAATTCGGTTTAGTGATCCTGACGGACGAGAGGGGGAAGAATGCTGTGGTAGTTTAGCCCAAATGACTGGCGGCGTTGTAGGATTTACAGATAATTTATTGGGCACTAATTTACGCGAAAGTGTTGGTAATCATCTGTTTGGTAGCGAGAGTTCTATGCGGACTTCTTTTGACAATGGTGTCCGCCAAGCGGATCAAGTCTCCCTTGTCGGTGGTACAGGGTTAGTCGCAGGAGGAGGAATCGCCGCAGCAGGAGGTGGTACAGTTTCCCTTACAGGCGTAGGTGCAACTGTTGGCGTTCCTGTTGCAGCGGTTGGAGGGGTAGCAATTGTTGTAGGTGGTGCTTTGGCAATTAATGCTGCTAAAAATTTGCAGAATAGCCAAGTGAAGGCTAAAGAAAATCGGAGGGATGGAAAAGAGCATACAACTGGTGCCCGACAATCAACAGAAAACAAACATCAAGAGGGAGCATCCAGAAAAGCAAAAGAACAACAAGCTGCCGATGCAAAATATGCAAAAACTAAAAGTACAAAAGAAGCAAAATCTAACAATCAGAAAAAAAAGGAAAACCCAGATTATAAAAAACCTGGTCCTAAATTAAAAGCATAAATCATTATGGATAGCAATAATTTATTAGAAAAGTATTACGGATATTTCAAAAATGAAGATTGGTTAAATGCTCAAGATGTGTTGCAGGCATTAATATCTTCATCCAAAGAGGAAAGTTTTTGGCTTTACACATCACTTAGTTCGGTTTGTTACGAGTTAAAGAATTATGAAGAAGCTCTTAAATACGCAAAATTAGCATATGCTTTGAACACTGAATCACCTTTAGTTTTATGGGATTATGCAGGAGCTTTGTACATGCTAAATCAAGAACAGGAAGCAATTGATTTATGGCAAAGAATAATAAGAATCAATGAAGAGGTCATTGCATTTGAATTAACTACCGAGGGTTTGCAGTGGGCGCGTTCTCTTAAAAATGATTCTCTTTATCGAATAGCACAATCATATTATTATTTAGAAAATGATAATATGGCACTAAAATATGCTATGGATCATTTGAATAGTAGAAAAAAAGGGCTCAAGAGTTTATATAAAAAAAGTGAAATTTTATCATTAATTAAAAAGATAAAAGCCTCGTCTTAATTTTTTGATGATTCCCAACTACTGAGGGGGCGGTTGTTTTGCAAAGCAACGGGACGACGTAACCGCTGGCGAGGGATTTTAGTCAATTTAACCACACTCGTTACATAAAAACACAACGACGCTGGGTTAGGTGTTTTCACCGAACTCACTTATCTGTCAGGTCTCCGACCTGAAGGAAACAATGATTTATACTGAGGGGTATGCCCCTCACATTCACAAAAAAGCAAAACATCAAAAGATATGATAAAATACCTAACAACCGCGCTCATATTGCTCACCGCAGCTACGAGCCACGCACAAAACACCCGAACCGATACCATACTACTATCGGTCTATAACACAGGCAGCAAATTCCGTGTCTATCCTGCCAACTTCGGCAACACGACACCGAAAACAGGCGTGATAGAAACCCTCATCGCTTTGCCCGATTCATTTGTCGTCACGCCTATACCCGCTGGTACGCGCCTTGCGGATAGCACAATGCTGCGCAAGCTGAAAGAACTCCACAGCAACCGCGCTGCTTTTAGTGGCACACCGATACAAAGCGGTCGGCGCACGTGTGGCATGACATTTCCAAAAGACGTAAAAGGCAAAATGGTCATCGTCGAGACCGACAACGCCTGCGACGATTCCGAAAAGTGTTATTTGGCACAAAAAGCAGGGGCAACAAGCATCCTCGTGATTTATCCGTCCGAAAATACCAACAGCATCAGAATGTCAGGCGGTCGCTACAATCGAGAAATCACCATGCCGTGTTATAGCATCACCCAGAAAGCAGGGGATTCTCTCCGCGCTCAATTGCCCTCGAAAGTCGGTATATTCATACCACGCCCATCTACCAACATGTCAAACAGTGTTGTCGCTAACGAGACAACAAACCAAGCCTTTACCATAAAACAAGGCGAAACCGATGCTGAATTATCAAACACCATAGGCTTCGGCAAACAAGGTTTCTCTATATCCCCCAATCCGACCCGCAACCAAGCCAACGTGAGGTATCAATTCCAAAACCCCACCGACGTAACGATAGAAGCTAAAACCGCTTCTGGACAAGTGATTTTCTCTCGCATAATGAGGGGTGCTACCGTCGGCAATGTAGAGATACCCACGGTTGATTATCCGAATGGTACGTATTTCGTGACGCTGCAATATGGTAAGGAAGTGAAGACGAAGCAATTGGTGGTGCGGCATTGATTCCTACGGAATGACAAAAACAGAATGACAAGAGTGAAAAGTGCGTTACACGTTTCGAGAGCATGAGTGTTCTCGAAACGTTTTTTTTGTATCTCTATTCCCCGAAAATTCTGTCGCTCCTTTAAATAAGGAAAAATACGCCTTATTTAGAAAGTAAAAAGAAGCAACTTACCTTATCTTTGTCGCTCTATGAATTTTAAAAACAAAAAATATTCATTAATCCAATCAAACGCTTTATTAAATAATGAAAAAACGACACTTATTCCTATTAGCGGCGGCATTAATGCTTGGGACCTTGGCTTGTTCTAAAAAAACAACGGGCGGTACAACAACAGTAACGCCTACAACACCTACAACGCCGACGACACCCACAACGCCTACAACGACGGGCAGCAATGACATTGTGACATCGGCTGGCAAAATGAAATTCATTGATGTCGCCAATTTCGACCTAACCGTTCGTCCACAAGACAATTTTTTCGACTACGCCAATGGCACTTGGTTGAAAAATACACCCATTCCAGCAACTGAAGCCCGTTGGGGCAGTTTTAACGAATTGCAAGAGTTCAATCAAAAAGCATTGAAAGCTATTTGCGAAGACGCTGCCGCTAACCTAAGCATGCCCGGTTCAATACAACAAAAAGTAGGTGATTTTTATGCAGTAGGTATGGACTCCGCGACCATCGAAAAAGCAGGCATAACACCTTTGAAGTCTTACCTCAATCGCATTGACAAACTGAAAAACTATCTTGAATTGTTGACTTACATCACCGACGAGTATGCGGATGGCAACGGTTCACTTTTCGGTTTTTATGGCGACTTAGATGCAAAAAACAGCAATACCTTTGTGGCCCAAATCCGTGCAGGTGGTCTCACCTTGCCCGACCGCGATTATTATTTGAAAGATGATGACCGTATGAAAAAGGTGCGTGCGGCTTACGAAATGCATATTTTCAACATCTTTCGTTTGTTGGGTGATTCGGAGGCAAAAGCCAGAACAGCCGTTTCAACCATCATGCGCATCGAAACGGGTTATGCTAAAGTCCGTTTGAGCCGCGTCGAACTGCGTGACCCAGAAAAACGATACAATAAAATGACCATCGCCGACCTTGAAAAAGTCTGCCCACAGATGCGTTGGGAATTGTTTATGTCGCGTGTGGTAGGTGCAAACAAAGTTGATTACGCCATTGTGAGTGAGCCAGAATTTTTGAAAGAAGTCAATAATCAATTGAAAAATGGTACGCTTGATGACTTTAAAACCTATTTGCGTTGGAAAACGATTAAACGTGATTTGCCTTATTTGAGCAGCGCATTTGTTGAAGAAGGCTTCAAAATGCAGCAAGCTTTGACGGGTCAAAAAGAAATGCAGCCACGGTGGAAACGTGTGTCTAACATGACTGACGAAGTTTTAGGTGAGGCATTGGGACAATTATATGTTGAAAAACACTTCAAACCCGAAGCCAAAGCCCGTATGGAGGAACTCGTCGGCAACTTGATGAAAGTTTATGAAAAACGAATAACGTCACTCGACTGGATGAGCCTTGAAACAAAAGGTAAAGCCCTCAATAAACTCTCAACCTTTGTCCGCAAAATTGGTTATCCTGACAAATGGCAGGACTATACCCCCCTCAGTATTGACCGTTCAAAATCGTATTTAGACAATGTTATTGCCGCACAAAAATTTGCTTTTAACGACAATATGAGCCGCATCGGTCAACCTGTTGACAAAACGCGTTGGGGTATGACTCCGCCGACGGTCAATGCGTATTACAATCCTACGCAAAACGAGATTGTGTTTCCTGCGGGCATTCTTCAATTTCCGTTTTTCAGCAACGATGCCGACGATGCAGTCAATTATGGGGGCATCGGTGCGGTCATTGGACATGAAATCTCTCATGGTTTCGACGACCAAGGACGTAAATTTGACCTTAATGGCAACTTAAAAGATTGGTGGACAGCAGACGATGCGGCTAAATTTACTGTGAAAACAGATATGGTTGTTGACCAATTTAACAACTATAAGGTCTTGGATACGATGCGCGTCAATGGTAAATTGACTTTGGGTGAAAATATTGCCGATTTGGGTGGTTTGGCAGTGGCTTACGAAGCGTTCAAAACGTATTCGCCACAAGCCAAAAGAAATCAAAAAATTGATGGTTTTACAGCTGAACAACGTTTCTTCCTATCATGGGCGCAAGTATGGCGCAGCAAATACCGCGACGAAGCTCAAGCCAATCAGATTATGACTGACCCACACTCACCAGGTAAATTCCGCTGCAATGGACCTTTGACCAATATGCCAGAATTTTATGAAGTTTTTGGTGTCAAAGAAGGCGACAAAATGTATCGCCCAGGTCGGGTGAGGATTTGGTAATAAAGAAATGATGAATGATAAGTGATGAATGATGAATTTGCAAAATTGTTGAAAAACAATATTTTACAAATCCATCATTCATCATTTCTCATTTCTATTTAAAAATCAGTTCCCAAAGCCAAATGCAACATCGGTTTCTGAACCTCTCTCGTTTCAATACCCCAACCATAATCGGCACGCACCATATAACCAAAAAGTAAAACCCTTGCACCAAAACCATAACTTGCAACAATCGGGTCTTTGAAATAATTGACGGTTAGGACGACTGATGTATTTTTAGTGATGTCTTTTGGTAAAACAATGGTATTCAATGGGTTGTCCCGACGGAACGGATTTGCACCATGCCAAGCTGTTCCCGCATCAAAAAAGCCAACAAGTTGGAAATTGCGCCAAAACGAGGAAATCAAAGGCTTCGATGAAAAATATTTAACGATAGGAATCCGCAATTCCGCATTAAATACCGCATTGGATGTGCCGTTGCGAATATTACGACTGAATCCGCGCATATTCGCTGCCAACGTTTGGAAAGCGTAATTGTCCTGTGGAATTGAAATATCGTTATTGAAATTAGAAAAAAGTTGATTGTCAATACCACCCAAAATGAACAAGTTCTTTTCAGCACCAAACGATGTTGCACCTGCAAAACGAGCCGCAAAAATCGAATGTTTCAAAATGCGTTCATAGTGTCGTGCATCAAAACCAACGATGCCCATAAAACCTGAATTGAGTTTAAACTTGAAATCATCCACAAAGTCCAATTCAAATTTTTTGACCAAATCGACCCAAACCTTAGCGCGAGAACCCATTTTGGCATTCACTTCAAGGTCAATAGCATTATCAAACACATAATCGAAACGAATACCAATCCTTTGTTCTTTCAAAGTCGGCGCACCGAGCGATGTTTGGTCAGTCGCTAATTGCGTATAGCGGTCAGAGCGCAAAGTACCAGTTGCCTGCACACGTTGATAAATATCGAGTGGATAACGGACTTCATATTGTCCCAAAATCGTTTGGGTGCGGCTGCGACGATTGTCTAAAACCGAACTGTTGTTATCGCTGAATTTTGTGGATTTATGATAAAGTGCATAACGCTTATCTAACCGTTGTTTTTTATCATCAAAAAACATAAAAGCCTCATAACCATTAAAAGTAGTCGGTATCCGAACACCGCCTTCAAGTTGGTAGTCTTCAAGCAAATCTTTGAAATTGCCTTTCAATAAAATGCCCATTGGCGGGGTCGTAAAACCTTGCGGTGTTCCTGCATAACTGTCCAAACCTCCAAACAACAGATTGTTATCCAATTTTGAAGTAAAATAATCAGACCTAAACTTTAAACGATAAGGTGAAATACGACCTGGACGGAAAACGTGTATTTTTTTATTTTTATCCTCGTTTTTAATCGCCAAAATCGAGTTTTCTGGGCTCGATATTGAGGGGGACTCTACGACTTCCTTTTCCGTTTTTTCAGGTGTGATTTGAGTCGTTTTCGGTTTTTCATCGCTGTCAAATTCACTTTGGAAAACGTAACTGTCAATATCAATTTTCTTTTTTGATGGCGGTGTTTCCACCTTCGGATCTGTTATTGGTTGCGTAGTGACGGGCGGTTTTTCAGGTGTAGGCACATTTGTTACGACGGGCTGCATAACGCCACTAACAGGCTTGTTGCTCTGACCTTTTCCTTTTGATTGTTTAATTTGCAACTGTTTTTTCCAATACCAATAATGTGTAAACGTAGCCGTTATCGCTGAATCAACCTGTAAAGGCACTATTTGCACATGAGGCACCCCCTCAGTATAAAACACTTCTGCGACCTTTCCGACACGCGGCGCAGTGCTTTGTGCTAAGATATTGTGGTCATAATTCGAGTTGTTTTTAACAATCGCAATTTTTTTCCAAATAGGTTTTAAGACAGAAGAATCAATCTTTTGTGTAGGCGGAAATTGACGCATCGAGTCTTCCATCACCACAATATCTACCTTTTCTTTAAATTCATTGGTGACATAAAAAACAGTATCTGTACGCACCAAAAAATCCTCTAAACGCCCTATTTGACGATTGAAAACACCACTTTCATCCCTCAAAAATGTAAAAAAAGTTGTGTCAATGGCTGCGGGGCTGCGTTCATCGGCATCAGGTGTAGCTGTTAAACGTACAAGGTTTTTGGAGGTATCTTCTAAGTCTTTATAAAACAAATCGAAACGATTGATAGGCATAACAGAGTCTAAACGTTCTGTTTCCCAGCGTCCATTGAGCCTATTGGATGAAAAAATAATGCCTTTACGTCCTTCCAAATTAACTGCTACTGCATCGAGGTCGTCCCAATGGTCATTGCTCAATTGTCTTAAACCCGTTGTTGCCGTATTGTAAATAAAAACATCAGAATAGCCGCGTACACTTGCGGTCAAAACCATATCTTTTCCATTCAAAAAGTCAACTGAAAAGACACGTTGCACATCGGGATTGAATTTTGCTGTCTTGGTTTTAGCTTTTTTATTTTTAACATTCTTTTCGAAAGTATAAACCTTATCTCGTTTTTCATAGACCACAAAAAGCCGTTGATTGTCGGGATTCCAAGCTAAAAATGGGTATTGATAGTCTGTTGCTTGAAAAGGATTGCGCGTCCCCCCCCTCAGTATCAGCTCTCTTTTTCCTGTCGAAACCTCTTGAATATAGACTTTCCAACGTCCAATTTCATTTTGAATATAAGCTAATCGTTGACCATCAGGACTGATTTTAACTTGTGGCATAGGCAGTTTCCGCTTGTTTTTTATCTTAACTTGCTTGGAAGTGGACAATTTTGTGGCATCCACCAATTCGCGTTCATATCTTTTTCTATAAAATTCCATGCACGCCAAACTCGTTGCATCGAAGGGTGTTCCCAAAACATACATCACGGCATCGTCGAGCGAGCGATTGATACGGGTCAAATACAGCAAATTGCTGACATTGGCTTTGCCAAATTGTTGGGCGATGTAATACCAAAAGGCTTGTCCTGCCAAACGAGGTTCAGCGAGGGCAAATTTGTTGAAGTTTTTATACTTTTTTGTTTGAAAAATATCACGCATACGGTCGTCTGAATCAGTACTCCACTCCTCACCGATATACGCCAGTAAACCGACTTTAAACCATTCGGGCAAGTTGAGCGAAATAGCATTTTGCACCACTTCTTGCAAATTTGAACCAAACAACATAGCATTCAAGAAGACCCCAGCAATGCCTTCGCGTACCTGTTTCCGCAAATGCGTATGGTCGCCATCAAAATGGACGAACATCTTTTCGCCCACGACTTTGACTTGTCCACTCTTTGTGACAAAGGTCTCTTCGGAACCAATATTTGATTGATGTAAATCCGTGAGGTCAGTATAGACGATGATTTCCATTTTATCGTTGAGGCGATATTCAAGCGTCTTTTGGATTTCCTCGAAGTCCATTTCAGCCAATTGCGCTGCCGCTTGCCCAACGAAACGACCTTGACCATACCAGTAAGTGATGAAATTTTCACTTTCATATTGATCCCAATCGTCAAAAAGTTTATGGAATTGAACACGGTTTTTGCCGAACTGCATCTGGTTGATTTGTCCGATGGCAAAAAGTGGCAATAAACAAAGCCAAACAAGTGTTAGTTTTCTTATCATGGTGGTTGTATGTATGGTAAAAGTGATATGATAGAGGTATTCAAAATTATATTGTCGAAGCCTTTAAGCTGCTTGTCGCGGCTCTTCAACCTTAAAATGTATATCCATTTTCTCTAAGAGTTGAAGCAAATCATCGGTCATTTGGCGTTTCATTTTTTTGTAACTCCAAATTGTAATATCTTCATTTTCATCTTCATCAGGTTCAAGGGTTTGGCGGCATAGCTCAATACCTTCGTTCATTGACGCTATTTTATTGAGCGTATTTTGTACGGCTTCTATTAAACGCTCCTTTGTCGGAACTGATGATTTTATTAAAACTTCCATTGCTAAAAAACGATTTCACCAAATAAAACTTCAAATTCGGAAAAATATACGAAACGAACAAAAATTTAAACGTTAAAATTGCTTGAATAGTTGTATTGTATTGTTGTTGTACGGCTATATTGTTATGAGCGATGGAATAATATGACAATAAAACAATATAATTAAAACGTTACTAAAATGATAAATAGGCTTCTAAAAGAAATCCTTGGCTAAAAATTTGCGTCCTTTATAGATATGGAAACTTTTCTTAAAATACTACCCTTTCCGGCACTTGATGATGCGGCACAGTGGTTGGCGTTTGGGCTTAACTTGGCTTATGTCGTTTTAGCAGGTCGAGGCAATATTTGGTGTTGGTTTTTTGGTTTTTTTGGGACAATTTTCCAGTTTGTCGTTTGTGTTGATGCTGATTTGAAGTCCGATGCTGCTTTACAAGTCTATTACGCTTTTTCAGCCATTTATGGTTGGTACAGTTGGCAAGAGCGCAATGAAGAGGGTGCGCCGCTTGATATTTCACAGATACCCCTCAGTATGCACCTCAAAATAGGTTTAGTTGGTGCGGCGGTGGCTATTCCGTTGGGTCTTTATTGGCAGTCGGCAGCATTTAGGTATGAGGATGCATTTTTGGCGGTGTTTAGTATTATTACCACCTTTTTGACTGCCCGGAAGGTCTTGGAGTCTTGGTTTTATTGGATAATTATTGATTTTAGTTATGCGTTTATCTATTTCAGTCGAGACAAATATATCATGGCGGTTTTGTCCATTATCTATTTTGCTTTTTCAATTCGGGGCTTTTTCCTTTGGCGAAAATCAATGAATTTATCTACTATCCGAACATAACGGTTTTAGCAAAAGATACTGAAGGGGTGTATTTTTCACAGCATCATTTTATGACTTATCAAAGGGCTAACAAAAGTATCGTCTTGCTTGATAATCAATTCAATACAAAACAAAAAGCTCCTTAGAAATCATTTTCTAAGGAGCTTTTTGTTTTGTATTCAACAACGAACTACTGAACATAAGACGCTCTTGAACCGCCAGCGGCAACAGTGGCTTGCGCCCGTGCTTTTTGTCCTGTTGTGAACATATACATACAAGCGTCATTTGTATAATCCATATAGTTCATCCACATTTCAATAGGTTTACCGGAGCAACGGCTTTTGATATCTGGAGCAGGGCAACCATAATTGGCATCGTCATGTGCAGGTGTGTCACTTACTTGGTCATTACCACATCTTGCATCGCCCCAGATATGGCGCAAATTGAACCAGTGACCGACTTCGTGTGTTGCTGTTCTACCTTTATCGTAAGGAGCATAAGAGCTATTGCCAAAAGCACTATACAAACAAACAACACCATCTGTTGCCGCACTAC
This sequence comes from Saprospiraceae bacterium, assembly GCA_043772905.1. Taxonomy (GTDB): domain Bacteria; phylum Bacteroidota; class Bacteroidia; order Chitinophagales; family Saprospiraceae; genus JAAFJT01. The sequence continues at coordinate 25,551 of JAYVFS010000116.1, read as the reverse complement.
CACCAGGGAATTGGGCATAACCCAATAAACCACCGCCCAAGTTACAAGCCCAAATATTCAACATAGTTGTAGGGTTTACGGGGTCAGAACCACCTTGACTCGATTTTTTTACAGGATCACCCGAGTAACCAAATGAGGTAGCCGTCGTTGATTTGCGAACAGTTTGCGATAAAACAAAATTAATTTCACAATCGGCAGCAACGCCCGTGAAGTTAGAAGGGACGAGTGTTCTGTCTGCGTTTAACTTACGAAAATCGGCATTCAAAATATCAATCTGCGATTGAACTTGCGCATCCGAGATGTTTTCAGCGGCAGTTCTGTAAACTACATGAACGACAACTGGAATCGTTACAACCGTACGAGGTGTTAAACCTTTTTCATATTGAACAACAAAACGAGTCGTAAAGTCTTCAATGTCTTGTTGATTCTCCTTGAATTGTTGGTTTTTTTCCATCAACGCTTCATTGTACTCATGGGTAGCACATTGGCGTGATAGAGAGCTCAATTCAATCGTTTGTTGGTCGTCACCGATAGTAGATTGGTTGAGCGCGTTGTCTTTTTGACAAGCTACGAAGAAGAGCATAAAAATGCCCGCCAAAACGAGAACGAAATTGACGTAGTTTTTTTTCATAAAAATTTGATTTTTAGATAATTAGGTAAAGAATTATTGTTGTATCGAATAAATAACTTGCGCAAATCTAAAAATAAATATTAGAAAAAAAAATTACATTTTTTGGGGTTATTCGGAAAAATGGCATTGCTATCCTACATTAATTTCCTTCAATAGTTGATACTATTTGATGTTTTTTTTTAGAATGATGGCCGCTTTTTATCACCGTTCATCTGTGGATTCTCAAGTAGTTATGGATCTTTTATAAGCGTATAAATTTTTGTACCCCGCTGTAATTTCTAAGACCTTGATTATCAATATTTAAACGAATGAAATAAACACCTTTTGGCAATTCACTAACATCTATTTCGGCATGCTCAACACCACTTTTTATGCCTTTTGTTAGAACGATTTGACCATTTATGTTGATTATTTCTACTTGCTTTTTTGAGGTTTCTTTTAATAAAAAACGAATATTGAGAATATCGGAAACGGGATTTGGAAAAATCTCAAACAGCCCCCCCTCAGTATAAACGGGTGTAGCAGCCACTTCTGTTAATTGTTGTTTATGAACAGGGATATTGTAAAACAATAAAATACCAATATTCGAGGGGTTGACAATCCAATTTTGGGAAAATGAATCAATATGACTTAGGTAACTGATGCCTGTCAGACCCGTCGTGTCGCCTTCAATCGCCAGTTTGATACGATAGTTCGTAGCCGAACCGCCAATGATTTGCGCTTTGCAACCTTCCAACTTGAAATCAGCCCAAGGATTGCCGATAACACGTAAATTGCCCGTGATATTTGTCATTTTCAAAGTAATTTCATTGGTTGCAGAAAAAAACGCTTCTTTAATATTCGGCGGACGGGTATTGACCGTCGAGCGATTATAGAGTTTAGCCGCCACAAGGTTATACGCCTGTTCGCCTATTAAATCATAGCCGTTAGTATAGAGAAAATGACAACCATCGTGACTCAAAGCGGGGTTGGTACTCAAAATTTCAATATTCGGGATTTCGCTTGCTAACTGTCTTTGCGCTTCAAAAATGCCTGGTTGAATGTGCGTACATGCTCGAAAACGTATTTGAAAATAGAAAATAGGTGTATTGTAATCCTCTTTCCACTGGCTATTCAACCTTTTAAATTGATTTTTGAAAGAATCTATCGGCGTTTCCCAACCGTCAGATTCGCCTTGCCACCAAAGCAGGGCGCGGACATTTTTTTCCACTTCTGCCTTCTTCAAACGGTTGTATAAAATACCATAATTGCCTTCTGTATATGGATTTATAGATTGTCGCATAAACCATGTTTGGGTGACACCGCCGTAGGCTTCACAAAAAATGGCGATTGGGATGTGTTCATTTTCAATGATTTTCTTAGCTATTCGAGGTCCCCATTTACTCGGCGAAGTGTAATTAATGTCGTTCCAACCGAATTGATCGGTGTAGGAGCGCATGAAATTATCAAGATCAACAGGCTCGGTGCGTCCAATGCAATTGGATTGACCATTGACAATAAATACGTCGCCAGACACCACGTTTTCAGCTTTGGCAAGGGTAATCTCTTGCTCGTTTTTTAAGGCCGTTAACTCGATTTTATAGTTTTTTAATTCTGCTTTGATGGCAACAGGAATTTTAAAAGAAAATTTATCAACATCGGTCGGTACCGTGAGCCTATAGTTTCTTTCTAACACAGTGTCTCTCCATACTTTAGCTTGCAAAAGTGTAAAATTTGCGGCACGCATGACGGTGCCTTCAACGGCGTAAATGCCAATATTCGTCGCGGGGTCTCGCGGAATGAGTTGATTGTTCTTAGGGAATTTTGATAATTCAAAATTACTTTGTGCGGACATTTGAAGGCAAAGGGAGCATAAAAAAATGGTAAAAATGGTTTGTTGCATCGGTATATAATTGTTTGTTTTTCAATAAAATATAGAAATAATAAGCGTTTTGGCGCATTGGTTTGCAAAAATAAGCAAAAATACTGAGGGGGGCATTTGGTCTTTTTAGAAAAATATAGAAACAAAAATGCGGATTACGTTTTGACAACATAATCCGCACTTGATTTTATCTTATTAAATAAAGGCTTAAATGACTTTATAAAGGTTTTCTAAAGTTCAATTTACTGACTTCTCCGCCTAATTTGACACCTTGCTCCACGCCTTTTTCAATGGCTTCACGGTAGTGAATACCGCCATAAAGACGAGAAATCGCTGCTTCTGCTGCAAAATCGAAGAAGGATTTGAAGGTGCGCGGCGCACCATTGATATCGGTACGGCTGGCGTGTGTGGCATCTGAGAATGTATAGTTGTTGCCAAAAATATCGGTCAAAACCTTAGCCGTAGCCCCACTTTGTACTGAGTGACCTGACGTATATTCTGGAAACGGCGGCGTTTCAAGTATAGACACAAACGAAGGGTCAATTTTTGAACGAATAAAAGAAATGGGACGCATATAGTTGTAAACATATTTCCACCGCCAACAAGAGATGAATGCTTCAGATACACAGATACCCATTTTAGCATATACTTCGGCTGATTTTGCGAGGTTATAGCGTTCTTTTTTCAATACTTGTGTTGTAATAGAAATGGAATGACCCGGAGGCGTTCCTGGTTGCCCTGGGTCATCGCTCCAAAATTGAGCAATAACCTTTTCTTCTGGCTTAATGTTTTTAACTGTGCTATACACCAAATAAGCCTCTTTATAGAAAAGAGAAGCTGTGTCTTCTGAATAGGATATTGGCTTAGTGGGCTGCGACATTTCGGCACTTTTAGTGATAAAAGAGCGATTATAGCCCCAAAAAGGTTGTAAAGGTGGTTGATATTTAGGATAAGTTGGCACCCATAAACCTAGGCCCGTAGGCACAAAATATGTTGTTGGAAAATTTTTAGTATAACCCTCGTGACCACCATCTGTTTTTGACCATTCAAAGACGATGCGCGCCACTTCTTGCCCCCATTTTTTTGAGCGGTCAACGGTCGCTTCGGTCAAAATGTATTTAATACGCAATGATTCATAATTGCTTTCTTCAAGTTTTTGCACTTGTGCGAACAATGTATTGGACATATTGGCATAATAACTTTTGGCAACATAAGCCATTGCTGCATTAGTCGCTATAGCCCAATTATATTCTAAATTCAAATCGGGTGCAGCAATTTTGGGCATATCCTGCAATTGCCCTTGCAGTGATTGATATTGCGGCATACCTGGCACAACCGTTTCATAGATAGTCACGCCTGCATAGCCGAATGCGCGTGATGCAACAGGCGGTGTAAAACCAGCGCAGTTTTTCGTTAGATACCGAAACATATCGAACCAATCGTGGGCAACTTGGGCATCTTGAACCTCTGTGGGTAAGCTGATATAAAGCGGTTCGTCTTTGACGCAAGAGGTGACGGAAACCAAGATAAGGGTAAATACCAAAAGGGATGAAATGAGTTGTCGTTTTCTCATGTTTAATTGAAATATTTTTATGACAATAAGACTTTTAATAAAAGGGGGATGTCAAAATTAAATTTCAATAATTGCGCCAAATTTTGTTTTTTATTAATTTATAGACGCTTAATTTCTGAGGATACTTTCAGAAAACTATTTAAAATCTTCAATATTCAGCATTTCATTACAAAAATCGTAATCATGTTCGATATTTGAAGCCACAATAGTCAAGCGGTTGCCCCCCTCAGTAAAACGGCTGATGAGCTGCCGATACCAAGCGACGCCTTGTGCGTCAAGGTTGGTTGTTGGTTCGTCAAGGAGTAAAATAGGTGAGTCTGAGCAAATTGCCAACGCTAATTTGAGTCGTTGTTTCATGCCCGATGAGAAGTAGCGAACTTCTTTGTTTTTTGATTTTTCAAAACCTAAAATCTCAATTAAATCATTGACTTTTAGAGCATTACTTAGAGGTTTAAATCTGATATGAAACTGAATCATTTCAGTGAGGGTCAGTTCTTCGATAAGTTCAACATAAGGGGCAGCGTAACTGATGTGTTTATAAATATCGTCTTCGTCTTGTTTTTTGTCTTTTACATAAAATGAAATTTTTCCCTCCGATGGACTGAGATGCCCACTTAAAATTTTCATTAAGGTTGACTTGCCTGAACCGTTTGAGCCTAATAACGCATAAATGTTACCACTGGCAAAAGTCTTAGAGATGTTTCTGAAAATCCATTCGTAGCGAAAACGTTTGCCAACGCCTTCAAGCATGATTTGTGCTGTATGATTTATCGTTTTTGATTGTTCGGACACCCCCTCAGTATTTTTCAATAAAAAATTAGTTTTGCTTGCCATTTGAGGCTCTAAAACCTTTGATTAAACCCCGTGTGGCTTGGTTAACGAAATCGAGAATGGCTGTTTTTTCAGATGTATCAGGTACGCTTTCTTCAATAGAATTGACGGCTTGTGTCAAATTATGACCTCTAACAAACAAAATTCTATATACATCACGGATATTATCAATTTGCTCTGTTGTATAACCCCGTCGAACCAATCCGACCCGATTGACACCTGCATAGGACAAGGGATTGCGCGCTGCTAAAACAAAAGGAGGAACATCACGCGGAACAAGTGAGCCGCCGCCAATAAACGCATCGTTGCCAATTTTAACAAACTGATGTACGGCAACCATGCCGCCCAAACGTGCAAAATCACCTATTTCGATATGCCCAGCTAAGGTGACATTATTCGCCAAAACAACATTGTCGCCGATAACACAGTCATGTGCCACGTGAGCGTAAGCCATAACAAGGCAATTTTTGCCAATAACGGTTCGCCACGTTGCGGTTGTGCCAATATTGACGGTGCAATATTCTCGAAGAATGGTATTGTCTCCAATTTCAAGGAAAGTCCGTTCACCTTTATATTTTAGATCTTGAGGTGTAGAGCCGACAATGGCTCCTTGAAAAATTTTACAATTACGCCCCATACGCACACCGTCCATGATACTGACATGCGGTGCAATCCATGTTCCGTCGCCGATTTCCACATCGGCGGCGATAGTCGTAAACGGTCCAATAGTTACGCCTTTGCCGATTTTAGCATCGGGATGTATGACACTTAGTTGGTGGATATTCATCTTTTTTATTGGTTATTGGTTATTGGTTATTGGTTATTAGTTATTGGTTATTAGTTATTCAAGCGAATAACTAATAACCAATAACTAATAACCAATAACTAATAACCAATAACTACTTTCAGTTTCTTTTTTGAATAAGAGCAGTCAATTCAGCTTCGGATACAACTTTGTTGCCGACATAACATCGTCCAATCATCTGAACAATACCTCGGCGTATGGGTTCTAAAAGTTCGAGTTTAAATATTAAGGAATCACCTGGAAATACTTTATCACGGAACTTACATTTGTCAATTTTCAAGAAATAAGTATCCCACAGTTCATTGTCAGGCACGCCCGTCAAGGCGAGTATGCCGCCCGTTTGAGCCATGGCTTCCAATTGTAAAACACCTGGAAAAACGGGATTATTGGGAAAATGTCCTTCAAAAAACCATTCATTCATGGTTACTTGCTTCATAGCGACGATACTTGTAGGGGTTATTTCTAAAACTTTATCAACCATCAGGAACGGATAACGATGTGGCAGTTTTTGCATTATCTGCGTCGTATCCATCACTGGTTTTACTGAGGGGTCATATTTTGGAATCCCGCGCTGTTTTTTTTGCTCCGCATAATGGCGTTTTAAGATTTTAGCAAAAGCCACATTCGACGTATGTCCTGGTTTTTTAGCAATAATCTTACCTTTAATAAATTTGCCAACCAACGCCAAATCGCCTATGACATCCAACAGTTTATGTCGTGCAGGTTCGTTTTGAAAGCGTAAGGCAGTTGTATTCAAAACGCCTTCATGCTCGATTTTGACCTGTGGTTTATTGAGTTTTTTAGCCAAATCTGCCAAATCTTCTTCCGACATCATGCGGTCAACAATAACAATAGCATTGTCCAAATCGCCGCCTTTTATCAGACCTTGATCGAGCATAAATTCTAACTCATGCAAAAAAGCAAAGGTTCGAGCGGGTGCTATTTCCGTTTGATACTGAGGGGTCGAATCGAGGGACGCAAATTGCTGACCTAATACTGCTGAGTTGAAATCAATCATGGTCGTCAAACAGTATTCATCGGCAGGCATTGCCACATATTCGGCACCTGTTTTTTCGTCCTTAAAGGTAATCGTTTCTGTAATATCAAAATACTCTCGGTCTGCATTTTGTTCGTCAATACCTGCTTCTGCTATTTTTTGTACAAAAATTGAAGCAGAACCATCTAAAATAGGCACTTCACCGCCGTCTATTTCAAGCAAAACATTGTCAATACCTAAGCCAATAAGTGCGGACAACACGTGTTCAACGGTACTAATTTGCGCATTACCCTCTTTTATAACCGTTCCACGATTCGTTGCGACAACTTTACTCGCATCAGCAACGATAATGGGTGCATCTGGTAAATCAATGCGTTGAAATTTATAGCCATGATTTTCAGGTGCAGGGCGCAAAGTCAAAGTAACGACCTCGCCTGTGTGTAATCCCACACCTTTGACGGTTGCCGCCACTTTGATTGTGCATTGTTTCATCCTCATATTGGGTGATTTTTTCTCTTTGAATTTGTGATTTTCGGGGTCAAAGATAGATTTTTTTTGAAATTTTAAGGCTTGTGACGTTTTATTAGTTTGTCCGATTTAGATACTTTGCTTGATTTACGCTACTAACACAGCTATTCGTTTGTCTCTAATCCGTGAAAGTAGTTATTCTTATTAAAATATTCCATCCTTTTCCTAATTTCACACCTTAAGAATCTTGAATAACAAACAACTTAAATCAACATTCCATTATGTTTCAATCAGACCTTTTTCAAGGGAAAACTGTACTCGTCACAGGCGGCGGCTCTGGTATCGGGCTTGAAATTGCCAAACAATTTCTTACGCTGGGCGCAGAAGTTTATATTGCGGGGCGCAAAAAAGAGCGTCTTGAACAAGCTGTAATGACATTACACAGCTACGGTACAGGCGTTAAAGCCTTCGCTTTAGACATCCGCGACACCGAAAGTATTAAACACCTTGCCGATATCATTGAGACGCAAAGTGGCAAATTAGATATTCTTATCAACAATGCGGGTGGGCAATTTCCTTCACCTGCCGAAGATATTTCTGAAAAAGGTTGGAATGCGGTCATTAATACCAACCTCAACGGCACTTGGTTTGTGACCCAAGAGATGGCAAAACGCTTTTTTTTCAAGCAAAATGCGGGCAGTATTGTCAATATTGTTTTGAATAATTATAAAGGTTTCCCGGGTATGAGTCATTCGGCAGCAGCAAGAGCAGGGGTTATGAATTTGTCAAAAACCCTGGCAATTGAATGGGTAAGTCGTGGGATTCGTATCAATTGTGTAGCACCAGGCATCATATTGTCGTCTGGTTTAGAAAACTATCCAAAGGAAATGGTCGCAGGTATTGAAGCTAAAATACCGATGAAACGGCTTGGAACGGTAGAGGAAGTGGCTGAACTAACGCTTTTCCTAACAAATGCGGCATATATCACAGGTGAAACGGTTTATATTGATGGTGGCAATCGGCTTTGGGGCGATATGTGGGAAATATAATCAATACATTGTTCTTGTAACTTCGGAGAAGTTGTAAATGTTAATAAAAATTGATATTTTTAAACTATTTATTTTTACGGCTTTAATGAAGTTTTTAATTTAAAAAAAACACTAAATAATTGTTATGTTTAAATTATTTAAGACTAATTTTGCAGCCTTATTTTTACAAACAATTTTTAACTAATTCTCAAAATTTCATTTACAATGAAAAATTACTTACACCGTTTTACACCGTTTTACTAGTAATTTTCTGTTTTCTACAATCAGTTAATTTTTTAGAAGCTCAATCAAAATCTGAACTTTTTACTGTTATTAAACGACCCGTTAATTTGACGGATGAGCAGAATGAGATGTTAGCCAAAATTAAAAATTATGAACACCTCAAAAGCGTTACTTATGTCAAAATCGGCGATGTGCTTTCTCTATTACAAGAGAATCCAACAATTTCTTTTCATCTTCCAAATGATACAACAGAGGTCAGTATTAAATTTAGACGATTAGAAAAAAAGAAACAATCGGATTATATTGTTTCGGGAACGTCTGATTCTTATCTTGGAAATCTTCTACTTATCAAAGAAAAAGGACTCATATTTGGAGAAATGAACTATGATTTGAGATATTATCAAATTTATGGTATAACAGAAGATTTAAGTGTTATTTTGGAGTTCTCCGAAAATAGACCGAGAGAAGGCTGTGGTAAACAACTACATCTACAAGAAGATTCTACTGCCAATCATTCTAATTCTGAAATAATATCATATGCTCCCGAACAGATAATTCCATGTCAAGAGGGAGGGATTGACTTTTTGGGGCTTTATACTTCAAGAACGGAACAGTTAGATGTCAATATTATACAAAGAATAACAGCTCAGGTACAAATTTACAATACAGGTATAAGTAATAGTGGTATTCCTACAACTGCGTATTTAAATATTGTGGGGTTTTCCGTCTTCAATACGCCTCCATATAGCAATTCAGACCGTTTTAAATATTTATCCGAAGATTTTACATATTTACACAATATTCTCAATCCAATGGATATGAGTAGCCTAAGATATCAATACAAAGCTGATATTGTTGGCTTATTTACTGATACGGATTACCCTGTATTGTCAAGTGCAGCAGACCAAATTGATGCTGAATTCTCAACTGCTTATGTTATTGTTGAGAGGTTTGCTGATGGACTTGCGTTCACACATGAAATTGGTCATCTTTTAGGGGGCTACATCAAACAGAATTAGAACCTGGACCTGGTACAAACCATGGATTTCAATTTTCACGTCCAAATGCACAAAGCGGGTGGCAAAGATTCTGGGGTATAGATCCTGGCTCTACCCCATTTGGTACAATCATGTGTAATCCAAATCAGGTTGACGGCACTTGGATAAGGTTCGTTACGAATTTTTCGAATCCAGATGTTAAAAATAGTGGTGTATCTACGGGTCGTTCGGATTGCTGTAATGTCGCAGCTAAAATAACCTCAAATCATCAAAAATTCTCTGATTTTTATCAGAAATATATTTTCCAAGCTTGGATTAGTGGTCCGACTTATGTATCGGGCTTTGGCTTATTTTCTTGGGAACCTCAAATTTATTGCGGTCAGGGACCTTTTACAACAACTTGGGAGGTTAGAAATTACTTGGGTACCACAGTGCAACAAACGGTTGCTGATGATGGAAAATTGAATTTGTATTTCTATTCTGTTGGATCGTATAATTTTAGAGGGTATATGGATATCACTATGACTGTACGTGGTTCCGATGGTAAAGTAGCAATTTCAAACCTAAGTGTACTCGTAGATCTTCCTCCTGCATACACGTACTACAAGTCTCAAAGCCCCAAAGTAAACACTACATTGGCATCACCGACCAGAAATATTCTCTCTATTGAAACAGTCTCGCCAAATCCAGTAAACAATTCTGCTTTTATTGATTTTGATTTAAAGCAAGACATGAAAATGAAAATGTCATTGATAGATAGTTATGGGAAAGAAATTATGATATTTATAGATGAGGATATCGAGAGTGGGCATCATCGTCAAAAATTGGATTTGGCTAAACTTACCTCGGGCATATACATTTTAAGAACTGTAACAGAAACAGAAACTTTAACAAAAAAAATCATTGTTTCACATTAAAATAGAATAAAAATGAAGCCATTTATTTTTCTTATTATGGTCGTATCTATAACTATTTATATCGGTTGTAAAGAAAAGGAAAGCCCAACGCCAACAGAACCTGAACTTAAATTAGGCACTATTTCTAATTTAACTGTTAACGGTAACAGTCTTCCTCGTACGGGTATGGAACTTAAAGTTTGGGGACAATACTTTAAACAATGTAGCAAAGTCATTTATGATATTACTGTAAAACACGAAACGATTAAATTTACTAATATCCAAGAATATTTTTTCTTCTCAAATTTACCGCCTGATAAGTTAGGCAAAATAAACCTTTCTCCTTCTTCTTCAAATAAAGATACATGTAATATGTCTCCAAATGGGAGTTTCATTATGTATGCAGGAAATGACCGCTATGTTGCCAGCTACGATTTATTAAAAACATCGGATAACTATATATTCATTGACAGTTTTGATAAAACAAAAAATGAAGTAAAAGGGACGATGAATGTTACCTATATTGCCACCGGAACAAGCGAAACGTCAAGAGCCATCTATCCTGATACGATTAGGTTTGAAAATGCTAAGTTTACAGCTCCCTTGAATAATTAGCTGTTTTCTTACAAAAAACGCCTATTTGAGTGTTTACACTTAAATAGGCGTTTTTTGTTATCAAGCACCCCCTCAGTATTTTTCACTTACCACTTTATCATTTATTCATACCGTAAGGATTCAATAGGGTCAAGCCTTGCGGCTTTTAAAGCTGGATACAGACCAGCAAATAAACCGACGACAAAACAGGTGACAACACCCAAAGTTATCCAAGCCCAAGGCATGTGAAACGTACTTTTCATCGCCACCGATACACCCAAACCCGCTAAGACACCTAAAAAGATACCAACCAAACCGCCAAATTGGCAAATCATAATCGCTTCCGTCAAAAATTGAGACAAAATGCTCGACCGCGTGGCACCTAAAGCTTTGCGAATACCGATTTCACGGGTGCGTTCAGTGACACTGACAAGCATGATGTTCATAAGACCAATAGATGCTCCGAGTAATGTGATTAAACCAATCGCAATCGTTGCCCAACGAATTGTCACCGTATTTTCTTTCAAAATAGACAAAAGACCATCCGATTTGGTGATTTCAAAATCATTGTCTTGACCTATGCGGAGTTTACGAACTTGTCGAAAAAGACCTGTTGATACATCAGTTGCCGCTTCCATGTCTGTTGCTGTGGCAGTAGAGACATTGATACTGTAATCCGCACCTTTGGAGTCATACACTTGTTTTGACGTTAATAAAGGGATAATAATAGTGCGGTCTGCTCCTTGCGAACCGCCGCCAGAGCCTTTTGATTTCAAAACACCGATAACACGATAACGGAGGTTGCCAATTGAAATATCGTCGTTGACGGCTTTTTGGTCGTCATTATCGAACAACAATTTAACGATTTCACTGCCAATAATGGCTTTGTTTGCGCCTGATCTTATTTCACCATCTGAAAAATTACGCCCAAAAGTCAGGTCCATGCCTTTCACATCTAAGTAACTTTCGTCTGCACCTGTGACTGAAACGGTTGGATTTGTCTTATTATCACCTCGTTGCACGACGGCATTGCCTGTGGCATTTATCGAAATCGTCACTTTTGCGGGATAGTCAAAACGTTCCTTAAATTCTTCGGCTTGGTCAAAGTCAATCGGTTCGCCTACTTTCGCCCGTCTGCCACCTCTATTGCCTTTAATGTCTTGAAACTTACGTTCAATTGTAAACGAGTTGCTGCCCAGGCTGTTGAAACTTTCATTGAGCGAGTTCAGAACGGAGTCCAATGCCGTCAATATGCCGACTAAGGACATAATGCCTACCGCTATGATGAGCAATGTCAAAACCGACCGCAGGGCATTGGTGCGGATGGATTCAAGAGCCATTTTAAGTACTTCACTGAAATTCATCATATTTTACAAATTGAGACGGATTTTTACGATTTTTACTGAGGGGGGGACTTTACGAATTTACAAAACACGAAAGTCGTTTTTCTCTAAATAAAAGCCACTTTTGATAGACAAAAGTGGCTTTTATTTGGATAAAATGGGTTATTCGATGTTCGGGTGTTCGTCAGACTAGTAGTCACTACTATTCGGACACCGAATAAATAGAACACCCTAATACCGAATCTTTATTGCCCAATCAATATCGGCGCAGATTTACCATTCATAATAACGACTTTGGCATTTGCTGACAAAGCCAATTCTTTTTGCGCTTTAATTTGCTCATATTGGAGCATTTTATCACTCAAACCAGTGGACAAAATGCGTTGATAATCAGCGATACCTTGCGCTTCTACGCGCTTTCTCTCTGCTTCTTGTTTTTCTTTTTGCAAGACGTATTGCATCTTTTGAGCATCTTGCTCGGCATTGATTTTCTTTTCGATTGCCTCTTTTACCGATTCAGGTAGAGCAATGTTGCGAATGAGTAATTGCTCCAAAGTCAATCCACGCTGCTTGAAAATAGTGTCAATGTCTTTGAAAATACGACTTTGAAATTCCTCCCGTTTTGTTGAATAAAGGTCAATGGCTGTATAATAAACAGCATTATCGCGTATTTTCGTCCGTGTCACGGGTCTAACAATGACTTCTTCGATGTTGGTACCGATTTCACGAATGATGCGCGGTGCTTCTGTTTTATTGACGCGATACAGAACTGTCAAGTCAATCGTCAACTCTAAACCATCGGTTGACAGAATCCGAATAGCGTCATCTCCTGCTTGTTTTCCTTCGTCGTGAATGCCCGACATTGTGTAATTTTGTGTTTGAATATTCATTTCCGTCACGCTGACAAGCGGATTGACGAAATTTAAACCACTTTCTAAAACACGGTCTTCAACTTTACCAAACAGTTTTTGCACACCGACTTCCCCAGCGTCAATTTGCTTGATGCAAGCAGTCAATACACCAAGTGCGATAAGAGCAAAACTAACAATTCGAACACTTTTCGATGCCTGTGCTACTGGGCGATTGTCCAAACCCATTAATACGTAGCTGACAGCTAACAAAATACAGCCTAAAATAACTAATGTCATGTGTCTTTCTATTTTAATTAGGTGAATAATTGTTTTATAATAACCGTTAAGATAACACTTTTTTAACTCTTTCAATCCATGAGGAGAAGTAAAACACGACAGAGTTGGTGAGATAGACGACTAAAAAGGTATTTTTACAATTAAATGTCTTTTATCTTTCTATTAAAACTTTGCTTTGCTATTTTTGTTAGAAAATCCATTCATACAATCACTCAATCACTTATTCATTCAATATGAAAGTTTCTGTTTTCCGAAAAGCACATTTTAATGCTGCACACCGTTTGCACAACCCAAAATGGTCTGATGAAAAAAACCGTGAGGTGTTCGGTTTATGCAATAATCCCAATTTTCATGGTCATAATTATGAACTGGAAGTAAAAATTACAGGCAAAATTGACCCTGAAACGGGCTATGTTTATGATTTGGGCAAATTGTCTAAAATTATAAAAGAAGAAATTGAACATCGTTTTGACCATAAAAATCTGAATATTGATACCGTTGAATTTCGTGATTTGAACCCTTCAGCAGAAAATATTGCCGTCGTAATATGGAAAATACTGAGGGGGTGCATTGAAGAAGAATTTGATATAAAAGTAAGGCTTTACGAAACGCCACGTAATTTTGTAGAGTTTCCAGCATCATAAGAGCGTTTTTTTTTGTCATTCTGAACGCAGTGAAAGAATCTGTATAATAATTTCATTCAGATTCTTTCACTGCGTTCAGAATGACAAAAAAAATGTAAAATTTTATATTTTTATAACCAATTGATTGGTAATTATTTATGGCAAAAACGACACGTTTTTTTAAAAGAAAAGCCCTCCAACAAGAGAGTAAGGAAATGGGTTTCGGCACAACCGATGCACGTCAAAAAAGGCTCATCAATCCCGATGGCACGTACAATTATATGCGCATCGGCTTGCCGTTTTATCAAACATTTAATATTTTTCATGTTTTGATAACGGCAACGTGGCTGCGATTAATGGTCATGATTGCATTGTGGTACAGTCTGGTCAATGCCGTTTTTGTCGTAGTCTATTATATGGTGGGCATTGACGAATTGACTGGGATGAGCTTTGAAAGCGGTATGAATGAATTTTGGGAAGTCTATTTCTTTTCTGCACAAACCCTCACGACTGTGGGTTATGGACGTGTCAATCCGATGGGGTTTGGGGCAAGTGCGGTTGCTTCGTTGGAAGCCTTGGTGGGTTTGATGAGTTTTGCTATTATTACAGGTATTTTGTATGCACGGTTTTCAAAAGCCCCTTCAATTCTTCTTTTTTCAAAAAAAGCAGTCGTTGCGCCTTTCTCTTGGCAAGGGCAGGAAATTACGGGCTTGATGATGCGCATTGCAAATGTTTATAATTCGAGTTTGATGAATATGCACGCTCAAATATCGGTTAGTTTACTCGATTTTGATGCTTTGGATGCGACGGGGCGACCTACTCGCCGCTTTTTGGCGTTGGCTTTGGAGCGCGATACGATTACTTTTTTCCCTTCGTCGTGGACTATTGTGCATCCAATTGATGAAAACAGCCCTTTTTATGGGATGAATCAAGCAGATTTTGAGAAATCTCTACCAGAAGTAATGATACTCATCAGTGGTTTTGATGATACTTTTGACCAAAATGTTTTTTCAAGATATTCCTATTCGCTCGACGAAATAGAATGGGGTGCAAAGTTTACTAAGATTTTTGGCTTCGATAGTGAGGGGCAGGCAACGGTGGATTTAGGCAATTTGGATACTTTTGAGAAAAAGAAAATTAATCATTTAGTGCCTGTTTTGGAGAAAGCGGAGTGAGCATTCATGCGATTTAAGCACAGGTATCGGATACAGAAATTTGAATAGTTTTTTATTTTTTTTTGCAAAAAAAACAAAAACTATTCAAATTTCTGTATCCGATACCTTCAGCATTGACCACCTTATTATTTACTCGTTACTTAGTAAATTCCTGTGTATAATTTTTATAAATAATTGACTTTAAATCAGTTATATTCACATTCGCCGATTGACAATATGCTTCGTAAACATCTTGAACATCCATATCTTTATCATCTGTTTCAAAAAAAAGGCGTTCCAAAGGAATCTCTAAAACCGTTTTTTCAAATTTTTTATCCCCCCTCAGTATAGCCGCCCCAATTGAGATATAAAAACCATTTTTTAGCAGTTCTTTCAAAATCGTTTCGTTTTTGTTGAAACCATGAATAATCATTGGAACGGTTGGTTTCAGCTTCTTTTTCAAAGCAATTACTTCATTGAAAGCACGGACGCAGTGAATAATGACTGGTTTTTGAACCGATTCTGCAAGTTGAATTTGCTTTGCAAAAATATCTGTTTGGAAATCAAGGTTTTCACCTTTTAGTTTATCCAAACCACATTCGCCAATAGCTACAATATTTTGATTGTCAATGATTTGTGTTAGTTTTTCGAAACCTTTTTCTGCATTTTCTTTTGTCAAAAACCAAGGATGCAAACCGACGGATGCAAAATTACCCCCCTCAGTATTCGGCAGGTTTTCCCATTCATTTTGCGTAATATTTTGAATAGAAATTACATTTTCAACTGTTTTTGGAAAATGTGTATGTATGTCAACGTAAGGTATCATGCTGCAAATTTATATTTTTGTCGAAAAAAACGGATTTTAAAACAAAACTTACCAATTTCGCTTTTTTTGTCATTCTGAACGAAGTGAAAGAATCTAAATAAAAATTCATTCAGATTCTTTCACTTCGTTCAGAATGACAAAAAAGCTAATAATTCAAATAAAATCTTTATAAATTATGACTATCAACGAAAAACTCACAGCGATACGCAAATTATTGACAACCAATAAATTAGATGCGTATATCATACCATCAAGTGACCCGCACCAATCAGAATATCCCGCAGCCTTGTGGCAGTCACGGGCTTGGATTTCAGGCTTTACGGGTTCAGCGGGTTACGTAACCATCACACAATCAACGGCTTATGTATGGACAGACGGACGCTATTTTTTGCAATGCGAAACGGAAACCAAAGATTCTGAATTTGAATTAAAAAAACAAATGCAGCAAGGTGCGCCTGAACATATTGATTGGTTAGCTGAAAATTTGCCTGAAAACAGCCGCGTAGGTTGCGATAGTGCTTTGTTTTCAGTCGGTCAAGTGCGCACGTTGCAAAAAATGTTTGACTCAAAAAATATTGCTCTTGTGACGGATGCCGATTTGATTTCACCAATTTGGAAAGACCGTCCTTCGTTGCCCACAGCAGAAATTTTTGAACATGACGTGGTGTTTGCAGGCAAATCGCGTGCAGATAAACTCACTGATATTCGCGCAAAAATGAAAGCGAAAGGTGCTGATTTTCATTTGGTTACGACATTGGATGATATTGGTTGGACGCTTAATTTACGAGGTTCAGACGTAGCCTGCAATCCTGTTTTTGTCGCTTATTTGGTCATCGGTATGGAGCGTTGTGATTTATTTATTGAATCTTCAAAAGTGCCTGCGGATATTAAAACGGCTTTGAACCATGACGGTGTTATCATCAGACCGTATGCGATGGTCAGTGATTTTATATCACAACTTGATGAAAGTCAGGCAATTACGATTGATTCAGGTAATATTAATTTCCAATTATTTAGCTTATTAGACCGCGTACATGTCATAGAAGGCGAGACGTTTTCCATCATGATGAAAGCTGTGAAAAACGAAACGGAACAACGGTTGATACGTGAAGTCATGGTCAAAGACGGCGTGGCATTGACAAAAGCGTTTATGTGGTTAGAAAAAACGCTGTTGGAACGCACCGTTCAGGAGTACGAAATGGCTTCCATGCTTGCGCAATACCGCAGCGATCAAGCGCATTATTTTGGTGAAAGTTTTGATGCGATTATCGGTTATAATGGCAATGGTGCGATTATTCACTATCATCCAGACCCGCATCATTCGACAGAAATAGCGCGAAAAGGCATTTTATTGCTTGATTCTGGCGGTCAATACGCCGATGGAACGACAGATATTACCCGCACCATTTCGTTAGACGGTGCGCCGACGGCTGAACAACGCCAAAATTATACGGCTGTACTGAGGGGGCATATTGCGATTGCACAATTGAAATTTCCCGAAGGAACGAAAGGTATTCAGATGGATACTTTGGCGCGGCAATACTTGTGGCAATTGGGTTTGAACTTTGGACACGGGACTGGACATGGCGTTGGCTTTTTTATGAATGTGCATGAGCCACCACAGGGCATTGTGGGCATTATTAATGCACGCGGCACGACGGCGCATAAATTGGGCATGTTGACATCTAATGAACCCGGATTTTATAAGGAAGGCGAATATGGAATCCGTATCGAAAACTTGGTTTTAGTCGTTGAAGACCAAGAAACGCCGTTTGGAAAATTCTATAAATTTGATACAGTTACATTGTTTCCGATTGATACTCATTTAATTGATTTATCTGTATTGACGGCATCAGAACTTAATTGGATAAATGAATATCATGAACGTGTTTATACTCATTTATCTCCTTTTTTAAATGAATTAGAAATTGTTTGGTTAGAAGATAAATGTATCAAAATTGGGTAGCTAAATTGATTTAATAATATTAAAACTAATTTATTAAAGCTGTTTTGTTTGATATTTTATTAAATGATAAAAATAGTTTTTAGCGTTATTTTCATTGATTTAGAATGGTTTTAGGCTTAAATAAAAAGAAATCATGTTTGTTAGACATGATTTCTTTTTATTTAGATTCTTTCACTTCGTTCAGAATGACAAAAAAAATATGGATAATAGATTTTGAAAATGATACTAAATTAACGCAAATAGAAACGTTACTTCGATTTATTTAACTCTTTAATTTTAGCGAATAATTCATCTTCATCTCCTGGTACAAAACGACGATGGTGATAAACAATATTGCCTTTTTCATCTAAGATAAATACCTGTGGCAGTCCATTTAACTCACCGGGCATGGTCATCCAGAAAGCCCTTTGATAGTCGTGATAAGACTCAAATTGCCACTCGCTTTGTTTGGTGCGTTTGACATAATTTTCGGCATTTTGCGGAAAATCTGTTGAAATCGCAATCATCCTAAAATCAGCTTCTTTTTTCCAATCGTCGTATTTTGATTTATAGGTGCTTAACTCCAAAAGACATGGTCCACAAGTGGTCAGCCAAAAGACTAAAACGAGTGGGTTATTGCCTGTTTTTAACACTTCGGCAGAATTATAAATTGTACCCGCCGTATCTTTTAATGCAATGTCGAAAGGAAATATTTTATTGATTTGATTGGGTTGCCGAAATTCTGGCGGCGGCGATGCCCATGCTTTATACTGAGGTGTGGTCTTTGTAGCAGTTTGAGCATTCAAAACCAAAACAAAACTTAGCGCAAAAGTGGCTAAAATGATTTTTTTCATAGGACTTTTTATTAATGGTGAATGGTGAATGACGAATGGTGAATAAAAATCCACCACTCGTCATTCGTGGGCAAAGATACTACTGTATGGCGTGAGAAGTCAAGCGACATTTTACCCGCAGTATTTTATTAACATCTTCCAACGACTCTTCGTAAGGTTTGTAGAATTCATTATCAGAAATCAAACGCAAAGCGTGAACTTTTGAAGCGTCTTTAACTTGTTGAATACGTTTGGCAACGACGACATCGGTGACAACGACATAGACTTGATTGTCACGTATCGGTTCGCCGCGCTCCAATTCTTCACAGACGACAATATCGCCATTGGTAATCGTCGGCTCCATAGAATTGCCGCTGATTTCAAAGGCAATCAAATTTCCCTCCATATTAGGTATTGAAAAGCGTGGAAAATCCGTTAAATACTGAGGGGTATTCGTCGCCGTTGCATATCCTGCCTGTGCACGATTGGGCAGGAGTACGATATTTTGCCGACCACTCAAACCAAATAGCCTTTCAGATTTGGGCCGTGACGAAACGGCTTCATAGCCAGGCAGAAAAATATCGTCGGAGGAGCCAAAAACAAAATTAGCACTCACGCCGTAGAGTTCAAACAACTTATGAAGTTGTTCGACGGTGATGTTGCGGTCTCCTTTCAGAATTGAATTGATGACGTGATTGTAGGTGCCGAGTTTTGAAGCGATGTCGGACTTACCTTTGATTTTGTTTGTTTTTTCAAGCTCATTATAAACAATTTTGAAACGTTGGTTGACGATGCTGTCTGCAAATTCGCCCATGATTTTTTGAAATTTAAGGAATGAGAAAAGACGGTTTTATGATAAAGGTGTAAAAATAATGTTTTGTAAATGCATGAAAATCAATATTTTAAAACAAATAGTTGATTTCAGAGATGTTGTCTTTACAGGCTTCGCACATTTCGAAACAAATATGTTGATAAAAAATGTTTAAAATAAATTAGAAACTATTTGTTTTATAATGTATTTTTGTTTTAAATTTACACTGTTTTTGAAGCACTGTAAACATAAACATTCAACATCTTTTCGTAAAAATACAAAACGTTTTCAAAAGCATAATAAAAAATGAAAGATTTTGATTTAACAAACGGGCAAGCAAAGGACGGAGACGCAAACAATCTCCGCGTTGTTTTTAAAAAGCATCATACAATGGAGGATTTGATTCGCCATGATGCTCACACGACAAATGGTTCTGAGTCAATCGAATCATTTACTGAAATGATACAGCGCATTGTGAAGGGTTGGCATCGTTTATTGGCTGCGATCGAGAATCGTGGCGACTACCTAACTTTTGGTATGCTCACTCGAATTGGGGGGGCAGCATTACTCAAAGTATGTATATTGGGAATAATTATGTTATTGATTTTCTCTGATGGGCTTGTTTTTAACGTAGGAAAGCCTATTTTTGCAGCTACTAACAACACAAAGGAGAAAACGCAGACAAACAAACATGTACAGGGAAAAGACAACAACACAACTTCAGTATCAATCGGTAGCGGCTTATCATTCAATCTTTCACCCGCGGCACCTGAGGAACTTAAAGAACAAAGTGTCAAAGCATATATCGAGCGTTATTCCAAAGTAGCAGTGGCAGAGATGGATAAATTTGGCATACCTGCCAGTATCACAATGGCACAAGCCATCGTCGAAAGCCGGTCAGGTACAAGCGTTTTAGCAGCTCGGAATAACAATCATTTCGGTATCAAGTGTTTCTCAAAGTCATGCCCAAAGGGTCATTGCTCCAATTTCACAGATGATCACCATAAAGATTTTTTCCGAAAATTTGCTAATGCGACAGATTCGTGGCGTGAACACAGTCAATTTTTAATGAAATATCGTTATCGGGACTTATTGAAATATGGTAAAAATTATCGCGTATGGGCTAAAGGCTTAAGAGATTTTGGCTATGCAACAGATAAAAGCTATGATAAAAAACTGATTTCTATTATAGAACGATATGAATTATTCAAATTAGATGACTTATAAATTAAATTTATAGCAATATGATTTCATTTTTCTTTAAACTCATATTCCCCCACTTTTCTAAAACAGCGTGCTATGTCTAAATTCGTACTAACAGGAGTTCTATTACTTATTTTAGCGGGTTTCCTTCATTACAGTCCTTCTTCAGCGACACAAAGTTTTGAGAATGGCAAAAATGGTGTTGAAACGCTTCTATTTCCAATCAGTGAACAAATAAAATTAGCTCGTTTGGAAAAACATCTTTCTCAAAAGGATTTGTCCGACCGTGTCGGTCTTACAAAGTCGAATATTGAGAAGATTGAAAAAGGGCAAGTCGTACCCACAAGAGACATTCTTTTCAAAATTGAAAAAGAATTGAATGTTACGTTTACTCTTGATGGTTATTGAGAAAATGTCTTTCATGCTTTTTTACAATTCAACCTTACGGTTTTATGCTTGTCATAAAAAGTGAGGTTGTCTTTGGGTTTCATAAAAATATTAATGAGATTAACTGATACTGTTTTTATGGTTTCAGCAAGAATGTTTTCTCATAGTTTGTTTTTTCTACGAGCCACCTTTCTTTTGATGGGTGGTTTTTTTATATGTTTTAAAAAGCAACCGTTTGTAAGTGACTACTGTTTTTTTAACCTATTTTTGCAGCCATTTTTTATTGAAAACGCGGCTTTATGCAAAAAAAACTTTCCATAGTCATGCCTGCCTATAACGAAGAACGGACAATTCAAGGGATTCTTGACCGTATTCGAGTAGTTGAACTTGTAGGTGGTATGAAAAAAGAACTGATTATTACGAATGATTGTTCGAATGATGATACTGAGGGGGTCATTCTGAGGTATCAAAAAACGCATCCAGAATTGGATATTCGTTACTTTAAACATGCGGTCAATAAGGGTAAAGGCGCAGCGTTGCATACGGGTATCAAGGAAGCGACGGGCGATTTTGTGATTATTCAAGACGCTGACCTCGAATATGACCCTGCCCAATACAATTTTTTGTTGCAACCGATTCTCGACGGTTTTGCTGATGTGGTTTTTGGATCGCGCTTTATTGGGGGGCAGCCACATCGTATTTTGTTCTTTTGGCATTCTATTGGCAATAAAGCTCTAACATCTCTCTCCAATATGTTTACCAATTTGAATTTGACGGATATGGAAACATGTTATAAATTGTTTTGCCGTGAAATCATTCAAAGTTTGGATTTAAGGGAAAATCGATTTGGTTTTGAACCCGAAGTGACCGCAAAAGTGGCACGTATCAAGGGTGTTCGCATTTATGAAGTCGGCATTTCTTACTATGGTCGCTCTTATGCCGAAGGCAAAAAAATAGGTTGGCGCGATGGTTTTAGAGCGATTTGGTGTATTTTGAAATATAATATTTGGGCGTAAGCCAGATATAAAAAGCACTAAAATTAATAACATTTAATCCGTGAATTTATTTTTATAAAATGAATAATACATTTGTTTTCAAGGAGTTAGACATAGAAGGCATGGCGACGCTCGAAGCGATTGCTAACGCACCGCTTTTTAACGAATGGATGTACAGAGTAACCAGCAGCCGTTTGACAGGTCGGATTCTGGAGATTGGTTCAGGTATTGGCAACATCAGTGAGCAGTATTTGAATGAGGGGCGCAAGCTGATGCTGTCAGACATACGTGATAATTATTGCCAATATTTGGAACAAAAGTTCGAACAAGCACCGACTTATGCGGGTGTTCGAGAATTGGACTTAGTGCATCCTGATTTTGAAGCGGAATACGCTGATTTATTGGAAAGCTTTGACGGTGTTTTTGCATTGAATGTCGTTGAGCACATTGCAGACGATTATTTGGCGATAGCGAATGCTAAAAAACTATTGCGTAAAGGCGGACGGTTGGTGATTTTGGTCCCTGCTTATCAAGCCTTATTTAACGAATTTGATCGTTCTTTAGAACATTATCGTCGTTATACTGAGGGGGGGCTAAAAAAGATTTTTGAAAAAAATAATTTTCAAATAGTTCACAGTCAGTATTTTAACTTTGTAGCTATCGCTGGTTGGTGGTTTTCGGGGAATATCTTGAAAAAGAAAACGATTCCATCGGGGCAGATGCGGATTTATAATATGTTGGTGCCGATTTTTAAAGTTGTTGATAAAATTGTCTTGAATCGAGTCGGCATTTCGGTTATCGTTGAAGGTATCAAATAGTTTTTTTTATGCCAAAAAAACATAAGCAAAAACATAAACAGAAGTCGAGTAAAGTGGGTTTGCCACCTGAAACGGCTGTTTACACTGGACAAGCTGAGGTTGAGCAATCGTTGGTGACGATTGTTCAATACAATAATGCCGCTTTTGAAGAAAAAATACTGAAGGGGGTGGATTGTCCGCTTCCGTCGGCTGATAAAATAACGTGGTACGATACCAGAGGGCTGAATGATGAGTCGTTGATACAACATATAGGTCAAACTTTTGATGTACATCCTTTGGCGATTGAGGATGTTTTGAATACAACCCAACGTCCCAAATGGGAGGACTACTCAAATGGGATTTTCATTATCGTACATGCTTTACGCTATGACAAACGCATCGGTGATTCTGTGACCGAACAAGTTTCTTTTTATCTCGAAAAAGACGTGTTATTGACTTTTCAAGAAGATACAGACGATCTTTTTTTACTAATCAGAGAACGGTTACATCGAGGGTTGGGAAAAATCAGACATAAAGGGGCAGATTTTTTGGCTTATACGCTCATTGACTTCATTGTGGACGGTTATATCAATGTTTTAGATGAACTTGAAGATGAGATTGAAACAATAGAAGTTCAAATATTGACTAACTTTACCCCCTCAGTACGAAGCAATATTTATAAGTTAAAACGACAATTGACTGAAATCAGACGCGCAGCATTTCCGCTTCGTGATGTCGTCAGTCGGTTCTCACGCGAGGAAGGTGAATTCATAGACCCATCGAATCAAGTTTTTATTAGAGACTTATATGACCACGTTGTAAGGGTAATCGAAACGGTTGAAAATCAAAGAGATATGCTTAATAACTTGAACGATTTGTTTAATTCAGAACAGAACAATCAAACAAATCATGTCTTTAAAGTGTTAACGATTATATCCGTGATTTTTATACCTCCTACCTTTATTGTGGGTGTCTATGGGACAAATTTTGATACATTACCAGAACTACATATTCCCAATGCTTATTTTTTGATGTGGGGTGCGATGATATTGCTTACAATAATGCAATTGATTTTTTTTCGTTGGAAAAAATGGTTATAAAGAGTTTTAAAGAAAAATGGCAGAAAAAAATAAAAGATTTAAGAGTCCGCAAATCGTCAACCGCCAGTCGGAACACGAGTTTGCTTTCGTCAAAAAATATGAGGCAGGTATCATCTTGAATGGTACCGAGGTGAAGGCTTTGCGTGAAGGTATGGCAAACTTGAAAGATGCTTTTTGTTATTTCATTCGTGACGAATTGTTTGTCAAGAACATGTATATTGCAGAATATGCTAATGGAACGATTTACAACCACGAAGCACGCAGACTTCGTAAGTTGTTGTTGCGTAATGCAGAAATAAAAGTATTAACTCGCCGAGTGGCTGAAAAAGGATTGACAATTGTGCCTTACCGCCTTTATTTCAATCAGCGTGGTATAGCGAAACTTGAAATTTGTTTGGCAGAAGGTAAAAAATCCTATGATAAGCGGGAGTCAATAAAAGACCGCGACAACAAGCGCGAAATGGATAGGTTGAAAAAAATTAAGCTATAAATGACGAAAGATTTTAAGACATAAGATTTTGAGAAAGAAGATTTCATAAAAATCCTTTCATCTCACAATCAAATATCTTAAAATCCTTTGTCTTTGTAGGTCTTATGCTAAAACGACCGAGTTGAAAGTCCCGAAAGAAGTCTCAACATATTTAGGTGCATCCCAAGCATTTTCCCAAACCTCACCATTGATAAGGAAACGGTATTGGTATTCTTTGCCCGCTTCGAGTTCGAGCATAGTGCTAAAAGAACCGTCTTTTTGTTTTTTCAATTCTGTACCTTTAACGATGTCCCAGTTATTAAATTCACCAATCACTGCCACCGTTTTAGCTGTTTGAACAGCTTCTTTTGGCAAAGTGAAAGTTACTTTAGTTGTAGTCGCCTTAGTCTCTGCTTTCTTAGGTGCTTTTGTAACTGCTATTTCTGTAGGTGCTGTTTCTGCTTTAGCCGTTGCTTTCTTAGGTTTTGCAACTGTTGCTGCAGGTGCTGCAGTTTCGGCTTTAGGTGCTGCTGATTTTTTAGTAGCCATTTGTTAAAATAATTAATTGATTAAAAAAATCTGTTTAAAAATAAGTTGTTGTTTTGAGATTGTGAAAGATACAGTCGGGTGATTTTGTGGTATCTCGCATGGAGTGTTTCGGAATGAAACGTTTATAATTCAATGGTTTTAAACGAACCTCTAATTTATATAACGTTTTAGAGACCGAGATAGTGTACTTTGGACACTCCTTTTTTTTGCTTTTTTTTCAAAAAAAAATAATGTACAAAATATTATATGGCTCTTTTCTGCGTAAATTTTTACACAAATGATTGGTAGTCAGTGATTTATTTTATTTACAAGACTTTGTTTTTTTTTCAAAAATCGATTAATAATATTTTAAAACCCTACAAATTAAAAGTGTTAAAAAAAGTGAGTAAAAATCCATAAAATGTTTTAAATAAATTAAGGGTCGTTCATTGACATATGGAAAG
>JAYVFS010000115.1:0-41446 GCA_043772905.1 Saprospiraceae bacterium | reverse complement strand
CACAGATCAGGTCAGTTTTATTTTATGCTCTTAATGGGACTTATGTTAGTTCGTGCCGCTTTTGGGCATTGAGTATTCTTATGATTGCTATCTTTTTAGCATTTAAGTATCAAGAACAAATAAAAATTGGGTATTTTTGCTAAAATTTAGAATAATTACAAGTTGATTTAGTCGTTCTGATAAATCTATCACAGAAAATTCGATTTATCAATCCTAAATTCCCTATTACACAACCAATGATGAGATGAAAATAGAACTTAAAAACCAAGTTAGCGAAGGCAAAACGCGTACAGTTATAGAGAGATTGAAGAAGCAGGCGGCTATGGTTTCTGATAAAGACTTACTCAATGAAGTTATTCAAACGGCTGCTCGATACGAAGATTTTGAACGCGCCAAACGACTGAATCACCTTAGCCACGAAGATGCGAACCGCACCTTAGCACAAATTAACTATACGCTTATTGAAATCATTGATCGTTTGCCCGATAATGCCCCCCCTCAGTATATTGGAGTTAAATCTATATTGGTTTGGCAAAAACATAAGGGGTTGTTTATAACAGGTCTTATAGGCTTACTCGCTTTATTTCTATGGCAATATTGGGGAACAAAGGCTCAAACTTTTAGTCAAACTATTGTGGTAGTAGACAAAGATGGGGGACTTATACTCGACAATCAAGGTAAAGTTTTATTGCACTCGCCTTTTGGCTTGGACTCTATGACGATTGGGAGTAACGGAGAAGCAACATTTAATAACTTACCAATTGCTTTGCTGAAAGAAAAAGTAAAACTCAGTATCAGCCACCCGCAACCTTACCAAGTAACAGATATTCAGAAAGAATACACTTTGCAGATGTACCAACCGATTACGCTGACTGTTGCCTTGAAATACACGGATCGTATTGTTGGCGATGTAACCGATTTTGTAAGCCAAAACCCTATATCTGGTGTACGTGTCAGTGTTCGAAATGTCGATACTTTTACCAATGAACATGGTTGGTTTGAATTGATTTTACCCGATTCAGTGCAGCAAAAGCAGCAGCGGATCGTGTTTGAGAAGAAGGGCTATAAACGGCAAATATTTGATAATATACCCGTTCATACACGACGGGAGTTTCATATAGACTTGGAAAAACAATGATCTATCATTTTTGAAAAGCATATACAATGAAAACAAACCACAAGCACCCCCTCAGTATTTTTATCTTTTTGGTTTGCTTTGTTAGTCTTTTTGCTCAACAAGATATTCGATTAGACGGCTTAGTCGTCATGCAAAACAGCAAGTATAAAACGGGCAAAGTCGAATACATCAGCGATGTCAGTATTCGTGCGCCTTTTTCTATACCGACCAAAAGCGATAGCCGAGGTTATTTCGGTTTGGTTTTTTCGGATAAACCACTGGGCAATACCATTCCCATTTCAGCGCGTAAATCGGGCTTGAAAGTGGTGAACGAAAAAGTTCTGGAAGCCGCAGCTGTTCTCGGACGAGTGGAAGGATTAAAAGTCGTCATGTGTCCAGAAGAAACCTTTGAGGAGAATTTATCAGCCTACTATAATATTTCTCAAAACGCTGTAAAACGCACTTACGAACGGCGCATGGCGGTCTTTCAAAAAGGAAGTCAAGCCGAACAACGCCGCTTGATGGATTCATTGCGAATCGAAATGCGACAAGTCATAGGTTCGAAAGAGAAAGCCATAAGTATATTAGAAGAACAACGGCAAGAACTGGAAAAGCAAGTAAAAGAACTTGCCGACCGATTTGTGGTGATAAATTTAGATGACGAGTCCGCTATTCATCAAGCAGCTTTCGAAGCCTTTGCGAAAGGGGATGTCAATACAGCGATTTCAGTTTTGAATAGGGTCAATTGGCATGACCGTTTGAAAACCAATAAAGACCAAATGGGCAAACGCAACGTCACCATTCAAGAATTGAAGCAACAAAACGATACATCGCGCCTTCAGATAGAAAAAGACCGCCGCAGTTGTATTCTTGCCGCAAGTTTATATCAACTGCAATACCGTTTCGACTCGGTGCAGTATTTCTACGAATTAGCCATTGAGTTCGACCTCGATAGTACAGATATTGACGTTATTAACAACTACACAAAACTATTATTTGATTATCGACAATTGAATAAAGCATTGATTTATAATGATATAGCTTTGAGCCGTCTTCAAACGCTCCGTTCTGCGCCTGATTCAGTATATTATACTGAGGGGTATATTATGGCCTTGTATCATCGACAGATGATTTTAGCAAGAAGTGTAGAAAAATCATCAGAAACAGAAAGAGTTTGCCGTTCATTGATTCCATTATTAGAGCAATTTGAGCAAAGTGATAGCAGTAAATATATTAAAACAGCTATGGTATATGCCAATTTAGGACAGGCTTTACATTATCAAGATAAAGATTCATTGGCTGTTGAACCCTATCAGAAGTCACTAAATATTTTAAAAACAATGGGTCGCTATAGCGATTCCACCACCGTTCGATTTAATAAATATGTCTCATCAGCTGGTCTTGCGAGCGTTATGCGCGAATTATCAAGATTAGATACAGCTTTAGTGTTATCTAAGCAAGCAGTTGAAACCATGAAAAATTTAGTTGAAAAGACGGGCAGTATCTTTTATATGACCTATTATGCTCAATCGCTGAATACCCTTGCATTAATTTATGACTATAAGCAACAGTATGAACAAGCTATTGAAACGTATAAAAAAGCATTATTTGAAGGTCAGAAAGGAACAGTTTTTAATCCAATATTTAGTAATATTGAAATGGTACGCACACTTACAAATATTTCAGGTCTGTATTGCAAAATGGATTCGTTGGATCTATCTGAATTATATATAGATTCTGCTCAAAGGATAGTCACTCAATATTTGAGTACATTGAACACTGAGTTTGAAGAATTTGTTGTGGGTATTATCAAAACACGAAGATTGCTTTGTATTGCATGGCTTCAAAGAAATCAAAATGCTAAAGCGGAAATGAATGGGCTAATGTCTTATAAACTACTTCCCGATAATACCTCTGTAAAAGTATTTTACGCTCTCTCACTCATTTTTAATAACAAAATACAAGAAGCAGAAGATATTTTGAAAACAGTAAAAGGACATAAATCTGTTAATAGTTCAATAAGTTATTTTCAGAATAAAGGCTTAACACATCCCGAACTCGACCGAATCCGCCAAGTCTATGGGCAATAAAAAAACAGGCAGCCCCCCTCGAAGCTGCCTGTTTTTTATTATTCTACATTTTCACAAACCGTAAAGGCTTGTATATCAACACACCATTTTGGTATAAACTGAGCAAATACACCGTATTAGGTAAGTTTTTTAGGTCAAATTCAAAGGTGTTGTTGCCTACAGTGACCTTCCTAAATGCCTCGTGTACCTGTTTTTCTGTTATATCGAAAAAACGTATCACTACATTTTTACTCTCCAAACTTTCTAATCTTAGAAATACCCTCCCCTCAGTAGGATTGGGAAATAAGTGGACATTCGAGATGGTTGGGTCGATTTCTACGGTCTTATTCGTTTGAATGATATTGACTTTAAACGAACAGGTAGAAGTATTTCGGTTGTTATCTGTCGCTGTAAATTGAACAACGGTTGTTCCCAATGTGAAACACGTACCCGAAGAAATATTAGACGTGAGGCGTGGCGTGAAACAGTTGTCACTTGCGGTAACGGTTGGCCAATTCACAACGACACAGGCCGCAGTCGTCTTTACAACAGTCGTGTCTTTGGGGCAATTCATGATAACAGGTGGCTCATTATCCCCAGAACAGACATTATTGACCACTATGGTAAAGGAGCAACTCGCCGTATTATTGCGTCCATCCGTCGCTGTGTAAATGATGCGAGTCGTTCCAACTAGAAAGCAAGTACCTGATTGAAAGTTTGACGTTAGCATATTAAGGCTACAGTTATCCGTCGCAGTCGGTGCTGTCCAAGTCAGACGGAAACAAGTATCACCAACAACATTTACAGTAATATTATTAGGGCAAGAGGTAAATACAGGTGGTTGATTATCGGTTGCACAAATATCGTTGACGGTCACGGTGAAAGAACAAGTCGCTGTGTTGTTACGTCCATCTGTCGCGGTATAAATAACCGTATTTGTACCGAGTGGAAAACAAAACCCACTTGTACGGCTGCCCGATACTGAGGGGGTGCTACAGTTGTCCGTAGCTGTCGGTGCTGTCCAAGTTACCGTTGCACAAGTCGCTGTTGCATTGGGTGTTGTGACGATGATATTGGCAGGGCAGGGGGACATGATGGGTTTTATATTATCCACAGTGAGGCAATAATCTGTTACGGTTACTGTAAAAGAACAAGTTATGGAATTACCTGCATTATCCTGAGCCGTATAGATAACTGTACGCGTACCGATTGGAAAACAAAAATTAGTCGCTGTATTGCTGGATACTGAGGGGGTGCTACAGTTATCGGTTGCCGTCGGTGGTGTCCATGTTGTCGTGGAACATGTTTGATTAGGGGCTGTTGTCGCCACTGTAATATTTTGAGGGCAAGCCGATAACACGGGTTTTTGCGTATCTGTCGCACAAATATTGGTTATCGTTACATTGAAAGCACAGGTCTTTGTATTGTTTTTAACATCTGTGGCGGTATAAATCACTTGGGTGGTACCAATTGAGAAGCACGAGCCATTCCTTGGTGCGTCATCAATATAAGGGGAAGTGCGGAGAGACAGTGCGACAGCTCCGCAATTGTCGGAAGTCGTTGGGTTTGTCCAAGTAATGGGTACACAGTTATTTGTCGTTGTTGTTCGATTAATATTAGCAGGGCAGGTAATAGTTGGCAATGTATTGTCTGTTTGACAAGTGGTTGAAATGACAAAAATATCAAAAGAACAGGAGTCTTTATTACCACTTGGGTCGGTTGCGATATACCATTGTCGGGTTCTTCCTTTTGGAAAACAAGAACCAGACGAAAGGTTGCCATTAGCTAAAACAGGAACGAGCATTGAACAATCATCAAAAGCCGTTGCGCGGGGAAATGTTGCTGTGCCACAAGTTGCTGCGTTGTTGATATTGACGGTAACATTGCTTGGGCAAGTAACATTGGGTTCATCCATGTCTGGGTGACAACGAACAGTCGCTGCAGAGACTTCAAAACTGCACGTTGCTGTATTGCCTTTTAAATCTGTTGCCGTATAAACTACGTTTTTTTTAACTAATGCAAATCCTCTTAAATCCATGCAAGAGTCAGGGCTATAATTGCTGGTGACGGAGCGAATACCGCAGTTATCTGTTGCGGTGGGCGGTGTCCAATAGCCTTGCCAACAGGCTTCATCTCTGTTTTTATTGACATATTGTACGATGTTGTTGGGGCAATTGCTAAAAATTGGCTTTTGTGTATCGGTATTGCAGGCTGTTGCACTATTGGTAACGGTCACATTGAACGAACAGGTATCGGTACTGAATTCGTTTTGATTTCTAATCGTGTATAAAACATTTGTAATACCTATAGGGAAGCATGTGCCTGAAGAAAAATTGCTGGTTCTGATAACAGCACCACAATTATCGTTAAAAAATGTTGGCTCTGCCCACGTGACAGAAGTACAGGTGGCCGTTGTTGTTCGGGTAATATTGGCTGGACAAGTGATACTCAAAAAGGAAGTATTGCAGTTGCCTTTGTCTACATATACTTCAAAAACGCAAGAGTCTTTATTACCGCTTAAATCGGTTGCTCGATAGACAATACGATGTAAACCAACAGGAATACAAGTGTTAGGTGCGATATTGACCGTCGGGTTATTGGCGGCAAGCCCACAATTGTCTGTTACTGAGGGGGCCGCCCAATTAACTATACCGCAAGTTCCTGTTGCTGTAAATCCACTATTTATGGTATCTGTCAAAGGGCAATTGGAAAACAGTGGGGGCGTAAAATCACTATTGCAAGGCAAATTATTAGGGAAAGGCAATTGATAGAGTTCTTGTCCGACATTAGTTGTCGGGTCATTGGCACTAAAGATGAGGTTATTATTTAAAAACCCCATGCCCGCCGAGACATCTACATTTTGAGCGACACCTAAAACAGTCGCCTCTGAACCCCGCAAAACATAAAACTTAAATGTGGTTTGTTTTTTAGTCAAGGCGATTGCTTGCAAACCGACGGTATAGAACTTTTGCAAAACTTCACCTGCTTCTAAAGTTTGGATAAGTCGAGCCGTATCCGACCGAATTTCATATAACCCGCCATTGGGTGCTTGTGGCGTAATAGCGGTAAAAAAAACACGATTGGCAGCTACGGTTAAGCTATCGGCTGTTTGGTTGGTTGTCAGAATACCCTCAATCGGTTTATAATTCAAATTAAAATCAGAAGACCAAATCCCATTATTAGTCGTTTTGAAATAGCACTTGGTTTTCAAAAAAATACCTGCTTTGCGGACATCGAAATTGATAGGCAGACTCTCATGGATAGCAAAATTGTCGCCATTGGCTTTGACATAATTATAGACTTTTAGCCTATTAAGCCCATTCAGTCTGGTAAAGAGCAGCATTTTATGTCCCCAATCATCTTCTTGATTTCCAAATTCTCTTATTCTGATATCCTTCACATAAGCTGCACCAATACCAATAAGGTAGTCCCTTATCATTTCCCCTTTAGTTTTTAAACCCTCACCATTATCGTCTCGTGTTCGGATTTTGTCATCATCAAAAATGTCTTTGTCATCATTCACAGGGAAAAACCAGTATCCAGTAAAGGTCGGAAATGCCATATTCTGTCCTGCGGCATTTGTATCTAAGGGTTGTACCCACCGAAAACCCGCAGTATTATCTGAAGGGTTTCCAAAAGGGAAATTGGAGTAGTAAGAGTCTCCATTTTCATGTCTAGTGATAGGGTTGATGCTTTGAGCATCGGGTCTATCATTTTGATAAGAAAAGCCCGTAGTCAATTCTATTTGGCTGATTGGGCTTGTTACAGGGTGGTCAAAGTCATTTTCAATTTTGTTTGATATGTTTTGAGCAACAGTATTTGCCGTTCCATCAAAATTCTGTAATTCATAAATAGGATTAGCTGATTGGGCAGCGCGGCGTGTGGCAAAAACAAGACGTTCTGGAAAGTCGCCAAATTTAGGTGCAACGACCAAATTACTGGAAAGGATGCTCGTTCCTAAAGTCAAACCTGGCACGGCAACTGTCCCCGCTACCGTCAGATTTGAGCGAAACAATTGAGGGCTTGTTGTTCCATTGCTTTGAGCAACGAAATAAACCTGATTTTTGAACACAACGATACTCTTTGGATTAGACCCCTCAGTACCAGACCGAATATCTTTGACCAAAACAGCCGTTTGTGAAAACGTATTTAGAGAAAGCAGCAATAAGCCAATATTTAGCAAATGTGGTGTTTTCATTTTCGATGTATTAAAGAAACAATAGGAATAAAATGGTTCGTTAATATCGTTTGCAAATATAAAAAATCATTTTCGTACAACCCAATCCCATCTCAAATTGCTTGTGTTTTCGATATGTCCTGAACTTTTACGCCGCCCAATCCAAGTAAAAGTCTTACCATTGAGCCAACGTGTCCGTTGCCAACTGCGTTCAACAAACAGACCGGTCCTACTGATTTCTTCTTCTCTAATAAAATAGGGTTTATCATTGAGCTTTGTATCCTGTAATATTTGACCTTTGGGCGGCAAACTACCAGGCATTTTAGCACGTTGCAAACGGGTTTGACCAAAGTCACCACCTTTGTTTAATTGTACGGGTAGGAACGGTGTCCAGTTTTCAGGTACAACATTGCCCAATTTATACACTAATGAAGCGGCATCAGTTGTTTCAGTGGGTTCTGGCGAAATGGTTTTCATTTCTATACCTATTTGAGCCGATGAAGGCGCAATGGTTTCAACTGCCCAAGCCAAATTTGAAAGTTCATCGCGGAGGAAATAAATACGCTCTAAAGGTTCTGCCTCTTGCACCTTTGAAATAGTCGGAGGCAAGTAGAGAATGGGCTGAGTTGTATTTTTATCGGTATCAAATATCTGATAAAGAGAGAATATACTGAGGGGGTCTGTTACCGTCGTTGGCTGCGGCAAATAAGTCGTTTTGTCACCAAAAACATTGGTGACAACGAGGCCATTTATGCGGCATAAAGTATGGATTTTCAAGGGCATTGGTATCCAAAACCAGTCGTTGGAATAGGCTAAACCAAACTCTGCAAAAGCCATAGACAGCACATTGTTTGGGGCGGTTGAAATTTGCCCAAAATTGATGCGCCCTTCTTCCATTTCCCAATAACGGGGGCGTGGCATCCCTTGGTAACGGACGGCTGTTGGAATAAAAGTTTCGGCTTTAACCTTAGCATTTGGCAAAATGGATTCGCCTGACCATGTGAAATCTTGCCAATCGAGTTGTCCGTCCGTATAGTTATCGCTTTTAAGTTGGACAGTCTTATTTTTGGTTGTATCACGCATTTCGAAATTGAAGCCATACTCCAACTGCTCTTGTTTCCAAGCCTTTGGTTTAGCGGCTTCGGTCGTGTCAACCACAGAAGGATAGGTGCGTTTGAGCCATTTATTGAGGTCTTGAACCAATGACATCAAGGCGGATACTGAGGGGGTCAAAGCAGGTTTAGAACGAATCCAATTTTCAAGGCGGTTTTGGTTTTTTAGGTCTTCTGTTATTAAAAAACCGTCGGCAATTTGTCCACGTGTACCCATCAACAAGTTTTGCGCAATGGTGTCCCAAACAGGCATATCCAGCATGGGCAAAGGGTAGTTTTCAAGGAAAAGGGGCAGATGCTGCGCCAAATTTCTCATTTTCATCAATTTTTGAAAATAGAAACCAGCTTGAATACGGATATGCACATTGATTTGAACCGCTTCTCTTTCGACGACGACTTCTAAAGGTGTTTGTTTATAATCATACTCTTCGGCAGCCAAAGAAGGGTCAAGCCTCAAATTTGTTGCTTGCGTTTCGCTTGATTCGACGCGGGCAAAAGCAGGAGAACCAGCGTCCTCCCCCGTAAATTCACCCATTTGCCATTGCCGCGACAAAAGCCAAAGCGGGTCGTGGACTTCAGCACGCAGGTTGCGTTCGTAGTCTATCGAAACAGGGTTTGGTATCAGCCTATTAAAAGCTGTTATGGACGGTATGAGATAATGCGCCGCATCAGGATTGAATTTTGATGGCATAGTCTTGTTCTTTTATTTTTGCGTTTTGTCAAACGCGGTGATTCATTATTTTTAAATCATTCTTGCCAAATCCTATAGTGTCCTAAAGGAATGGCAGGGTCTTTTACGGCTGCCATTTTTGCGCGTTGTTCCTCATCCATCATCCCAAAGTCGAGTGAAAGGGTATGTTGCTGTACATTCACAGGCGCAACGATAAGTGGTAATAGCTTGTTGAGTGCTTGTAAAGCCGTTCCACTATTGCTTTTTGCTGCGGCTTCTTTTATTTGTGTAATGTCCACCGTCCGCAATTTTGCACGTCGTAATGTTTCTGTTACTGAACTCACGACGGCATCCCAAGTCCATGTGGTGTCAGGACAAACAGCTAAAAGCAAAGTTTGCGGTGCTTCTGCATTGGGTTGGTCGTAATGAAAAGCCAATGCGGTCAGTTCTTCATCGGTTGGGATAGCCTCTGTCCAGTCATCGAGTAATAAACCTGTTTGCAATTGAGTCGTTTTGGCAGCGGCTTCACCTGTGACAACAATGGACACCGCTTCTTTCCGTATGACCACCCCCTCAGTAAATTCGGTTGCTAACCATGTATAAATCGGCTTTTTAGAGCCATCGGCTTGCAGCATATTAAGGGCATCTGTCGGTACTTGCGCAGGCATTAAGTCGAGTGGTAAGTGGCTTGCCATAAAACGCAGGGTTTCCCATAACGCTAATTTTGGACGTACCCGTGCGATATTTTGCAACCACTCTTCGGCTTTCATATCGGGCGGTGTGGGATCGGAGGGGCTGCCTTTGAGCAATTCGGCACGGCGGCTATTCGCTTCTACAATTTGAGTCGGATTGACGTAGCGGAAACGTGGCAGCATCGGCATTGTACCACTCAGTAATAGTTTACCCAGCCGCATCAAATTTTCAATATCTGTCAAATTGGCTTCAGTATTGGTCAATAAAGCTTGTAAACGTGCTTGGATATTGACCAGCATTTGTTCCGTTGAGTCCACAATCGTTGCGGCTTGTTGAACTAAATCGAAAACGGCTGATTCGCCTAAAATCTCTCGCCTTTCAGGAAAGGCTTTAGCGACACCAAAAGCGGCGAGTTGAATCATTTGGCTTTGCAAAGTCGTCACATTTGACAAAACACGCGGCAGCCAGTCTTCCATTGTGGCTTCATGTTTTGTCATTTTTAAAACAGTAAACACATCGCCGAGTGTTGAAAGAGTGCTGCCATCTTCTTGTAAAATCAGGGTTTGAGACAGACCTATATTTTTTATGCTATTCAAAACGCCTGTTAAGTCATTCAAAACCCCTTGTATCCGTTCTTTTAATTCGGCGGTTTCAATAATCCCAGGCGTTTCTGTACCACTATTCGGTAGATAATCTTGGGCTGTCAAAGGGCGTGCTGCCGTCATGAGCCTTTGTATGGTTGTTGCCAAAGGCAACACTTTTATAAGCGAGCGAACGGACGGTGAACCGCTGTCTGAAAAATTGATTTTAACAACAACATCATCTGTCAAATTCAGTTTTTGCCGATAGGCGAATGCGGCTCTAAGTTCCAATTCAGCAGAATTTGCCGATAGGCAAACAAAGTCAAGTGTTTGAATTGCGAGATCGGTCAATGTCAAAGCGGTTGACGGGCTTTCTGCCAGTGCGCCCGTCGTGGTTTGAGTCAGCAATTCATGTTTTGCTCTAAAACCAATATTGGACAATGCCCCTAACAATTGCCCGCACCATTTATTCAAACCCGGTTCAGCCTGAGCTCGTGGGCTTTTTTGGAGATTCACAGCCCCCCCCTCAGTATCGAAATGAAGTGCGACGCGGTTCGTAAATTGAAGCAAATTTTGTCGTGAGGGTTCAATAAAGCCCAAATCATGCGGCATTTTACCTTTATTGAGGGCATCGAGTGTGGCACCGACAGAATCAAAATTGCCTTGTGCCATGCGGAAGGCAGTTTCGGCAGCGAGAAGGTCTTTCACCGCATCGAGTGTATCGGCGAGGTTGTCAATGGCTTTTTTAATGAAAGGCTGAACGACGGCGCTAACAGGTACTTTCGTTTGCCAAGTGGCATCTTCTGCCAAAGTCAGACCATTGACGACATTTTGGGTAGAAGCTATATCCGTTGGTTTTTCTGTTGGGTTTTGAGGCAATTGCAGCGTCATAACAGGATATTTTTTCCTAAAATTTACAATCGTATTGGCTGCCGCATTGCGTTGCGTACTCGAAACATCATTCAGTTCACGTTCAAATTGGTAGCCCAGAATCACTTCCAATCGTTCGCCGCCTTGCATACGTTCCAAAACTTGTTGCGCTTTTTGAAGGCGATAAGAATGTAAATTGAGCGCAAAAGCAGATTTCCCTGAAGGTTGTTTGTGGTTCAAAAAAGCAGATTTCAAGACAGCCGCTGCGGTCGCATGAGTCGGCGAGGGTGCATGGATGAAACCGCCATTTGTTCGCGCCCCTCCAGGTGTTGCTTTCAAACCTTCGACCCAACCAAAAGCACCGATATAGATGCCCTCCGCCTTTTTTTTGCGATATTGGTCAAGCCGCCGCGCAATCAAACCCTCCTGCCAAGCATCAAGCCGATGCGAAGCACAATCCAAATGACCGATGAAGGCTTTTTCTAACGTTGCTGCGGGTATATTTGACAGGCTACTCAATGTTTCACGAAGGGCAAGGAGTTCAGAAATTTGACTTGTGGCAACACGTGGTTGGAGACTGAAATGTTTAACAAGGCTTGTCATCAAACTTTTTGACAAAACACAATCCGCTATGGATTTATTGGCAAATTGAATACCTAACCGTGCTCCAATAGCAGGGTGTGTTTCGTCTAAAGCAAGCGAGACATTTAAGAATTCCCAAATCGTCATATCCCGATTGGTCTGTGGAATATTAAAACTCTTTAAGAGAGAAGAGCCTTGCAATTGCCGAAGCATCAAGGTAATGCGCCTCGCTTCAGTTGCTTGAAATATGGGCAATTGAAGAAAATGGCTCACTGCCTTTACCAATTGCTGCAAATAGGCTTGCCGCAAAAATAGGAATAGGAGTGAAGCAACTTCAGGGCGGCTACCTTGCGGCAAAGTTTCTAAATCGCGTATGGATTCGGTCGTTGACAACCAATTTAAATAGTTGAAATCGGGGTTTATACTGAGGGGGTCGTCTTTATCAAAAATATCGGGTTTTACAGTATTATCCATTGAAAGCGTTGTACTGACATCGTTGACATGACTGACCAACTGTGCGGCGAGAGGGATTTGAGCCCCTTGATAGCCCAGATTCCGCAAATAGGTCAAAACTAAGCTTCTATTGGCTGCTAAACGCGTATCAATATCTGTTATTTTTTCTTTCATCATCGCATCAGTTGGATAAAACCATTGCTGCTCGAAAGAGACAGATTGTGCATGAAGGCTTAAAATATCTATCAATGTTTCTGCGGGATTCGCCCCAACCCCTACACGTGGCACTTGGTCTGCGAGCTGTTGCCAAACTGTTTCTAATGTGGTTAGAACCTTTGAAAAAGATTGATAAAAAGCGACAGAATCCGTGGCGGCATATTTTTTATAGTCCCCTGCCAAAGCGATGCCGTAGGGTTGATAGCCAATGCGTAAAGTGGCATAATTGCCGCCACCGATAACGTATTGCTGAAAGAAGTTTTTTAACTCTGTCGTGTTAGGTATAATGCCTGCCATCAACTGCTCGAAATAATAACCCAAAGTGGCATTATACAATGTCGTATTCAGTTTTTGAGCCACATCATAGTCCTGTTTACCTGCTTTCGGTGTTGTTTGAAAAACAGATTTGGGCAAACCCAGGGCTAATGCCAACCGTGCGCCGTCGCTTGTCGTATCGGTATCATCGAAATTTTTAAAGCCATCATAATAGCTGATACTGAGGGGGTCATTGTAGCTGCTCCATGCCGAATTGCCTTCATCGGTATTGTTTGTTGGTGTTCCTTTTTCCATAAAAGCAAGGCTTTTACGGGTGTATAAGTGGTTTTCAAAGGCTTTTTGCAACAATGTTGCGCTTTTAGTTTTATCCGCCGAATTCAAAACACCGACGACGACGACACGGCGAATGCCCAGGTTTTGTAAATATTGTGCCTGTCCAGCAGGTTGAACTGGATTGACAGGACCAGCCATGTACATTTCTTTAGTCAAGGGTATGCGGATACCCATACCGACCTGTTCTGCCGCCGCAAAATCGGTCATCCATTTTATGTCATCACCGATAGTCACCTCGCCATTAGCCTTTTTGAATTGGCTGTTTTCGTCCAAAGGATTCAGCCCAAGCGTCAAAGTATCGGAAACAAAATTGCCATTTTGGGTAATGATAGGGTTTGTATCAGAGGTATGATTGAAAACCATAACCTGAAAACGATCGGGCAAAATAGCCGTCTTAGCGGCTTCTGTCCATGATTTAGGTTTGGTTTGACTCAAAATATCGGTATTGTATTGTATGGCTGATTCTGTTGTGAGTTTTCCCAAATCCGCACGATTTAAAGGTGTTGTCTGACGTGCAACATACAGACTGCGACCGCCTCCAAATTGAGCACCCAGTTGCCGCCAAGCTTCTTTTTTCATTTCGGTTCTTTGGTCATTGGAGGGTGAGGTAGGGACATTTGGCTGTTCTGATAGGCGAATCGCATTCCAATACAGTTTTGCCCCTATCACTTCTTCTTCTGTTAAGGTTTCTTCATGGCTGCACATGAAAATATCATCGGGATAAATACGGACTAATAAGGCGAAATGTGCAGCATCGGCCGCTGTTGCCTGATTGCCTATAATGCGGGTTTGAATTCGGACAGGCAACATCAAAAGGGGTATTTCCGGTTCCCAATTCTTAACGAGGTCGTTCAACGTTTGCCTTTGATGCAGTGTCGAGATGTTTGTCTGTACAAGCGTTTTTGCTGCCAAAACTTGGCGTTGGGCATTTTGAATAGTCGTCAAAGTGATGTTTTCTCCGCGTTGCTGCCGCACTTGTAGCGCATAAAGCTGCCGTTGCGCCAGCTCTAAAGTAGCCCTTTGAGCATTGATAATATTGAGTTGAGTCTTGAAATCAGCCATTTTTTGTCATTTTTAAGTTGCCAGCAAATCGGAGGCTTTAATGATTACAGCAAAAGGCTGTTGGAAAAGCAAAGCTGCCATAGCCGCTGCGTCTTTGCCCCACAGCTTTTTGTCTTCATTTGAAATCGTTATTGTTCCCATATTGGGTTTATTAGTAGCGGTTATGAAATTGGGTAATTCCGGATTTTTTAGATGTGTCCAAGCCAAGTCATTTCGGCTGTATGCCGTACCATTGGGTCGAAAATCGGCATCTAAACCAAAACGTGCCTCGCCCACGGGCTCCATTAAGATGAAATACCAAATTTTGCCATTAGGTTTTTCGCGCTTTACCTCACTTGCAGAGACTTCAAAGCCCATAAATTGCAAATCAGGAGGCAACTCGGCTTTGAAGGAAGGGAATAAAAAATCGGTCTCTGCGGGTGGTTGCAATTCGCCGCGATTGTTGCGCTTCAATTCTGCCATGAAAATGACGGTATTGGGAAATTTTTTCAACAAATCACCTCGTAAAGTAAGGACAACTTTTGACGCACCTCCCGATGATTGACGGGCTGGTGCAGGCAAATTGAGCCATTTTTGAATCGGATCTATGTCGAAATACTGAGGGGGTAAGTTTCCATCGGCGGGCTCCCAGAAATTGCGAAAAAACGTCGTAGATAAATCAGCTGGATACTCCCGCCACAACATTTCACGCCCCAATTCCTGATTGGCACCCATCATGTAGGCATTGATAAAAGGCGCATTGGTTTCGAGTAAAGTTATCGTATTGTTCTCAATGAGGTGCAAGTTGGGCAATAGCCACTCTTTGTCCAATTGCCGCAAATGTTTGTAAAGTGGCTCAAAAAAAACAGGTTGCCCAATGACTTCGGCCGGTGGTTTGCTGATGACACTGGCTTGTAGAGCGGGTAAAACTATCTGTGCTTTATAAAACTGCATCGCCGTTGTGCCAGCGGCTGCAAAAATTATTTGTTTGACACTTTTAAAATCGAATGGGCGGATGACAGGCAGACTGCTCGGTGGTTTGGGTATCCGTTTCATCAAATCATTAAACGCCGCATAAAAAGCTCGTTGTGTAGGTGTTAGATTAGGTGGGTCAAATACGAATATCGGCAGTTTAATGATATTTATGAACTTAGTGCGATTCTTTAAAAGTACAGCAGAATTATTCGCGGTGAAATTGGTATTAATTTGTTTCAAAACCGTTGTACTTGTAGCTGGATTGACGATATTCAAGCGGTTACTCAAGTTGCCATTGCTGCGTATCATGCGCCTTGTTGCACTATTGATGAGTGCGTTAGGGATGCTACTGAGGGTCATTTGCTTCAAAATCGTCGTATTATCATTCTTTACACGACTCAATGTACCTCGTGCTATCGAAACGAAATCTTCGGCGGGCATTAAGGTTTCATCTTTCAATCGAATATTCATTTTATCCAAAATGGTCCCGACGGCGGCGATGTTATTCCGTGCCTGTTGCAAATACTGCAACTGAATCCAAGCCGATTGCATCAATGCTTCTTGATTTTTTTGAACGACTTGTGTTCCCAAACCAGCCGCGACACGGTTTCGTGGGTCGAAATTGATAACGGAATACCAGTTTTTGCCATCTCGTTTTATAACAGGCGGGTCAGGTATCGTCGGCGTTGCCTTCGGGTTGGCATAAGGATGACCATAAAGTGGAATCGTCAGAATCGGGTCGCCGTCCATTTTAGCTGCGCTATACTGAGGGGTCGTTGTCGAGGAGGCTTCATCGTATAGATTGAGCAATGCAGCTACATCTTTTTGAAAACCATCAGATACGCCATTTACAGTGTATTCGGTGCTTTTCGTACTGGGTGTACGGAGTGCGCCTTCCAAGCCCAATATAGAAAAAGGGGCAGTAGGTGAAACAGGTGCACTGCCATCGGCTTTGATATAGCCTGGTTGACTTGTATCCATGTCGCGGATACCCACATTCGTATTTGCCGAAGTCGCTTTCATTTTGGAAAGTAAATCCTCAAAACTCACATCGGTTGTTGCAAATGACCAACGAAAATAGGCAGGAAAATCTAAAGTTGTCGGGCGATTGGTATCTGTCCAAGCCGCTTGTCGAGCAGGTATTTTTGAAAAATCCTCACCCAAACCTACCAAACGCCCCGACTCATAAGAAGGTACAAG
Source organism: Saprospiraceae bacterium (assembly GCA_043772905.1). Classification (GTDB taxonomy): domain Bacteria; phylum Bacteroidota; class Bacteroidia; order Chitinophagales; family Saprospiraceae; genus JAAFJT01. Next base: position 25,081 of record JAYVFS010000115.1, on the reverse strand, counting down.
GAAAGCATGATACATAGTTTGTTGCTCCAATCGGCGGGGAGATAACAGACGACACGTAAAACCATCGGGGTCTTTCGGAAAATTTTCAGCAATCTGAATCAATATTTTATCCAATTCTGTCACTCCTGCGTGTTCTCCCGTGTGCATGTGCGCCCATAAATGCGCTTCTGCCGACGGTGGTAAAGCATCCGTTTGCAAGCGAATAACGGGCAAAGCGCCTCGCCGACTGGGTAATTCGCTGAATTCGTTTTCTTTTAAAACAACAAGTGCCAACCAAGGGCGTAAATTCCCATTGTTATCGGGTGCGTCGGGTGTATATCGCCAAGCAAAATCTTCGTCATAAAACTCGATATAAGGCAGAAAATTCCATTCAACATTATAATCTCGATGAAGCGGCTCCGTCCTTACAATTGCGCTGCGGGTAATGCTGGCAATGTCGGCAGGTCCGATAAGTTCAATCGTCTGCGTTGGCAGTACCTCCTCATTGAGGGTGATACTGAGGGGTAGTGTTGCCCGCACAAGCGCATTGCCATTCTGTGGGATTTCATTAGCGAGACCACGCCTTGCCCATGAAGCAAAACTGTATTTACCAAAATCGAAAAAGGTTTGACCTCTTGCCATGATGTTTAGTTTTGATTGTCAAAAATTATCCAAAAATTATTCATCGTTCATCATTCATCATTACTTATACAAGTTCATGGTTGCCTACGACCTGCAAATTTCGTTGTGTTGCTTTCGATTCTTTTTGCAAGGCTTGTTGTGCTTCCGCAAATGACCCAAAGCTGGCTGTGCCAAAATGGTTTTTAAGTTGATCTTTTGTGGCAACAGCAAAAGTGTTTTTAGCGGTAGGTTCGAGATGTTCATAACCACTTCTGCGCGCTCTGTTTTCTGCGGAAGCCTCCGATTTGTAAGCGGCTGAACTCATGCGAACGAGGCGGCTGTTATGCCCACTCATTTTGACACGTTGCGACGGATTAGTCATTTTTGGCGCATTAACCTCTGAAATCTCTCCTGAAACGTCTATCATTTGTGCCGACCCAATTTTGAGCGCATTGGCATCTTTCAGTTCAAAACCACTGACCATTTGTTCAAATGAAGGGCGTTTGAGTCGTTCATCTATACTCAATTGCACATACATATCGGCGGCAAAAAGGTCACGCACAGGGTCTTGTATCGGTTCTTTAGTCCCTATTTTGACCGATTTAATACTGAAATTATTGACATCGGCTAATTGCTCACCAAATTTTTGTAATGTAAAATTGAGCGGCGCAACGGTTTGTGAGAAACTCAAACGTCCATTCGGTTCAAGGCGCAAAGGTTCATCGTCTATACCTCGAGTTGTTGGCGTTTGAGTGTCCATTTGTCGCAGACTGATACCTGAACGTTGTGCTGTTTTGGCTTTCCAATTTCGGGTATCCCGCAAAGCCGCCTTCATTTCTGCCAGCACTTTAGCCGTTTTTGTTGGCAAAGTAGGAACTTTATTGCCCCAAGTCATATCTATATCTACATCAATATCAGGCAAATACCAAGGCATTTTGATAGTGGCTGTGCCATTCAAATGCCAGGGTGTTGGGCCTTCCAATACGCCATATAAACCGATGCCCATAACCCAGTCGGTGCCATCGCGAAGGGCGATTTCGGCAGCAATATCGAAAATGAAAAAGAAGGGATTGAATTGGAATAGGGCATTGACTTCAAGCCGACCATAGATATTGTAGCCGTAAGCGATGTAGTAATAAAGTTCCGCTTTGCCACCGACTTGAACGGTATTAGAGGTGATGGCAAAATAAGTTTGGACGGAAATACGTGGATTGTCGTCGTCAAGTAATTGAATACCAATACGTTGCAGGTTTTTAAAGGCATTGGGCATGGTTGGCAATGAAGGGATTTCACGGAATTTTGGATGAAATCCGCCTGCACTGAGTACAAATACTGAGGGGGTACCCCAACTAATGCCGAAGACTACGCTGCCCGTCAATTGGAATGCCAATATTCGAGAGTTCACGAGCTCCGCACGGAAATAAACGAATTGGTTTTTAAAATCCAAAACGCCAATAAAAGCCGCTTCAATTTTCAATATGGCTTTTTCTTCCGTTGGGAAATTGGCTCTCAAAATGCCAGGCAACAAAATGCGGACATCGGGCAGTTCGAGGATAATGCCGAGTTCGATGGCAATTTTAGTCGGTGTTCCCCAACCAATTTTTGCCATAAGACCGACGACAAAACGTCCATCAGCTATCGGAAATGCAGAAGACAAATCGCTGATAATGCGACTCATATTCGCAATGACATCGCGTGGGAACAAGATGTTTTGTAAAACACCACTGCTCAAACCTTCTTGCAAATATTGAACATTGGCGCGTCTGTTCAACGCCAATAAACCACCGACTCCATTGAGGGTAAAGCCAAATCCGAGTTGAATGGGCGTAAATTCAGCCGTGACCAGTACAAGGAATGAAAATTGTTCACGCCCTGCATTATCACGTGTGCGGATAATACCTATCGCTTTGAGGGCGAATAAATCGGTGACTTCCAATTCGATAGCACCAAAGTACTCGTGCTTTTTGCTATCAAAATACAAAAAGCCGCCGCCTTTGACCACTTTTGCATCAATAGCGATACCCGCACCTTTTGGTGGCAGGAAAGCAGGTTTAATATCGTAGCCTAATATACCACCCGAAATTGGCTTTTCTGTCCGTTCAACAGCAGCGATACTTGTCCCCATTTCCATAATGCTGATGACAACGGCACTGCCAAATTTAATAGCGAAGTCCAATGTAACCATCAGAGCCAGCCCCCCCTCAGTATCAAAGCCAATATGGAGCTTGTCGAAGCGTACAATACTTAATTCCCGATGAATCGGAATCGTAAAAGTTCCGCCTTGGCTGCCCCCATTTTCAGATGCCAAAAGTGAGCGAGTCGTTGGTGCAGCAGGGCGAGAACCGACAAAGCCGCCGTCGAAACCAAAGCCGTTTTTGATACTATAACGTAGCGGAATTTCAGCAATATTCCGCATTTCAGGTATGAATTTGAAGGGAAAACCCGCTTTTTGCTCTTTGCCATCCACTGTTTTTGATTTCAAAGTGGCATAGGTTATTTGTGTAACAAAGCGTAGTGTCAAGTCTTTTGGCGATGCTTCCAACTGCAAAGAGAGGTTGCCAAAACCGAATTGGAAAAAGTCGAATACTTCTGGAATCTCAATGTCTTCAGGTTTGGTATTTTTCTCGAAAACCAACCGTTCGAAGGCTAAGGCAAGGCTCGATTTACTCAAATCAACATCACCGTCCGTATTGGTGCCACCTGTGCGAAAGTGCATTTTAGCCTTAGCTGCAAACGATAAAAACCAGTTATCTGAAAGGGGTATGGAGTTGATTGAAATACCTTTATTGAGAAATACCTCAACACCCGATTGTCCATCTTCTTTTGAGAGCATGACAAAAGTCGCTAAAGCTTCTTCTATTGTATTCTCTTTTTCCATGCTGATGGACAAGGTAAATGACCGTCCTAACAATTCATTGAAGAAATCACGAGGTGATTCCAATTTGTCTTTATAGGCTATTTCACTGCCGTATTGCCCACCAACAAGCAACCGTGTTTCAATATTTTCATGGCTAACGGCATCCGATAACTTACTATTTATAAGATAAGCGGAGACGGTTCCCATGACAAAGAAAAACTCTGATAGTTTGCGTGCCTCCTCAGCTGTTTCAAGATTGAAGCTTTCAGACCAGCGTTTCCAGTAGCCACCTACCATTTTCAAAGAAGGCACAACACCACCGCCGCGGTTAGAAAAATTGTTGAGGGAATACAAAATCATAAAAGCATTATGCAAACCAGGCGACACTTTGCGGAACCATTCCATCGTCAAGATATTAATAACCGCTGTCGTTAAGTCGTCAATGAGCCTATCTCTTTCGAATGGGTGGCCGCTGAAGTTTTTGATATTGAAGTCAACGGCATCATAGAGTTTTTTGACGATAGCCGTCATTTGAACCATCGCTTCCCCAAAAGGTAGAAAACCCGCTTTATCGGATTCCATTTTCAGAAAGTCGTCAACCTTATCGCGTTTTATGTCCGCCATATTCACATTCACAATGCCGATGGAGGCAAAGGCTTCGTCTATGAAGTCCTTTTGCGTTACATCGGTCAAAGGTTTCAGCAAATCGTCCATTCCTTTGATAATGCGTTGGAGGCCAGATATTTTGGGCTTGTCTTTATTGTCAGTAGCAGGCATGACAGTCTATTTTGTCTATTTTAACAATAGGATTTTCTCTCTAAATAGGTAGTAGCACAACTTATGTCGACACAAATTCGGGTCTGAGTTGGTCTTGTACTGAGGGGGTCAAAGCGACCTCATGCACCATTTCTAAAACCGTATCAAGATTTTCGGCACTGCGGTAAAGAAAAGTATGTTTCAGTATGTCATTCTCAAAATGGAGGGTACAGACATGTGTTGCAAACATAACGCGACGACTGCGTGTCAATCTGAAATTATGGTCGAATCGTTCAGCAATGATTCGAATATCCGCTGTTTTCGTATGATCGAAAGTGTTTTTTAGATGTATTTCAGTTGGTAAATTCGATATTTTATCATCGGAACGCTCATCAATGGGTATGGTTAAGCGATACCGCCATTCTGCATTTGGTGTGATTTTTACGGTTTTTTGTAAACCAAAATTATCTATGACCGCAGGAGACTCCCGTAAACGGCGGCGGTTAGTCAGCGTCATATCTACCCCTGATACTGAGGGGGGTACTGACCAACCAAATTTTTCGATTTTACCGCCCATATTAGAAAAAATACCTTGAGTGAAACCGCTTTGGAATAGACGGATATTTTTCTTCCACAGGTTTTTCAGTGGCGAGGATACCAATTGTATGAAGCGTGATGGTTGTGTTTCTTCTTTTTTCCAATAGTCCAAAACGGTTGTAAAGCCATAATGAATATCACCTGAAAAAAGAACCGCACGTTTGAATACACTTATCTGTTTCAATAACTCTTCAAAGGCTTTGTTGTTGAGATACCATGCCTCATTGTCAAAAGCCAATTGCCCCGCGGCAAAACTACGGGCTTCACTTGTCGTATTTTCTTTGTTTTTAGTTAAACCTTTTATAGACGTTGCCAAAGGATAGACCAATTCCTCAAAAACAGATAAACCCAATGCAGGGCAAGCTGAAATCAGGAACAAGGTTTCATCCGCTTTCGGTGCTGTCGGAAACTTAAATTGATCTGTAAAAGCCTTGTCATCCAACAAGGCAGGACGACTATTGATAGTAGAAAAACCTCGGCGATTGCGGGTATCAAGGAATAAGGTTTTTACTTTGCTACCCGATTCTACGTGATAATGCCAAGTAACTTCTGCCTGGGTTGTGGCATCTTTTAAGCCCAATAAGTTGTCTATAAGTGTTGTGTCGCCCATTGGGTTTTTAGCATAAGCGACGATGGCATCCGCCAATTTTCTCTTTTTAGAATCGGCTTTGCGGTATTCATCGGGGACATTTCCTAAATCTTGAAACAAGGTATATGCCATCAAAGCGTTGCGGATAATGCTTTTGCCCAAAGGGTTGCCATAAGCGTCATTTTTCCATTTTTGGCTAATATTCCAATCGTCTGTTACCTCATGGTCATCGAAAATCATATATGTGGGTGTATTAGCGAGGATACGCCGTACTTTGGGTAATTGTTTAAGGAAATCGGCGACCTCTTTTAACTCCATACTCACTGAATATTGGTGGCGTTCTTCCAACTTTTCAAATGCGCTCAAACCTATTTCTTTGCCATCTTTATCTTTTTCCTTTTTATCAAAATTCGCTCGTTCCTCTAAGGAAAAAGGAGAAAGGTATTCTCGTGCTAATATATTAGGCTTTGTAAACCCTGATTCCGCTTTAAATGTTGTCCAGATATCTTCAGATTTTGCCGTCTTGTTCAACCATGTCTTTGTCATATTTCGAAATTCTGTACTCCAAGTATCTTCATGCCATGCATGAAGGTAACCCGCACAAAACTCTCCGAAACTCAGCAAATGCGATTCGCCACTACCTGTGGTCATTTTGGCGTATTGAATCAATAGAGTTGAGCGCAGACCTGGAATGGCATCGGCTGGATTGATACTTGCCGCACTTAATACGCGCTCCCCGTCTTCCCATACAGGTTTATCGTCTTCTAAGATGACTTTACCGTTTGCATCTTTTTTCTGCTTTCGGTGAATAACTTTTGTCTCATTCCAAGTGAGTTTTTCCACCGCGCTAATATGTGACTGTGCCATTTTTATAATAGACACAAGCCCAAAAGCAGGGATTTCATCGGCATATAGTTGGTCGCCTGTGAGGAATAGCTGCTGTATGCGTTTATTAGGCGTTGCCAAATTCTCTTTTATCAATGTATCAAGGCTCGACAAGGCTTCGGGTCCATCGCCATGCATTTTACGACAAGAGCCATGTGCGACGACTAAGTCTTTTTGTTCCGTAGCAGGCAGCACGAAAGAAGGTAATTTGTCTTTTCCATAGCCAATAGACGTTTCTGCATCCGAAATTAAGGCAGTCAATATTGAATTGTTGCCATTTTTCAAGTCATACGTAAAAACTTTACCGCTTTCTAAGGCAGCTTTTGGCGTAAAGGAGACGAGCTTCACAACGAGTTTAGACCCAATAGAAAATATCAATTCAGAGGAATCACCTAAGACAACTGTTTCACCATCTTTTAAAACGAGAGAAAGGGCAAGGGCTTCGTCAAGGGCTATCCAAACATTTATGGATTTGGATTCAACTCGGCGTAAAATAGGTCCAGCTAATACCATGATGGGTGAGATTTTAGTTTTTCAAATTTGGCTTTTTCAAATTTTAAATTCTGAATTCTGATGGTTTTGCAAACAAATATAAGGACGTGTCTAATGTAATGCAAATTATAAGCGAAATTATTTTGTTATTTTTATTAAACAAATACTAAAAAAAATGATTTTAATAGGCTATTAAAATCATTTATTATATCAATATTCAAGAGCAACTATGGGAACGTTCCCACACTGAAATACTTATAGCGCATCTGTTCCCAAAGAAGTGTCCCTGTTAGTTTTGTCGGAGATAATTTATTATTTTCTAATTAAACTAAACAGTACAAGTATGAAAAAAACTATTCTACTCGTCAAGCAAATGCTTTGGCTATTTGGCTTGTTGCTCACTTCCAGCGTTTTTGCTCAATCCATTCCTATAACGGGCAAAATTACCGAACAAAACGGAGAGGGCTTGTTGGGTGCCAGTGTTGTCGTCGAAAACACGACGAATGGGGCTATTACAGATATTGATGGCAAATTCAGCCTCAATGTTCCCGATAAAAATTCAGTTTTGGTCATCTCTTTTGTGGGTTATGAAACACAAAAAGTAAGCCTCGGCAACAGAACATTTATTTCGGTGGTCTTGACAACAGGTAAAGCCCTTGATGAAGTGGTGGTTATCGGTTATGGCTCTGTCAAAAAAAGTGATTTGACAGGTTCTGTGTCGTCCATAAAAGCCGATGAACTTAAAAAAACGCCCAACGCCAATTTTGTTCAAGGCTTACAAGCAAAGGGCATCGGGTGTACAGGTATCGCAAAACTCGGGCGCACCAGGGGGCAATATCAGTGTGCGGATTCGAGGTAATAATTCGATTAGCGGTAGTAGTGAGCCGCTTTACGTCATTGATGGTTTTCCGATTGCAGGCAGCGATAATCCTACTGCGACGGGTGGTAGTACTATAGGTACAGAAAACGGCAACCGTTTGTCAGTACTTTCTACGCTCAATCCAAATGATATTGAGTCAATCGAAGTGTTGAAAGATGCTTCTGCAACGGCTATTTACGGAACACGTGGCGCAAATGGTGTCGTTCTGATCAGCACAAAACGGGGTAAAGCAGGTAAAACAAAAGTCTCGTATGAGGGGTATTATGGCACTCAAAAAATCAATAAAGTTTTGGATTTAATGAATGCCGAACAATATGCGCTCTATGAAAATGAATTGTCGGGTCAACTTCTCAATCCTGATCCGAAATCATTGGGCGTAGGAACGAATTGGCAAAATTTGGTGTTTCGCACGGCACCTATCCAAAGCCATCAAGTCTCTATTTCGGGTGGTAATGAAAAGACGCAATACAATATTTCGTTGAGCCATTTCAATCAGGAGGGTATTGTCATTACGTCAAATTTTAATAGGAGTTCGATGAGGATTAACCTTGATAATATGGTCAATAAGAATTTGAAAATTGGCACCAATATCACCTATAATTATGCTATCAATAATACCGCAGCGACAGCCTCATCAGCTGACGTGGCAGGTGGTGGTGTTGTGCTTGCGTTACAGGCATCGCCCATTCTATCCGCTTTTGATGCTAACGGTAGAACGGCTGTTTATGACGGACGGTTCGCCGATGCTATCAATCCATTGTCACTCGCTTATTCTGTTACAAATCGCAATACAACGAACCGCTTTTTAGGGAATATTTTTGCTGATTGGACGATTGGGAAGGGTTTGACATACAGGGCTTCATTTGGTAGCGATTTAATCTCGGATACGCGTGATGCTTATGCAGATAGATATTTACGCCCCGCAGCTATTGTCAATGGCATTGGTGGTAAAGGAACGGTCAGTTCCAATACTTTTTTACATGAAAGTATGCTCAATTACCAAAAGTCTTTTGGTCAACATGGCTTGACGTTCACAGGTGTTTTTTCTACGCAAAGCCAAATACAAGCATCAGATGCGATTACAGGACAACAGTTTCCGAACGATTTGGTATTGAACAACAACCTCGGTCAAGCAGCCGTCGTGACGATTGCAAGCGACAAACAAAAATGGCGGCTTGATTCCTATACAGGTAGAATTAACTATAATTTTAAAAGCAAATATTTGTTGACTTTGACAGGTCGTGTGGACGGTTCGAGCCGATTTGGATTGAACAATAAATATGGTTTTTTCCCTTCTGTTGCCACCGCTTGGCGTGTTTCAGAAGAGTCTTTTATGAAAAAACAAAACCTTATTTCTGACCTCAAAGTGCGTCTAAGCTACGGATTTACAGGTAATGCCGATATTCCGTTATACAATTCTTTGGCACGATTGAGTTCTGTGGGCAACTACAATTTCAACAATACACGCACAATCGGCATTGCTACCGCCAATATCGCTAACCCTGATTTAAAATGGGAAAAAAGTGCTCAAGCGGATTTAGGTATTGACTTTGGGATATTTAACAACCGTGTTCTCATAACGGCTGATGTCTATCAAAAAAAGACAAATGACTTGTTATTGTCTCGTTCTGTACCACTTTCTTCTGGTTTTGCTTCTGTATTTGGCAATTTTGGGTCAGTTGAAAACAAGGGTATTGAGTTTAGTGTGAATGCCAACGTACTGACGGGTGCTGTGAAATGGGATATCAACGGCAATTTTTCAGCCAATAGAAACAAACTTACTTTGATTGACGGCGTGAGAAATCAAATCATACCCACCAATGGAAACGGTGTTGCTGCTTTTGCTAACACAAGTATTTTGCGTGTGGGTGCGCCAATTGGCTCTTTTTATGGTTACTTTTTTGATGGCATTTATCAAACAGGCGAGGTTTTGCCAACAGGTCGTACACCAGGTAATATTCGCTATTTAGATTATAACAAAGATGGTGTGCTTTCTGCCGCAGACCAAGACATCATCGGCAATCCCAATCCAGATTATATTTTTGGTTTGACCAACAATCTACGCTATAAAAACTTCGATTTGAGTTTATTTATTCAAGGCGTACAAGGCAATGATATCTTCAATGCAGCAAGGTTACGGTCAGAAGGCGGTGCTGGACCGAATCAAAACATCACGATGCTTAATCGTTGGACACCAACGAACCCTTCTAATCTATATCCAAAAGCTTCAGCAGGGCAGCGTATCAACCAATCGGATATTCATATCGAAGATGGCTCTTTTGTCAGATTTAAGAATTTTACCATTGGTTATACGCTCCCTTCCATTGGTAAAAAAGCATTTTTGGCTAATTCAAGAATCTATTTAAGTGCTAATAATTTTGTGACAATCACCAAATACTCAGGTTACGACCCTGAAGTAAACACGAGTGGTCAAAACAATCTGAATCTGGGTGTTGATAATATTGGTAATCCTATCGCTAAATCATTTTTAGCAGGTATGCAAATCAATTTTTAATTATTCGTTGGCGTTTTTACCCCCCCTCAGTATTTAGGCAATTTTTTAAAAAATTAAAGAAATAAAAATGAAAAATAGAATCATTCAATTTGTTGTAGGAGTCGCTTTCATAGCGATGTTTGGCGCGTGCAATTTGGCAGAAGAACCCTATTCATTTGTGTCGCCTGACCAATTCTATACTTCTGCCGCCGATGCAGAAGCGGCGTTGACGGCTGCCTATACGCCCGTTACAGACCTTTACAGTCGGGTAGGCACGCAATTGCCTGATTATTCAGCCGACCAATGTTTTCCACGTGCGGTTGTAGGACGTGAGCAATTGACCGTTTTTTCTTACGATGCGACCAATGATTTGGTGGGTCAATATTGGCAACATTGTTTTAATGGCGTTAACAGAGCCAATCAGGTCCTTGATAATGTAGGAAAAATCTCTATGGATGAAACACGTAAAAAGCAAATAATGGCAGAAGCCTATTTTTTACGTGGCTTATACTATTTTCACCTCGCTAAAACCTTTGGCGATGTGCCGCTTAAACTAACAAGTACAAAGGATATTTCCACCACTGAAACAGCTAAAAGCCCTGTTGCAGAAGTCTATGCTTTTGCCATAAAAGACTTGGAGCAAGCCGTCAAAGATTTGCCGCAAACGCCAAAAGATAAGGGACGTGCCGCTTGGGGACCTGCTATTGGCTTGTTGGCAAAAGCGTATTTGTATGCAGGAAACAATACAAAAGCGGCTTCTGGTGAGAAGCCGCTTTTTTTATGCAAAATACTGAGGGGGTACAACTCCCACCACTTTCACAAGAAACACCCGTCCCAATTGCTTGCCCATGTTTTTCGGACAATCAATTGAATGCTACCTGAAAATGTACTTTCCCACCCTCGACCCGTCTTTTTGCTGTATCATTTATGATATCGGCTTCCATTTTTTTTGTAAACACTTTCCACCACAATAAGGCAGAAATAAGTCCGCCTGAATGTTTTTCTAAACGATAGACCAAAGAGATATTGGGCGTGGTTTTATTGTTGATAATTTGATTTAATTTGGTGGGATGCAAACTGATTTCCGCAGCAAAATCAACTTGTTTTTTATCCAATATCTTTAAATATGCCTGTAAAAACGCACTAAAACTATACTTTTCAGAATATACTTCTTGCTGAATGGAATCTTCCATAAGAAATTTTAAGCGCAATAAATCACTGTGTAATTTCTGATTATCAGACATCGCAGCCAAACGTTGCAAACGCAACATTTTCATTTCTTTATCGGCTTCTATTTTTTCAATGGGCGATAGATTATGGGCAAAAACGTGTGCTTCTGCCAATTCTTGCTCCGTATAAATGCTTTTTTCCTCATTATTCATTTCTCAAATATTGTTTTATCAAGCGATGCGATTGTTCTGTATCAACCGCCAATTGTCTGCCAAATTGTTCAAAACCATAAGCCTTTTTATAATGCTCAATCAATCGTGTTTTTGGAATCAAGGAAACAAATCCAAAATAACCTCTGCTGAAAGCCAACCGACAAGCATAAGCAATTAAACAGCCCACTATATTGTCATAAATTTTTGATGCTCCGATATTGTCTTTTGAAGATTCTAAAAGTATAATTTCAATTCTCAATTCATCTTTGACATCTTTTAATGCCATTAAACCAACGGTATTTTGATTTTCCAAAATTTTAAGGGCATACAAGTCATAATGCGTTTCTTGCTGCCAATCAAATTCAAAATTATTTTCTTCTAAAATATCCGAAAGCTCTCTTTCTGAAATGTGAATAATTTCAGAAGGCTCTTTTTGCCTATTTTTTCGATTGATTAAAAACATAATCCTCAAAGTATTTACAAAATTAATAAAGATTATTTACATTTTTATGAATTTTTGTGCGTTTAGTCTTTTTGGGGCGAAACACTGAGGGGTACAATCACTCATCTTCCGCAAACAAAACATCCATAGTCATCGCTTTATCAATCAAGCCGATACTGTGTTCATTAGGTTTTAAGCCAAAAGTCGTCAATAAATTGAGGAATACTTGCTTGCGGGTTTGGGTTATTTCTTTGAAAAGTGTGATTTTTTCTCGCAAATCTTCTGCATAAGACTTGCTTAAAGTCATCATGCCACTGTAAAATTTTAATTCAAAAAGATTAATAACATTATCTTTTCTGTCAATCAATAAATCAATCTGAACGCCCGATTCTTGCGCTGTGCCTTTTTGATAAAAACTTGATGTTTCGGCATAAACGCCTGAAATGCCCAAAGCTTTTTTGATTTGTGGAATGTGTTTTAAGCATAAACTCTCAAAAGCGTAGCCACTCCAACTTTTATAGTCCTGCGTTTGGCTCAATTCCAGCCATATATTATTGCCTTTATGTGCTTTGTTTTCTATAAATTGTAGATAAAACAAGGAATATTCATCTGTCAGCCGATACAACATTTCTTTTTTCTTTTTACCAAACGGAAAATAAGTAGAAACAAAACCCGAACTGATTAATTCGTCCAAACAACGTGTTACGCCACCGCCGTCGGTTAATTTACTGAGGGCTATAATCTCGGTGCGGGTCAAGCCTTGCCATTTTTGGGCTAATGCTTTAATGACGGCGATGTGATTATCTGCATTTTCAAACAAAGCGGAATAGAGCCGTGAAAATTCGTTGTTCAATAAACCTGTGGGAGAGAAGCATATCCGTTCAATATTTTGCGCCGCGCTTAAACCCGCTTCTACTTCGTTTAGATAATGCGGTATGCCGCCCATTGCCATATACAATTCAACAATTTGATACCGGTTAAAATGGATATTAAGATTCTTCAAAAAGGCTTCTGTTTCATGCAAATTGAAAGGAAATAGATGGACACGTTTTGTTAAACGATTGTGTAAACCGCCTTTATGCTCTACTACTTTTTGAATCATCCATGAGGCAGAAGACCCACAAATGACAACGACAATGTTTTTTTGCGAAGCCCAACTGTTCCAAAAAAAACTCAAACCTTTCAAAAAATCAGACCTGCGTGTAGCTAACCACGGCAATTCATCAAAAAAAACAACTTGTTTTTCTGTATTTGTCATAGATTCCAAACACGTTATGAGTTGTTGAAAAGCATCTAACCAACTTGTCGGTTTTTCAAGCGGTGCAACCGTTCCAAAACGTAATTTCAGTAGGTAAGAGAAGTTCTTTAATTGCTCTTTTAAAGTCCCGTCTTGGATGCCTGATATTTGAAAAGCCATATTTTGAGCATAAACGTTTTGGATTAAATACGTTTTGCCAACACGTCTGCGCCCAATTACTGCTACCATTTCAGGTCTTGATGATTGTAGTGCTTTGAGTAGAACCTCTTGCTCTTTTGAGCGTCCGATGAGTATATTTTCCATATCACTTCCTTATATTTGGCGGAATGTAGGTCAAGATACCCACATTCCGCCAAATATAACGCTTTTTTCGAAAAAATAGTCGAAATACTGAGGGGTTGAAAATTTGTTCCCAATTGTGAAAAAAAGTATAACTTTGCTTCACTATGGCAAGAGACAAAATACACACGCCCGTCAAAGAGGCACTGATTTATGAAGGGTGGACAATCACAGATGACCCGCTTTATATAAAAGTTGGTAATTTGACGGTTTTCATTGATTTAGGTGTGGAACGTGTATTTGGTGCTGAAAAAGATGGCAAAAGAATAGCCGTTGAAGTAAAAACATTCGGCAATCCCTCATTTATGACGGCATTATACGAAGCTGTTGGAAAATATGCCGTTTATCGAAATGCTTTAAGATTAGATGAATCTGACCGCATTTTATATTTGGCTATGCCCGAAGATGTTTATGACCGATATGCAAAAGAACCGCTTTTTATAGGCAGTTTGGAAGATGAAAAAATCAATTTAATTTTATTTGAAACAGACATTGAAAAAATAACAAGATGGATAACAAGATAAAAAAGTATCAAAAAGCAATTCTCAATATCTTGAATGAGTATGCAAAAATTAAATACTCAAATGTGCAAGGCGAAAATCAAGTTGTTGCGGATAAAGACAATAACCGTTTTTTGATAATGACAATCGGTTGGCAGAAAAATCATTTTGTACATGATTGCCCAATGCACTTTGATATTATCAACGACAAGATTTGGGTACAAACCAATATGACAGAATGGAATGTAGGCGAAATGCTTGAAGAACAAGGCGTTTCTAAATCTGATATTGTTTTAGGTTTTTTAGCACCTACTACCCGCGTCTATTCGGACTATGCCGTTGCTTAAAATCGAATAGTTTGGATAAATTATACTCATAAAAAAGCGGCTTCCCACCAGAAGCCGCTTTTTTCATACCAAATACTGAGGGGTATCGTACATCTTTACTTACCCCCCACAGTATTTTACCTTTTCCAATTGAACTATTCAAAGCACGTATTTTATATTTCCTTTCTTTGACTTGAACCCCTAATTATCAATTCAGGTTTCAAGATTTTTTGGACAGTTTTCCATTCAGAAACATCTTTATCCATTATATTTAGGAGCAGTTGAACCGCCACACGACCCATTTCGTGCGTCGGTTGTAGGATTGTCGTGAGTCCTGGCTCAATATATGCGCCAATTCTATCATTGCTGAAACCGACAACGGCAATGTCATCGGGTATCGAGAGACCACGAGATTTGATAACTTGAATGGCTTCTATCGCTGCAGGGTCATGTACGGTAAAAAGGGCATCGGGCGGCTCGGGCAAATCGAGCAAATGTTTGACATATATTTTAACTTTGTCCACATTTAAATCATATTCAATCAGCAAATCTGGGTCAATGGGCAAATTGTGTTTTCGCAAAGCATCGAGATAAGCCTCTTTGCGTTTTCGCAAATTATACAGTTTCGAAGGTACTGCCAAATGAGCGATGCGCCGTTTTCCTGTCGAAATCAAGTGTTCTACAATTTGAAAAGCCCCACCATAATCATCTACAACGACCTTTGGCACTTTGAATTCTGACCAAATCCGATTGAACATAACAATAGGAATCCCCTTTCGACGAAAGGTTTCGAGATGCTCAATGCTTTGCGTTTCTTTTGTTACAGACACCAACACGCCATCTACTCGGTTTGCCAACATGATTTTTGCGTTAGCCACTTCTGTTGTATATTGTTCATTGGATTGACAAATCAAAACATTATAACCTGCTTTTTGTGCTGCCTCTTGTGCGCCCAAAATAATACTTGGAAAAAAAGATGTGAAAATTTCTGGAACGATGATGCCAATCGTATGTGTCCGACTTGACATAAGCTGATAAGCCAACATGTTTTTCTGATAATCCCATTTTTCTGATAATCCCATTTTTCCGCCAATTCCAAAACCTGTTGCCGTGTATCTTCTTTAACACTCGCATGACCTGTTAAAGCTCTGGAAACAGTTGATTTAGAGATATTGAGCTCTTTCGCAATGTCATAATGGTTATTTGATGTTTTGCCATTTTTTTAATTTTAAAAATAGCCCCCCTTCCCGATTTTATCGGGATTTCGTTCCTCAACAGAATTTTTACTTTTACAAGGTAAAATAGGGTGTCAAGGTATAGCATAAAGCCCGCTTTTTATAATCTGCAATAAATTTCTAAGCCTCTATCTTGTCCTATTTTTATGGGAACGTTCCCATAAAAATAGGCTCTTGTATATTGAAAATTAAGCAATGACTCTGATTAAATTTGTCACAATAATCAATCAGCCGTTTTGAAAAACGTATAAAAATTATGTTGAAAGAAAATCCAAATAAGAAAAGAGTTTTGAAAAATGTGTCCCTTCAAGGCGATTTAGTGGTCGTCGGTGGCGGCTTATCAGGCGTGTGTGCAGCAATTACGGCAGCACGTCAAGGCATTAAAGTTGTTTTAGTGCAAGACCGTCCAGTATTGGGTGGCAATGCGTCGAGCGAAGTGCGGTTGTGGGTTTTGGGCGCAACGTCTCACATGGGCAATAACAACCGTTGGGCGAGAGAAGGCGGTGTGATTGATGAATTATTGGTTGAAAACCTATACCGCAATCCCGAAGGTAATCCGCTTATTTTTGACACAATTATATTAGAAAAGGTTGTTTCTGAACCCAATATCACGCTTTTGCTCAATACAGCGGTGTATGAAGTTGAGAAAAAAGACGACGATAGCATTGCTTCTGTCACCGCTTTTTGTTCTCAAAACCAAACGACTTATACACTCGTTGCGCCCTTATTCTGCGATGCGTCGGGCGATGGGGTAGTGGGTTTTCTCTCTGGTGCAGCCTTCCGAATGGGGGCAGAAAGCATGGAAGAATTTGGTGAAAAATTCGCCCCCTCAGTAGAATATGGCGAATTATTGGGTCATTCCCTTTATTTTTATTCAAAAGATGTGGGCAAACCCGTGCGCTATATTGCCCCGAGTTTTGCCCCGAGTTTTGCCCATGATGTCACCCAAAAAGCACCTAAATTCAAGTCATTCAATGCCAAAGATTTTGGTTGCCGCTTGTGGTGGGTCGAGTACGGCGGACGTTTGGACACAGTACATGATACAGAATTGATTAAGTGGGAATTGTGGAAAGTCGTCTATGGCGTTTGGGATTATATTAAAAATTCAGGCAATTTCCCCGAAGCGGAAAACCTAACGCTCGAATGGGTCGGCACAATTCCTGGCAAGAGAGAAAGCCGCCGTTTTGAAGGCGATTATATGATGATTCAACAAGACATTGTCGAACAACGTCCGAAACCCGATGCTGTGGCTTTTGGCGGTTGGTCAATTGATTTGCACCCTGCGGACGGCGTGTTTAGTGAAAAACCAGGCTGTAATCAATGGCATAGCAAAGGCATTTACGACATTCCATACCGCAGTTTGTACTCTAAAAATATTAAAAATCTGTTTTTGGCTGGGCGTATTATCAGTGCTTCGCATGTGGCATTTGCTTCAACAAGGGTTATGGCAACGACAGCACATATTGGTCAAGCCGTGGGTATGGCGGCGGTTTTAGCGACAAAAAACAAGTTAAATCCATGTGATATTTATACCGAAGGCTTAATCCCTGTTTTGCAAAAAGAATTATTGAAAACAGGACATCACTTGTCCAATCTTAGTTTAAAAGATGAAAAAGACTTAGTTCAATCGGCAAATATCACCGCATCGAGCGCATTGTCTTTTGTTGAAATTCCCGAAGATGGCAGTTTGCACCCCCTCAGTATTTCGATGGCTCAGATGATACCCTGCAAAGCGGGTCATGTTCCCAATACAATTGTTCATGCCCACGGATTGGAAGAGACGACATTGGAAGTAGAATTGCGGATAAGCCAAACGGCTAATAACCATACGCCCGAAGTGATTTTGGCTAAACAATCAATCCCTATCGCAAAAGGGCAGAATTCCTTGAAAATTACTTGGGAAAACGTTGAAATTGATACCCCTCAGTATACATACCTCGTTTTTCAAAAAAATGAAAAAATAGAAATCCCTCGTTCTGAAAAACGTATTTCAGGCATTTTGTCGGTTTTTAATACCATCAATAAAGCCGTTTCAAATTATGGCAAACAAACGCCTGTTGAAGATATTGGCGTTGATGCGTTTGAATTTTGGACACCACAACGCCGACCACAAGGGCAAAATATAGCCATAAAATTTGAGACCCCTATTCAAGTCTTTGAAGCCGAAAATATTAGAAATGGTATTGCTCGTCCAACCAATCAACCGAACGCATGGGTGGCTGATTTTGAAGATAAAAACCCATATTTGACACTCAATTGGAACGAAAAACAATCAATTTCAAGTATTGTCTTAGGTTTTGATGCTGATTTTGACCACCCACTCGAAAGCGTTCTAATGACGCATCCCGAAACGGTTTCGCCTTTTTGTGTTCAAAATTACCGCATTTTTGATGACCAAAACAACCTCATTTTTGAGAAAAAAGACAATCACCAAAGCCACAATGCGATACAATTAGAACAACCTATTTTTACAAAAACGCTTACAATCGAAGTAGAACACCCCTCAGTAAATGCGCCTGCAAGCGTGTTTGAAGTGCGGTGTTATTAGTTAATGGATAATTGATAATGGACAATGGATAATCGTACACGACATTATCCATTGTCCATTATAAATTAACAAACAACAGAATGGTACAATTAGACCTTATCGTGATGGCAGTTTTTGCTGCCCTTATTCTCACTATTGGTATGGCATTTACCCGTATGGGGAGTAAAAATGCGCAATCGTTTTTTGAAGCAGGTGGTGAAACGCCGTGGTGGATTAATGGCTTATCGCTGTTCATCAGCTATTTTTCGGCGGGTACCTTCGTGGTTTGGGGGTCAATCGCCTACAAATCGGGTTTTGTTGCGAATGGTATTCAAATGACGATGGTTTTTGGCGGCTTATTGGTCGCTTGGTTTATCGCAAAAAAGTGGAAAAGGACGGGAGCTTTGACGGCTGCCGAGTACATTGGCAAACGTTTTCACACCAATACGCAGCAGTTTTACACCTTTCTCATCATGTTGCACGGCTTGTTTACAACAGCTTCGGTGTTGTATCCTGTGGGTAAAATGGTGCAAGTCGCCACGCCGCTATCACTTGAAGCCTGTATCATTATCATTGGCGGTATCATTGTTTTATACACTTCCGCAGGTGGTTTATGGGCGGTTTTAGTGACAGATGTTGTCCAATTTGTGATTTTAACGTGCGCTGTGCTTATCGTCATTCCGATGGCTTTTACTGATATAAATGGTGTCAGTGGTTTTGTTCAAAAAGCACCCGAAGGCTTTTTTAATTTTACAAATGAGGATTTTCCGATAGGCTTTTTATTCGCTTTTATGTTGTACCAAACGGTATATATTGGCGGCAATTGGGCGTATGTGCAGCGTTATACAAGCGTTTCGACTGAAAAAAATGCTCAAAAAGTCGCTTATCTTTTTGCAGGATTGTACTTCATCAGTCCTTTTATTTGGATGTTACCGCCTATGATTTACCGCATCATCAACCCTAATTTGGTTGGTTTAGAACCCGAAGGCGCGTACATGATGCTGTGTCAAAAAGTGCTGCCCGCAGGTTTAATCGGCTTGGTTTTGTCGGGTATGATTTCGGCAACAGCGAGTAAAGCCAACACAACAATCAATTTGGTGGCCACTGTTTTTGCCAATGATGTGTATAAAAAAGTGTTTCGACCACAAGCTTCTGAAAAGACTTTGATTTTTGCTGCTCGTGCTTTCACAGTCTTTTTTGGTGGTTTAACAATTTGGATTGCGATACTCGTACCGAAAGTCGGCGGCATTGTCGAGATGGTTTTGAGTACCGCTTCTATTGCGGGCGGTGCGTTGTTTGTGCCGATTATTTGGTCGCTTTATTCCAAACGTCCGACGGCTTTAACGGTTGTCACAGCATCAGTCACAGCTTCAACAGTCAGTCTTTTTTTGAAATTGGCAGCCCCCTCAGTATTGGGCTTCAAATTGAGCCGAACGACTGAAACGGCTTTGGGTGTTGGCTTACCTGTTTTAGTGATGTTGTTTTTTGAATTATACTATTATTTTAATCAAAAAACGGCTGTTTTCTCCTTAGAAAGTATGATACGACAATGACTGTCGGCAAAAACGTTGTAAATGACTATGATGCTTATTTTGGTATCAGAGAATTTAGAGTGGATAAGGAAAAAGTGCAATTGCTTTTAAATGGCAAATCCATTAGAGGTATGGGCGGCAATCGGGCTTCTGACCACCCTCTTTATGGTTCTACCGACCCTGAAATTTTAGCAAAAGAAGACATGGCTTTGATGCGTAATGGGAATATGATTTTTTCTCGTTTGTGTCATACGCCTGCCAGTAAATATTATTACAAATGGGCAGATGAAAACGGTTATCTCATCACGGCTGAAATCCCTTATTGGCATATTCCGCCCGCTTTGATGGCAAATCAAAAAGTGAAAGATGAATTTACGGCGCAAATGACCGAATTTGTAGAAGCCTATTGGAACAGTCCGTCTATCGTCGCTTTCAGCACAGGCAACGAGTACGACAGTTGGACACCCGAAGGCGACGAATGGACACGCTACCACATTGCCAAATATCGGGAATTAGACAGCACAAGACTGATGACCTTTGTCGCTTTGAGGTATGCGACCATTGGCGAGGCGATAAAAGTGCCGCACGATGGTTTTAGGTATTGCGATTTTTTAAACTTTAATAATTATTCAACAAGCAAAGATTTGGACAGTTGTTTTAAATCACTCCATGCAAAATATCCCGATAAACCCATTTTTAACAGCGAATTTGGCAAACGTATCGACGAAGTTGAAAGCGAACAAGTACGTATTGGCAATTTGAAAGAGGTTATTCAAACGATAAAAAATAACCCCTATGTGGTTGGTGCATCTTATTGGACAACAACGGATTATATGAGTCGCTATCCCAATTCTAACGAAAATGGTTATCGTCCATGGGGTATTGTAGATGAAAATCGGCAAAAACGAGGTTTGTACAAAGCCTTTCAAACAGAGCTGTCGCCTGTGATTGTAAAGGTTGACAATAATAAAATCAGCATTACCGCTAAAAGCGATTTTCCTTCATACACCATTAAAAACCATGTTTTGAAAGTGATGGAAGGGACGGCAGTAAAAGGCACTTACCCGATTCCTGAAATTGGTATTGGTAAAACGGTTGAGTTGAAAGTGGCTAAAATGGCTACGCAAACTATTGTTATTGAGAGTGGTAAAGGGTTTAGGGTTTATGATTCGGGGTTATAAAGGGGTGAAATACTGAGGGGGTCGTTTATTTCCCAAATGGAGACTAAAAGCAAGTAATTGTGATTAAAATACGGTTTGTACGGAGTAAATATTATTTAGAATATACTGCTTTTAACTATCAATTTTACATGCACGTTTAATGTCTGTTTTCAAATTCTCAAAAAATGGGGTACGGATATTTTCCTAACGGGTGGCATTTCATCTATCAAATAAAAAAAATTACAATGAAAAAATTACAATTATTCATTTGCCTTTTCTTAGGATTGAATTTTTCCTACGCACAGAAAACAGGTATTTTAAACAATGAAAAAAGCCCTTATGCAGAGTTGAAAAGCATAGATTTAACCGATTGTCGTTGGACAAATGGTTTTTGGGCAGAAAAAACGGAGCAATGCCGTCAAGTGATGTTACCAAATTTGCGAGACTTGATGAATGACCCCGAAATCATACACGCTTATGACAATTTCCTTGTTGCCGCAGGCTTGAAAGAAGGCGAATTTAGAAGTTGGTCTTATACTGACGGGGACTTTTATAAATACGTTGAAGCCCTTGCTTATGCTTATGCGATGACAAAAGATGAGAAAATTAACCAAAAGATGGACGAAATCATCGCTGTTATTGCCAAAGCCCAACGTCCAGATGGCTATATCCACACTCAAATACAGATTGGACACGACTAAGTTTCTACATCCGACGGATGAATTGGCAACAGTGGATTGGAATCCACCGCATTATATGGGCTTAACAGAGATGTATCGCACAACAGGTGATAAAAGATATTTGGAATTGGCAGAAGCGTTTATCAATATTCGAGGTACGGGCAAAGACAGACCAAAAGGAGGGCAAAATACGGACCAAAGCCTCAAACGTGTACCCATTCGGGAACTCACAGAAGCGAGTGGTCATGCAGGATTTGCCAATTATCTCTATGCAGGTGTAACGGATGTTTACACCGAAGACGGCGATAAAACCTTGCTGACGGCTATGGAAAGAGCATGGACAAGTCTTGTTACTAAACAAATGTATCTCACAGGCGGAACGGGACCACATCATTTCGCTATTTCAGTAAACAGAGAAAGGGTGAGCGAATCGTATGGTAAAGCTTATGAATTACCAAACATCGGTGCTTACAATGAAACCTGCGCCAACATTGGTAATGCCATGTGGAGCTATCGGATGCTGTTGATTACAGGCGAGGCGAAATATGCAGATGTTATGGAAAAGGTGTTTTATAACAGCGCTATCTCTTGTATCGCCCTCGATGGCAAACACTTTTTTTATACCAACCCACTGCGTCATATTTGTGGGCACTCCCTCAGTACAAAGGATAATGGCGAGCGCAGTCCGTGGTTGTCAGTTTTTTGTTGCCCACCGAATATCATTCGCACGATTGCCAGTATGAACGGCTATGCTTACAATATGTCGGACAAAGGCGTTTGGGTGAATCTTTATGGCGGCAATGAACTCAATACAAAATTACAAGATGGTTCAAGTTTGAAATTGACCCAACAGACCAATTATCCGTGGGAAGGACTTGTTAAAATGACGGTTGATATACCAAAGAAAAAAGAGTTTTCTGTCATGCTGCGTATTCCAGAGTGGGCAAGTAAGGCAACGCTAAAAGTGAATGGAAAAATGGTGACGGGCATATTAACGCCGAGCAGCTATTTTGAATTAAAACGCACATGGTCAAAAGGCGATGTGATTGAACTTGATTTGCCCATGTTACCGCAACTTATTGAGGCAAACCCTATGGTGGAAGCTTCGCGCAATCAAGTAGCTGTTCAGCGTGGACCTATTGTTTATTGTATGGAATCGGTTGATTTACCGAAAGATGTGAATATTTCGGAGGTTCAAATTCCACGAAACATTCAATTGCGCCCTCGTTTTGATAAAAATTTATTGTCAGGTGTGACGGTACTTGAAGGAGAAGCGGAATGTGAGAAAGGGGCGGCTTGGTCAAATCAATTGTACAGACCATTGTCGGCAGAAACGCGCAGAAAATTACCTATTAAGCTCATACCTTACTACGCTTGGAGCAATCGTGGTGTATCGGATATGTCGGTATGGTTGCCAGAATTAGAAAAGTAAAAGTTCAAACATTTTCAAAGTGTATAAATAATGAAAAAAATACTCCTATTTGTTTTTTTAGGCTTATTGAACAACAGTATTCAAGCACAAAAAAAGCCTAATATCTTATTCATCGGCGTAGATGACCCGCGTCCTGAATTGGGTTGTTATGATTCACCTGTTGCGATAACACCCAATCTCGATGCTTTGGCAGGCAGTGGTTTATTGTTTAATAGAGCCTATTGTCAAGAGGCAATTTGCAGCCCTTCAAGAGCGAGTTTGATGACAGGCGCAAGACCTGAAACCATTAAAATCATTGAAAATTATACTTATTTTCGAGATAAAAACCCCGATATCATAACGTTGCCACAGAATTTCAGAGCCAATGGCTACGAAACGGTTTATTGTGGAAAAATTTTTCATATCGGTTACAGCGATGAAGAATTGTCTTGGAGTCGTCAACCTGTTGACATAGGTAAGAAAGACGCGGGGCTGATAGGTGGCTATGCGCTCAAAGAAAATCAAGAGACTTTCAAGAAGAATAAGACTGAAATGGTTGCCAAATATGGCGAAGCAGCGAAGTTTGGTTTAGGAAATGGACCCGCTTATGAGTTTGCAGATGTACCTGACCAAGCTTATGAAGATGGTTATAATACAGACATGGCGATTCAGACCATGAAAGAGATGGTGAAAAAAGGCGATAAACCTTTTTTCTTAGGCTTGGGTTTTCACAAACCTCATCTCAATTGGGTCGCTCCTAAAAAGTATTGGGATATGTATGACGAATCAAAAATCCCTTTAACAACGCAGGTTAATGGACCAAAAGACGGTGCTGCAATGGGGCTTCATGCGTCTTTTGAATTGCGTACCCGTTTTGGTATTCCAAAAGATGGCGATATTACACCAGAGATGGCGGTGAAATTGAAACATGCTTATTTAGGTTGTGTCAGTTATGTTGATGCCCAAATTGGGCGCATGATTGCCGCATTGAAAGAAGCGGGGATTGCGGACAACACCATTATTATTGTGTGGAGTGACCACGGTTGGCATCTTGGTGAAATGGGCATTTGGGGAAAAGCAACCGATTATGAAATTGCGACCCGTGTACCCCTCATTATCAAAACGCCTAATATGCCTGATAAAAACAGAGGTCAAAAATCAGATGCGCTTGTTGAATTGGTGGATATGTACCCCACATTGTGCGATTTGGCGGGTGTTAAAAAACCTGAACATTTGGAAGGACACAGTTTTGCACCTTTATTCGAAAATCCAAAATTGCCTTGGAAAAAAGCTGCATTTAGTTTGTTTCCAGACCCTGCGTTAAGAGAATGGGGCGCAAACCCGTTGTCAAAAGGTATGCGTGAAACGTATTTTGGACCCCTCATTAAAAAAGTAGAGGGAAAAATCATTGCACAACAAAGGATAAATGGGATAGAGAGTTGTTTGAAAAACGCCTCATAGGTTATACGATGCGGACAGACCGCTATCGCCTTGTTGTTTGGAAAGATAGCGCAAAACCTGCGTCAGAACCGCTTTTCACAGAGCTGTATGACCATAAAAAAGACCCAACAGAAACCGTCAATATTGCCGCTAAAAATACGAAAACGGTTAAAAAACTTTTGGTACAATTTAATAAAGGGTGGAAGGGAAATTTGCCTAAGTCTTAGATTGAAAATAAAACAACGCATCAATGAAATTTAAAATTTGCAACCTATTCCTTCTACTTTCAATGGCATTCTTAGGCAGTTGTTCATCTAAAACGCTGCGTCTTAGTTCGCCTAACAAAGATATTCAAGTCGAAATTCGTAAAGAGAATAAGGCTAAACTGACTTATAATGTATTCAAAAACAATAAAGTTATTTTAGAAGATTCAAAATTAGGATTGCACATCGAGTCATTGAATTTAGGAACAGACATAAGGAAAATTTCTTTAATTAAAAAAAGCGAAGAGAACACGACATTTCCTATTAAAGGCATCAAAAAAGAGGCAAATCACCATTCAAACCACTATTTATTTGAAATTAAAGAAGCCAATGGTTTTTAGGGCAAACGCATCAAAGTAATGTTGGATAAAAATCCAAGATTAAAACAAAGCGGATACCGAGCGAATAAAAATAATTACAAACCTTTGCGGTTATG
>JAYVFS010000114.1:0-4434 GCA_043772905.1 Saprospiraceae bacterium | reverse complement strand
ATCAGTGAAAATCAGTCGCATCAGTGGTCAAAAAAAAATCATAATTCAAAATTAAACCCTTCGGAAACAAACTTCTCGTATTTCGATTTATCGAATTCATAAAGCCTTGCAGGACGATGCGCTACGCCTTCTTGCGATTCGTTGAGGTCAACAATAAAATCCATTGAAAGTATTTTTTTGCGGAAGTTGCGCTTATCGAGTTCCGCTTCTAATATCGCTTCATAGAGGTGTTGCAATTCTGTCAAAGTAAATTTGGGTGGCAACAGTTCAAAACCAATTGGACGCACACGCACACGTTGTTTTAAAGCATTAAAACAGGCTTCTAAAATTTCATCGTGGTCAAAAGCTAAAGCTGCATCACGAAGCTCCGACAATTTGACCCATTGCGCAGTCTGTGCAAAAGAAGACGGATGAACATCGTGGCGATTCGTTTTCACAAGAGAAAAATAAGCAACCGTTACAACACGACCCAAAGGATGTCGTCCGACTGCACCAAATGTGCGGACTTGTTCGAGATAAACCCTTTCCAAACCCGTTAATTCATGTAAAATACGTGCAGCAGCAGCATCTATATTTTCATGAGCATAGATAAAATCACCCGGTAAAGCCCACAAACCTGAATATGGTTCTGTCCCGCGTTTGATCAGTAAAACTTTTAGGTCGGATTCATCGAAACCGAAAATGACATTATCCACTGTCACTGCGGTCTTAAAAAAATCTTGTGAAAATTCAGCCATCCGTAGTTAGTATCGTCCGTTGCGCAATAAAAAAAGAAAAAATTTTATTTTCAAAGTGTAAAATTAGGAAAATTCGCCTTTTTACCAAAGTTTTGTCTGACTTTGTGCATACTTTACACCAAGTAAATAATGGTGAATGGTGAATGTCGAATGGTGAATAATTCGACACTCACTATTCATCATTTATCATTCGCTATTAATTCATGTAAATTTTCAGGTTTTATGCGATTGGCAACGATGGTTTTGTTTCTATCGAGAAGATAAAGAACGGGCAAATTCCAAGTGACATATTTCTTCTGAATATCCGTATCGGGTTGTTTATCAATAACATTTATCCAATCTTTCATCTTCATTTCTTCCAGAAAAGACAACCACGGTTCGCGTACTCCGTCGGTGCAAACTGTAAAAACTTTTAGTTTTTTACTATCCATGTTTTTTAAAGCATTTTGAATTGTCGGCATCGCTTCGCGACAATGAGAACAAAGACTGCTGTAAAAAACAACCAAAGTATAATCCGCTTTGACCTCCGCCAATGATTTTAGTACCCCCTCAGTATTTGGCAGTTCAAAGTTGGGCGCGGGGCTGCCAATCAGCACATTTTTAAATGCATTCACTTTGTATTCCATTCTTTCGAGTGTGTATTTATCTGTGCCACTGTCTGGTTTGCGATGGTATTTTTCGACTAAATGAATCAAATACGCATCGGCATTGGGCATTCTGTCAATATTATCGTCAAAAACAGCCGTTAACCACTTTAATGTAAACTTGTAAAATTCAGTATTTGAGCGTGTTTTGGTCAATATAAAATCAAGTTCTGCTTTTACAGAATCCGTATTGTTTATCATATAACCCAAAAACTGACCTAAACGATTGGCATAATAAGGCGACCGCACAAGCCGCTTATCTGTGAAATCCACGCCATCAAAAAAGTGTTTCCGAAAATAAAACCAATACACTGGATTCGGTTTATCATTTTTCAATTGGGTCAATTCAGTGGGTACAACAGGCATTGTCGAAATATTCAACAGCTTAGAAGTGAATAGGTGAGGAGCTTGACGAATAACACTTTGCGTATATTTTTCAAGCCCTGCATAGCGCGCAGTGATTTTTTGTTCTTGTTCTTCGATAACGCTTTTACCCGCTTTGGCTTGCCGCAACATATCTGTTATACCATTTATTTGACTGATGTCATTCTGGACTCTTTGAACCGTTTTCATATAATTGAAATAAACAGCATTTTCAACCGAATGCTCAACCTTGGCACTGTCGTAAGGCGCACTGATGTTTGTCGAAATGCTAAAATCCGTTTCATCGGCTAAAATCAAATTAAAAATCACCCCCTCAGTATGAGCGACAAAATAAACACCTTGCGCCAATTTGCGAGTCGTTTTGAAACGCAAATCACCTGTTGATGTATCCACTTGTGCAGTGTCAACTGCAAAGGTTTGTTCACCCAAAAAGTAACCCAAAACAACTTTTGCCGTTTTGATACCAGTGAGTTTGATTTTAATGTCATAATAAGCACTGTCTTCAGGCGATGCTTTTATTAAATTAGGCATTAAAAACAGAGCGATAAAAGGGACAAAAGCTTTTTTCATAGTGAGAAAATATTCAATTAACATACTCTTTGCGTTTTATTATGTTTTTTAATATAAATAAATGTCAACCTTTGTACGCAAATCAGCATTATTTTGATGCGATGCAGTTGAAGCACAGGTATCGGATACAGAAAATTGAATAGTTTTTTATTTTTTTTGCAAAAAAAACAAAAACTATTCAATTTTCTGTATCCGATACCTTCAACGTTGACCACCTTATTATTTACTCGTTACAAATTCATCATTCATCATTCATCATTACCTAAACGAATGTTATATTTGCCAAAATTTTAAAGCAGGTATAACATGCTTCACCTTTAACAATTAAAATAAAAATATGGATCTTTTGACCTTAATTCTCAGCTTTGCGGCGGTCGCAGCTGTATTGACTGCCTTGACTTGGCGTATGCAACCCAAACATTTTTTAGCTTTTCTCCAATATTTTGCAGGCGTTTGGTTTATCTTTTCGGGAGCCGTTAAAGCGGTTGACCCTTGGGGAACAGCGTTTAAAATGCAGCAATATTTTGGTGAGTTTAAATCAACTTTCAGCGAAACATCCTTCAAATTTATCACGCCCGTTTTGTCTTGGATGTCTGATAATGCCTTGAGTTTTTCGATTTTTATGATTGTTTTGGAAATTCTCATTGGTGTTTTATTGATTTTAGGACATAAAACCAAATTAACTTCATGGGTCATGTTGCTCATCATGGTCTTCTTTACGGCTTTGACAGGTTACACGCATTTGACGGGTTATGTGCCAGATGGTGTTAATTTCTTTGAGTTTGCAAAATGGGGACCTTGGATTGAAACCAATATGAAAGTAACCGATTGCGGATGTTTTGGCGACTTTTTGAAACTAAAACCAACCGTTTCGTTTTATAAAGATTTGGTCATTTTGATGCCTATTACCATCTTTTTTGTTTTCAAACACAAGCATTTCAAACCGCTTTTGACCGTTTTATGGCGGAAGATATTGGTTTGGGGAACGATTCTCTTCGCAACGATTTTTTGCTTGCGCAATACTTTTTATGATGAGCCAGTGGTTGATTTCCGTCCGTTTAGAAATGGTGTGAACATCCGCACACAAAAAGAAGCGGAAGAAGATGCGGCTGGCAAAGTGAAAATTTTGTTCTGGCAACTCAAAAATGAAAAGACGGGTGAAACTTTAGAATTAGCCGACGATGTTTATATGAAAAACTATTCAACCACCTATAATAAAGAAAATGGTTGGTCTGTCGTCGAACAAATTAAGAGCGAACCGACTGTGCCGCATTCAAAAATCAGTGATTTTATGATCAATGATAAAGATGGTGCAGAAATTCAAGACTCGCTTTTACACGAGTCCAATTATCTATTCCTCGTTGTGAGTTGGAAAATGCTTAGTAAGCAAACGTCAAAAACGATTACTGTGCCCGATTCAACTTTTAGGGTTGATTCATTGACAGGCTTAAGAACTTTTGAAAAGGTTGATATGCGCGAAGAAGTGTTCAAATCTTTTAGTTTTGACCCTGAATATCGCTATCTATTCACATCAAAAGTCAATCCTTTCTTAGAAAAAGCAGAGAAAGCGGGTTACAAAATTGCCGGTCTTGTTCCGTTCAGCGAACCTAAAAAGATACAGGATTTCCGCCACGATATTCAAGCCGCTTATCCTTTTTATACGGCTGATGATTTGGTTATAAAAACCATGATTCGCTCCAATCCAGGTATTTATCTCTTGAAAAATGGTTTGATTGTGCATAAATGGCATATTAATCAATTGCCATCTTTTGAAAAAGTGCAAGCGGATTTTATTAAATAGATATTCGTATTGTCAACAAAAAAGCCGTCACGATTCGTTTCTCGTGACGGCTTTTTACTTTCCTAATTCGGTCGCATATACCTAATCGGCGCAGGCGGTTCAGGTTTCAACTGAACCCCTTGTGTTTTCATCAAACGCAAAGCCTCTTCCACAGCACGTTCCAATTGTGGGTCTTTGCCTTTTAGAACATCGGCAGGGTTTTGTTTCACTTCAATATCGGGCGCAATGCCTTCACCTTCGACTGACCATTTGCCGTTGATGTCATAAAATCCACCGCGTGGTGCAACCATCCTTCCTT
>JAYVFS010000113.1:0-13583 GCA_043772905.1 Saprospiraceae bacterium | reverse complement strand
AGCTTATTGACAATCATGCTTTGACTAAAGAAGATATTCAACACGCGATTAACAATTTTGCTTTTTATTGACAAGGACTTCTCCGAAGTTACCAGCATAATACTATTTCTTTGAAAAATCAAGACGGTATTGAGTTCTCAAACGCCATTCAATACGTGACCGTTGAGTTAGAAAAATTCAATTTATCCGTCGAAGAAGTACAAACCGATTTAGAAAAATTAATTTTCACCATTAAAAACGCGCATAAAATGACAGCTACAAAAGAAAAACCCGCATTTTGGGAAGAAGATTGGCTCAATATTCCAATGGGTGAATTGGATATTCGCACGATGTCGCCTGAAAGATATGAGGCATATCAATATTGGCTCGTTCATCAAGCAGATATAGAACGTTTAGAAAGAGAACAGAAAGAACGTGTCGAAAGAGATAAAATTAGAGCTAAAATCGAAGGAAAAACTGAAGGAAAAATCGAAGGAAAAATCGAAGGAAAAATTGAAGGAAAAATTGAAATAATAAAGGAGTTGTTAAAAGAAGGATTACTACCTGTGAGTAGTATCGCCAAAGTAGCACATGTTTCTGAAGCATTTGTAATGAAACTACAAGAAGAACTTTAAAACCATTTTTCTAATAATGAGCCATTTTTTGATGCATCTATCTCAAAAAATGGCTCTTTTTGTTTAAAATATACCGTTATTTGTTTTTTAAAATTAAAAATATGCCTAAAATAATTCTTTTATTTTTAATGATTTTTGTCTGTCTTAATGGCAAATCACAAACAATTGGCTTGTCAATGTCTGACATCAAAACACCCCCTCAGTATTTGTCGTTAATAAAAGAAAAATTACGTTTAAAAAGTAGTTTTAATATTGACAATCAACAAGTTGTGAAAAATAAACCACGTCCTATGCCTTCTGTTTTTTTAGTTGAAACGCTGCCATTTTTTTGTAAAATTGAATACAAGTTGGGTTTGAATAATAAACTACCCGTTAAGTTTCGATTAGGCGATGTGCAGTATGTCGAACAGTTAGAAGGAAAACATTAAAGGGTAAAACGAATAGTCCTGAAAGGGCGTGATATGAAAGCAATGGGTAACGCCCATTGGAAAATATAAAATGGGCAACGCCCATTGAAATTGATAAACAAAAATTGAAAAATAGCATGTTCAACCAAACCTCATCAGTATTCTTAGTTCTCACCTTATTCCTTATTTCGATGTCGTTTTCATCGAAACGTACACCTATTTATCAGGTATCAAACACAAATATCAAGGATAATTTGTCAGAATACGGCTTTTTTGAAGGAAAATTGGCTGATTTAAAGCCAACGAAGGGCGTTGTACCTTATACTTTAAATGCGCCTTTGTTTTCAGATTATGCTCAAAAATTGCGTTTTGTTCAACTACCCGATGGTCAAAGAGTTGATTTTAATGCCGATTCAGTGTTTCAATTTCCAATAGGTACAAAGATTATCAAGACCTTTTTATATCCAAATGATTTTAGGAATGCTCAAAAAGGGCGGCGTATTTTAGAGACGCGTGTTTTGTTGCACGACGATGACGATACGTGGGTTGCCTTGCCTTATGTATGGAATGAGGCACAAACAGAAGCGACTTTGGAAGTTGCGGGTGACGCGAAAAAAGTGAGTTTCAGAGATGCCAAAGGACAAAAACAGGCGTTTGAATACTTAATTCCAAATGTTAATCAATGTCGAGGCTGTCATATTCGAGGTGATAAAATGTCGCCCATTGGACCTTCTGCACGGCAACTTAATGGTGATTTAGATGCTCAAAATCAATTAGTTGCGTGGAAAAAGGGCGGAATACTGAGGGGGCTACCGGATGATTTGACAAGCGTTCCAAAGTTTCCAAATTATGAAGACAATACGGTTTCGATTGACCGTCGAGCAAGGGCTTATCTCGATATCAATTGCGCACATTGCCACAATTTACAAGGACCTGCGGTCACATCAGGCTTGTTTTTGGATTGGAAAACAACGGACTCAGCGGCGTATGGTTTTTACAAAACACCTGTGGCAGCTGGTAGAGGTTCGGGCAATTTGAAGTATGATATTTTGCCGCAAAAACCTTCTGAAAGCATTTTGCTGTATCGTTTAGCATCCATTGACCCAGGTGAAATGATGCCCGAAGTGGGTCGAAAAGTCGTTCATACTGAGGGGGTTGAATTGATTCGGGAGTGGATAAAAACAATGAAATAAAGTCGTCTTACGTCTTAGAATTTTACAATTTACAAAAAACAAACAATCAAACTATCAATGAGCTATTACAAACAACTCGCCGTTGCGCTTATTGCGATCGCATTACCTTTTTTATCAAAAAGCCAAGTAAAAATCACAATTGACAATGTAAAAGCGACTTATGCGGCTAATGAAAAAGCCGCTTTTCGCATCAGTTCTAATGTGGTGGGAAGTGTTTCTTATGCTATTTTCTATGATCCTCGGGATGCCAATTCAACTATAAAAAAAGGCAGTTTTATGATTCGACAAGGGCAGTTCGATTCGGTTGTCATTTTCGGTTTGCCACACGCGGGTGTTGTATTTTTCAAAGCAGAACAGAATGGCAATACCGCAATAGTCAGTGTCGCTTTTGATCCCCTCAGTATTCAACCGATTGAAGCAGAACCAACAGATTTTGACGAGTTTTGGAAAAAAGAAAAAGAAAAATTGAAGGCTGTCCCGATGACGCCGCAATTGACCTTGAAAAGCACGCTAACCAATGGCTCAAAATTATATTTTTTGAGATTGGACAATGTGGATGGGCGCACAGTCAATGGTTCTATGGCGATTCCTGTGGGCGGTGGTAAATTTCCTGCGGTCATTCAGTTGCCGCCTTTCGGCACCATACCTTTTGAACCTGATGCTTTTATAATGACCGATTTTGCAGAAAAATGTCAATCCATCATTGTGCAATTGACAATGCATAACACGTCGCCGAATAAAGAAGACCCCAACGCCTACAAACCCGACGACTTGACCGACCCGACAAAATATTATAATCGGTGGATGCTGTTAGGTGGTTTACGAGCAATTGAATATGTCGCTTCTCGCACGGATTTCAACGGTAGTTTGGGTCTGTGTGGCAATTCGCAAGGCGGTGGTTTGGCTATTTCGTTGGCTGGTTTAGACGACAGAGTGAAGGCTGTTTTAGCTATTGCGCCCGCCAATATTGAGCAACAAGGCACACGTTATGGTCGTGCGAGTGGTTTTCCACGTTATAATATAGGAGGGGCTGCGCTTGGAATGGATACAAATTTGGTGAAAAAGGCATCAAAATATCACGATGCCGCTTATTTTTTGAAGCGATATAACGGTGCATTGATGATGCAAACGGGTTACAAAGACGATGTGGCGCCTTCGGCAACTCATTTTGCAGCTTATAATCAGTTTACAGGGGCGGCGACGATGTTGCATTTGCGTGAAATGGGTCACAACTATCCTGAAGAATATTGGTTGGGGCGTTATTCTTTTTTCAATCAACATCTGACTGGTTTTGCAAATCCGTTTTCTTTTAAGAAGATATACAATATAAGTGCAGGCGACGACCTGAAAGATGCCATTTTGGACTCGGTTATACTGAGGGGTACTGTTTTTAAAGATGGAGTAGAAAATGCCACATTGTCCGTTTTATGGGAAAAAGTATCTGGAACGGGCAATGTAACCTTTGGAAATGCCAAATCGAGAACGACAAAAGCCCGTTTTAGCGAAGCCGGAACTTATATATTGCGCTTTTCTGCGGAGGATGATTATCTTATCAATGACCCTGCGCAAGCAAAATATTATTCGATGCGTGATTTCGTTACGATTGAAGTTAAAAAAAAAGATAGTGGCGGTTCAACTGGTAATATTGAGATGAAAAACTTGTTTATTTCGCCAAATCCTTCAATAGGTACATATAAAGTGCGTTGGGAGGCGATATATAACTACAAAAAAATACGTGTTTTTGATTATAAAGGAGTACTTGTTTTTGAAAAAGACATAAATTTAGATGATAGAGAAGTTAAAATAGATATATCGAAAGCTCAAGATGGCACATACCCGATTGTTATGGTCAATAAGTTTGAGCTTTTCATTTCAAAAAAAGTTGTAAAAGTGAGCAGGTGAATCAATTGAGTGGAAAATCTTTATATGCTTCCACTTTTCACCACTAATAGCTATTAAATTTCCACTTTTTACCACCAATCTCCCTTTTTGAGTAAAAATAGAATGACGGTTTCTCAAAAGCCGTCATTTTTTATGCTTTTTTACGAACCAAAGTAAAAAAAAGACACCTCAGTATCATCAGTATTTTTAAATTATTTATGAAGCACAATAAAAAAGGTTATTGATTTATAATTTTTTTTCAACGATAAAAATTTGTCTAACTTATAAAACGCTGAATGTCAATATATTGTTCAAAATGTGGAAATGTGGATAAGTTTTTTTGAAAAAATAAGTGGGAGAATGTGGGCAATTGTGGGAAAATGGTCTTACTTTTGAACCATAAAGCAACAGCCGAACAACAATCAATGCATTTTATCATAAATTATGAGGATTGATGGGAGGCTTTTAATCAACTAAAAATGCTCAACCTACGCGGTGAATATGATTGTTCGATGGATGCTAAAGGACGCATTCGGTTGCCTTCGTCACTTTTAAAGAAATTGGGCGAGCGCGACAACTTTCATTTTGTACTGAATAAGGGTTTTGAAAAACATTTGACGCTTTATCCTATT
This sequence comes from Saprospiraceae bacterium, assembly GCA_043772905.1. Lineage (GTDB taxonomy): Bacteria > Bacteroidota > Bacteroidia > Chitinophagales > Saprospiraceae > JAAFJT01. The sequence goes on along the minus strand of JAYVFS010000113.1, from coordinate 8,856 downwards.
GAAGTTTGGGAGGCAACGGTAAAAGATTTTGAGAAACTAAATACTTACGATAACGATACAAGACAATTTCTTCGCCGATTTCATAATGGCGCGACAGATATTGAAATGGATGACCAAATGCGTATTCTCGTTCCCAAAAGGCTCTGTGAATTCGCAGGATTAGAAAAAGAAGTTATTTTAAACGCCTATGGCGATAAGATTGAAATCTGGGAAGCTGCGGCGTATGAAGACATGATGAATGGCGGCGATACGACGATGGCAGAATTAGCCCAGAAAGTTTTGGGTAACCGAAGCGAATAATTCTATCAACCAAAATTTTTGCACACAAAACCACATTGTTTTTTTTCTTACACACACAAATTAGTACACACCTCACACTGTGAAACACGATATCTTACATTTTAATTTTTATCCAATTTTACGGATTCCGGATTTTGTTGATTTCTAATTTTTTTTTGAAAAAATAGGGAGTCAGTCAGAATCCGGAATTTTTTTTTAACGGAAAAGCCTACCTTGTCGCTCAATTTTATAATATTATGTCAACTTACCATACAACTGTTTTACTCGATGAAGCTGTAACGGCTTTGAACATGCGCCCAGATGGCGTTTATGTTGACGCTACCTTTGGTGGTGGTGGTCATAGTCGCTTGATACTGGAAGGGCTTGGCGACAAAGGTAAACTCGTCGGCTTTGATCAAGACGATGATGTGCGTTCGCAAATCATTGAGGACGAGCGATTTATCTTTCTAAATCATAATTTTAGAGAACTGAAACGCATGTTGCGCTTTACTGCCATTCGTCGCGTTGATGGCATTTTGGCGGATTTAGGTGTCTCATCTCATCAGTTCGATGAAGCTGATCGGGGCTTTTCTTATCGCTTCGATGCTCCTTTAGATATGCGCATGAATCAAGGAGAAAGCAAGACAGCAGCTCAGATTTTGAACACTTATACGGCTGAAAATCTACAAAAATTATTGAGTGAATACGGTGAAGTACGCAACGCTCGCACGCTGTCAAATGCCCTTGTTGCGGCGCGCGTCGGCAAATCGTATTACAATATCAGTGACCTTTTGGCAGTAACTGACCCCCTCAGTATGGGCGACAAAATACGCTATCGGTCACAAGTTTTTCAGGCTTTGCGCATGGAAGTGAACGATGAAATCGGTGCTTTGAAGGATTTTTTACAACAAAGTTTAGAGGTTTTATCTGTTGGTGGACGTTTAGTTGTCATAACTTTTCATTCAATTGAAGACCGAATTGTGAAAAATTTTATGAAAAGTGGTAACTTCGAGGGTGAATTAGAAACTGATTTTTATGGTAACATCACACGCCCGTTCACATTGATAACTAAAAAGCCGATTGAACCTTCGCCTGAAGAAATAAGAAATAATCCACGTTCACGTTCTTCGAAATTAAGAATTGCAGAAAAGAATTAAAAATAAAATTGTTTAATTTTAAATAAAAACAACATGGCACGTCCACTAAAAGACTATACGCATTTAGGCACAATGATGTCAGATTGGGTATTTGGCAACATACCATTTGTGTTTTTTTTATTTTTTATTAGTTTAATTTATATCGCCAATTCAAACTTTGCGGATAAACAAGTGCGACAAATACAATTGTTAGAGAAAGATATCAAAGATTTGAAATGGCGATATAATGGCGCAAAGGCAGATGTGATGCTTTCCACCAAACAGTCTGATATAGAGAAACGTGTTGAACCGTTTGGTTTGCGTGCTTCAAATCAACGGACTAAACGCATTATAGTAGAGTGACTTAATACTGAGGGGGTATAAAAAGAAATATTTATCATGGCAATAGTCAATTTTAGAGACAATGTTTTAGGTCGGGTTTATTTGGTTGCTGTTATTATTGTTCTGGCAGCCATGACGATCTTCTTCAAAGCATTTATGATAGTGACCCGCGAAGGTGATAGATGGCGCAAGGAGGCAGACAGACGCTATATCCAAAACCGCGAAGTACCCGGTGAACGCGGGAATGTCCTTGCGGAAGATGGTTCGCTGTTGGCAACGTCAATTCCGTATTTTGAAATTCGGATGGATTTTGGTGCTGACGGATTGAGCAAAGAAGAATTTGTCAAAAGCCTCGATTCGCTCGCTTGGTGTCTAACAACTTATTTGACTCCTGAAAAGAGTTCGATTGATGAATGGCGAAACTATCTATGGACGCATTTTCAAGCAAAAAGCCGTTACGAACTCATCGCTAAGGATATAACAGTTGACCAATTAGCGATTATTAAAACATTTCCTGTTTTTCGTGGAGGGCGTTCAAATGGCTTTATTGGGATAAGGACAAATCGACGCGAACATCCTTTTAAAATGTTGGCACTCAGGACTTTAGGTTACACTAAAGACGATTTGAAAATCGGTTTGGAAGGCCGTTATGATAAGGAATTGAGCGGTGGTAAAGAGAATGTTCCCATGATACGAGTGGGTAATGACGTGTGGGTGCCGCTTCAAGATTTAACGGACATTGAGCCTCGAAACGGCGACGATGTGGTAACGACATTAGATGTAAATACACAAGACATTACGCAAACGGCACTCATTCGGTCGTGTGAAACCTTTCAAGCAGAACACGGAACGGCTATCGTGATGGAAGTAAAAACAGGAAAAATTAAAGCCATTGCTAATGTGAGCCGTACAAAAGACGGTTGGTGGGAGGACTACAACTATGCCGTAGGTGTGCGTGTTGAACCCGGCTCGACCTTCAAATTGGCTTCACTGTTGGCACTTTTAGAAGACAAAGCGGTGCGTTTGAGTGATACCGTCGATATTGAGGGTGGACGACACAAATACTCTGATGTGTTCTTAGAAGACCATGAAAAAGCGAAGAAAAATTTGATGACAGTCAAAGAAGCCTTTTCTGCTTCGTCCAATGTCGGTGTTTCTAAATTGGTTTACGGCTATTATAACGATAAACGCCAGCAATACATTAAACATCTTCGAGATTTCAATTTGACGATTCCGACAGGCATTGAGTTGGAAGGTGAGCAACCACCTAATATCAAAAACGCAGATGATGCGACATGGAGTGGGATTACATTGCCGTGGATGAGCGTCGGTTATGAGTTGGAAATCACCCCTTTACAGTTATTGACTTTTTATAATGCTGTTGCAAACAATGGTGTTATGATGAAGCCTTATCTGGTCAGTGAAATTAGAAGATATAACGAAACACAAAAATATTTTAAACCGACTATTGTTAATAAACGTATTGCATCACCCGATGCGCTTGCTCAAGCACGTGAACTTTTAGAATCTGTTGTCGAATTGCCAGGTGGCACGGCTTACCATTTACGTACCTCTCAATATCGTTTTGCGGGTAAAACGGGAACGGCTCAACTCAACTATTCCAAAGACAAACCGGGTAAGCACACTGGTGGATATTTGGGGTCTTTCGTAGGTTATTTTCCAGCTGAAAACCCTATTTATTCGTGTATTGTCATGATTTCAAAACCTAAATCAGGGCATTATGGTGGTGTTGTCGCTGCTCCTGTATTTCGTGAAATTGCGGATAAACTCATTTCTTCAAACATAGCTTTAAGCGAACCTTTGAACCAAAAAGGAAAACCTGTGGCATCGCCTGCTTTTCTACCTGACGACGTTGGTTTTAAAGGGGATTTGCTGAAAATGCTTCAAAATGTGGGTTTAAAACACGAAATCGGTGGTATAAAAGAAGATGATTGGTCTGCTTTGAGACCGAGAAATGATACCTTGAACGTTTTGCCACGCAATGTTGGCAGTAAAAAACAAGTGCCTTCAGTGGTGGGCATGGGGCTAAAAGATGCTTTGTATTTGCTTGAAAACCGCGGTTTGCGTGTCTCGTTTAGTGGCTATGGCAAAGTGGCAGCTCAATCCCTAAATCCAGGTACGGTGGCTTATCCAGGCAATGTGATTTCAATAAAATTGGACTAAAAAAATGAAGCATTTAACGCATATACTGAGGGGTATTAAAATCCTCGAAAGTCGCGGCAATATGAGCCAAGACATCTCTAAAATCGTTTTTGATAGCCGAAAAGTAGAAACCGATTGCCTTTTTGTGGCGGTACGTGGTACGCAAGTGGACGGTCATAATTTTATTCAAAAAGCCATTGATGGCGGTGCAAAAGCCATTGTTTGTGAAGAAATGCCTGAATCAATAGGCGATATTACTTTTGTAAAAGTTGCTGATGCTGCTGCCGCTTTGGGTGAAATGGCGGCTAATTTTTATGATAATCCGACAGAAAATCTTAAAGTTATAGGTATTACGGGTACGAATGGTAAAACCTCGACAGCGACTTTGCTTTACGATTTGTTTACAGGTTTGGGCTATAAATGTGGTTTGGTTTCAACAGTAGAGTATCGAGTAGCGGGCAAAATATTGCATTCGACACATACAACACCCGACCAAATTGCCCTTCAAAAACTGTTTTTTGATATGGTTACTGAGGGGTGTCATTTTGCATTTATGGAAGTCTCGAGTCATGCTTTGGCGCAAAATAGGGTAGCGGGGATTCAATTTGCGGGCGGTGTTTTTTCTAATATCACACATGACCACCTCGATTATCATAAGACCTTTGAGAGCTATCGCGATGCCAAAAAACTGCTTTTTGACCATTTACCCAAGACTGCATTTGCTTTAACAAACCATGATGACCGTAACGGAAAATTCATGTTGCAGAATACAAAAGCCCAAAAACACAGTTATGCCCTTAGAAAAATCGCAGATTTTAAAGCAAAAATCATAGAAAATGGTATTGTAGGATTGCACCTTGACATGGATGGGCATGAGTTTTATGCCCGTATGATTGGTGAATTTAATGCTTACAATCTCTTAACCGTTTATGCAACAGCGGTTTTGATGGGTGCTGATAAATTGGAAATATTGACGATTTTATCAAATCTGAAAGGTGCGGAAGGACGTTTTGATTATATACATGATGTCCAAAAAGATGTTATAGGCATTGTTGACTATGCACATACGCCCGATGCTTTAGAAAACGTTTTGGAAACCATTCGTCATTTCCGGAAAGACAACCAAAAAATTATTACGCTCACAGGGGCAGGAGGCGATAGAGACCCTGCCAAAAGGCGTATTATGGGCAAAATTGGCGCGACGATGAGCGATACTTTGATTCTCACATCCGATAATCCACGTTCAGAAGACCCCCTCAGTATCATCGAGCAGATGAAGGTTGATATTACTGCCAAAGACATGTCTAAGGTCTTAGAAATCGCTGACCGTCGGCAAGCAATCCGTACAGCCGTTAAATTGGCGCAAAAGGGTGATATTATACTCTTAGCAGGTAAAGGGCATGAGAAATACCAAGAAATTAATGGTGTTAAGCATCCTTTTGATGATAAAGAAGAATTGACAAAGGCTTTTGAAGGATAGTCGTTCAGATTCTTTTTTTTAATTTTTTTTATGATGCAAATAACTGATTGTCAGCGATTTATAAAAAAGACAAAAAGTATTCTAGAAAAAAGTTTTTAAAAAGTTTGGTCATTCGTTTTCAAATGTTCTATATTTGCATCGCAATTAACAAAAGCGTTAATGAAGAGTAAAAAATGCGGAAGTAGCTCAGTTGGTAGAGCACGACCTTGCCAAGGTCGGGGTCGCGGGTTCGAGTCCCGTCTCCCGCTCTGAGAAAAGGCTGTGAATGCAGCCTTTTTCATTTTAATATAACCCTCAACCAGATTTGGCTGGTTATATCTGTTCAACATATTGTAAATTGTTTAACTTTCGACTTTCATACATTATTAGTTTGAACTAACCCTTAATCAATTAACTATGAAACAATCTTTTTCCCTGATCATGATCTTAATGATCGTCGCCTTTTTCTCATGTAAACCCCAAAACAAAGAGCAAGGGTTATCAATCCCATTTGAGAAGTACACATTGGCCAATGGCCTGACAGTTGTTCTTAATGAAGATAAATCAGATCCGATTGCAGCGCTTGCCCTATATTACCATGTTGGATCAAGCCGTGAAGTTCCGGGGAAGACCGGGTTTGCCCATCTATTTGAACACATGATGTTCCAGAAGTCTGAGAATGTCGGTGAAGATCAGTTATTTAAAAATATTCAGGGAGCAGGTGGAACATTAAATGGCAGTACGAGCCAGGACAGAACAAACTATTATGAGATTGTTCCGAAAAATGCGCTTGAAATGGCTATCTGGATGGAATCGGACAGGATGGGCTATCTTACCAATACTGTCACAAAGAATGCACTGGTAAATCAACAGAATGTTGTTCAGAACGAGAAACGCGAGAGTGTCGATAATGCTGCATATGGATTTAATTCAGGGCTTATTGCAAAAAATCTTTACCCTGCAGGACATCCTTACAGTTGGAGTGTTATTGGAGAAATGGAAGATCTTAGAAGCGCTACCGTTGAGGATGTGAGAGCTTTCCATAAAAAATTCTATGCTCCAAATAATGCTACTCTGGTCATTTCAGGTGATATTAACAAGGAAGAGGTAAAAGCCCTGGTAGAAAAATATCTCGGTGAAATACCTTCCGGAGAAAATATTGAAATGAGAGGTGCAATACCTGTAACACTTGCATCAACTGTTAAGCTTTATCATCAAGACACTTTTGCTAAAGCGCCCCAGTTGACTATGGTATTTCCAACTCTTGAGAGATACTCAGAAGACTCATACGCCCTCAATTTTCTTGGCGACCTGTTGGCTAATACTAAAAAGGCTCCCCTCTATGTTGTTCTGGTAAAAGAGAAGAAGCTCACATCAAGGGTTATGACAAGAAATGGCTCACAGGAGTTAGCCGGAAGTTTTATGATCTCAGTTGCTGCTAACCCGGGAGTTAACCTTACCGACGTTGAGAAAGCAATTTATGAAGGGTTTGAAAAATTTGAAATTGATGGTTTCACCGAAGATGATCTGAAAAGGATAAAAGCCGGATATGAAACCCGTTTCTATAACTCATTTGCAAGCGTTCAGGGGAAGGCATTCCAGTTTGCAGAATATACCATGAACACCGACGATCCGGAATATTACAAAAAAGATTTTGCAGCTATTCAGGCAGTTACTATGGATGACATACAAAATGTCTATGAAAAGTACATAAAGGATAAAAACTTTATACAAACCAGTTTTGTTCCTAAAGGTCAGGTAAATCTGATCGTTGAAGGTTCTGTTAATGCCGGTATAATTGAAGAAGATGTAACCAACGCGGCAGAGGTTAAAACTGATGCAATTGTTGAAGAACCAATCGTTAAAACACCGGCAAAATTCGACCGTTCTGTTATGCCTTCGAGAGGTACTGATCCATCAGTTATAATACCTCAGGTCTGGACATCCTCACTGAGCAATGGCATTAAAGTATGGGGTATCAAACAGAGCGAACTCCCACTCGTTCAGTATTCCATTGTAATAGATGGCGGGCATATGGCTGAAGACCTGGATAAAGCAGGTATTGCCAATCTTGTTGCCTCAATGATGAATGAAGGAACGAAAAACAAAACACCCCAACAACTTGAAGATGCTATTGGTCTCCTGGGTGCATCAATCAGAGTTTCTTCAGGTGATGAAGATATTACAATAAATGTAAGCACCCTTACTAAGAATTTTGAAAAAACGATTGCACTTGTGGAGGAAATTCTTCTTGAACCCAGATGGGATGACGAACAATTTGAACTGGCAAAAAGCAGGATTATCAACACCCTCAAACGAAACCAGGCAAGTCCTGATTATCTCGCCTCAACTAATCTCAATAAACTTATTTTCGGAGTGAATAATATTCTTGCTATTGAATCTTCAGGAACAGAGACTACAGTGAATTCCATAACAATTGATGATCTGAAAATTTTCTATGATAAGTATTTTTCTCCTTCAATAAGTAAGCTTCTTGTAGCAGGAGATGTTGATCAACCGAGAGTTGAAACCGCGTTTGTCGGCCTTAGTCAGAGATGGCATCCTAAAGAGGTCATACTTCCTGAACTAAAAGTGCCTCTTGCTCCTGAAAAATCCGCGATCTATTTTGTTGATTTTCCCGGTGGCAAACAGTCTGTCATTGCTATTGGGGGACCCTCCTTACCAAGAACCAACCCTGATTATTATCCTGCTTATGTTGCCAACTATAAACTCGGAGGATCATTTAATGGCGTTTTTAATCTTATCCTCAGGGAAGAAAAAGGCTTTACCTATGGTGCCCGATCCTCCATTTCAGGATTTAAAAACTATGGATATTTCAACGCTTCATCCAGGGTAAGGACAAACTCAACTCTCGAATCAGTGACCATCTTCAAGACCGAAATGGAAAAGTATCGGAAGACAATGCCACAGGAGTATATTGATTTCACAAAGGATGCTCTTATTAAAGGTAATGCTCTCCGGTTTGAGACCCTCGGAAGTCTGTTGGGAATGTTAGGTACAATGACATCATATAATCTGCCGGCAGATTATATCAAACAGGAAGAGGCATTTGTTAAAAGTTTAACAATTGAAAAGCAGCTGGAACTGGCGAATAAGTATATCGATCCATCAAGGATGTATTATGTTGTTGTAGGCGATGCCAAAACACAGCTTAAGAACCTTGAAAAAGTTGGGTTAGGCAAGCCTGTTCTTGTAAAGTAATTTGCATTATAATGAAAAGGGCTGCCATCGGCGCAGCCTTTTTACTTTAAGCTGTTTCAATTAATAATAATTTGTCTTAGATTTGCCCACCGATTCTATCTTCACAATTGGCAAGACCTGCAAGACTGCAAGAAAATTTTTGCCCGGATGGTGGAATGGTAGACACGCAGGACTTAAAATCCTGTGACCATTACGGTTGTGCGGGTTCAAGTCCCGCTCCGGGTACTGAAAACAGAGCGAGAGTGAGAGTGAGAG
>JAYVFS010000112.1:0-41983 GCA_043772905.1 Saprospiraceae bacterium | reverse complement strand
GGCAAGCAATGTATTTTTTTTTGTCATTCAGAGGAAAACCACCATAAAAAAATGGTGCTTAAAACGGAATGAACAACATCTTAAACGTTGGCAGGGTTCGCAACCCTGCCAACGTTTAAGATGTTGTTCATTAGTAACGAAGTGAAAGAATCTATATAAAATATTCATTTTCAATCATTTATACAGATTCTTTCACTTCGTTCAGAATGACAAAAAAAAGCTACACGTCATTATGAATTGTAACAACTTTTCACAAGGACTAAATTTTCATAGAAAAAATGACTTATTTATTAAAATGCCTAAAAAAATTTAAAAAAAAAGCCACTCCATCGTGTTGAGCAGCTTTTTAAGGATTATTAAATTATAATTTTAATCCATCAACTTAATCTCTGAAACTTGCAATACGTCTTTAATATCGCCTCCACGATGTGCAACCACAACAAGTTGACATTTTTCAGCGACCCAATTAGTTGGCACTTTAAAATTGCCTGTCCAAGACAAAGCACCGTTGAGTACAACACCTTTTGCATCGCCTGAAAGGACGCGACGCAAAACGTGCTTGTGTATATAATCCGATTTTTTTCCCTGTGGCGTTTCTTGTTGGTCAGCAACGTCATTTTCCGTCAATAATACGCTTAAACGCAAGTCATCTGGCAGTTTATCGGTTGGAATAAGTGTAACAGTCATGGTCAAATCACGTGAATCCTTTGTATATTTTTTGTTAATCGCCAAATTTAACAATGAAACCGACTTAGATTCATCGGCAACCAAACCCGCCCAATTCGCTTTTGTCACTTGCAAAGAGCGTTGCCCATCAAATTTTTTGCGATTGACCACTGCCGTTGGATAACCCAAAGGCACACCTAACCACGCCTCCAAAGCCGTGCCTTCGGCCGTTCTGAAATCATATTTTGAATCGGAATAAGGTGGCGCAAAGTCTCCTGCATGTATGCTCACGATGACCAAACGGTCGCCATAAATGCTTTTCAAATTCTCTAATTCTGCAGCTCCCGCAGGACAATTGACGCATCGAACGCCTGTAAATTCCTCAACCAACACCTTTTTGTCGCCTAATGAAGGAACGACAGGTGAAATTTCGGTACAAGCAGCAAAAGCCATGAGGCTTAAAAAAAATATTATTCGTTTCATCTTATTCACGTTATTGGTCATCTAAAAATTCATTTCTCTCAATTCTAAAAGAGCCTAATGGCTTATTATTTTTCATAAAATTGCACCATGCACACGTTTTTTTACCACAACCTTTGAAATCCTGTGCTTGAATCCGTTCCCAAGATTCCGAAATGAGACCCCTCAGTATTTGGCTGTCTTTTGGCTCAAAATCAAACGTTTTTGTTTTAAAATGACCACGTACATCGGCTTCCACATAACTGATTTCACCCGAAGTGACACGTATCAAATTGGCTCTAAAATTTTCATACAACAATTTATAAAACACCAATTGCCGCCAATAATCACCACCCAATGGATTGCGTGTTGACGGGCGACGCAGTTTTTCATCGGCTTGTTTACCCGTTTTATAGTCCACAATATGCACCGAACCATCTACTCGATATTCGATTTTATCCAAAATACCCCGTATAGGTACGCCTTCAATTTCTGCAACAAGTGTTTTTTCAACAACCACAGTTTTTGGGAATTTATGCACGAATTGGTTATAGTACGATCTCAAATTGGTGACACCTGTTTCTAAACGTCTTTCAAAATCGGCATCGTCAAAAAACGGGCGGCGGCGCTGCAAATCTGTCTCAAAATAGTTCACAAATTCATCACTGCTTGGGAATTGCTTTTCTTTTGACCGCAACATCTCACCAAACAGTTTGCGCAAAGCAAAATGCACCGCTTCGCCATATTGAAAATATTCACTCGGTTGCGAAGGCACTTTTAAGATATACGAAAAATAAAAACTCAACGGACAATCCAAATACGCATTGAGCGCCGAAATTGAGAGCTGGAAATCCTTCAAAACGTTTTTAACAAAGGCTTTTTCAAGCAAATCGGCTTCAATTTCGACCCCCTCAGTAAGCAAAGCTATTTGACTGTCTAAAACGGCATCATCATCAAGTTGCCTTTTTTCAAGGGCAGGGGCGTTCATTTCATCTAAAAATTGGGTTTGCATCAAGCCTTTGCCACGCCCGTCTGTTCGGGCATAACTGACGGTCAAATGCTCTTTTGCCCTTGTTGTTGCCACATAAAAAAGCCGCCTTCTTGCTTCCGTAGCATCGGCTTCTGCTGTAAAAGTGAGCGATTCAGGTAGTTTGAAACGATAAAGGCCGCCACTTCGTGCTTCTTCCCATTCCGTTTTTACGGCATCAACAATAAAAACTCGGTCAAATTCTAAGCCTTTTGCAGAATGTGCGGTTGTCAAAACAACAGGATTACTGCCGTCTTTGGCAACGGTGTTTTTGATAAATTCTAAACGAATATTGTTAGAATCCATCAAATTCAACGTTTTCAAAAAATCTTCAAGGCTTAAACGGGGTCTTTTAGCGGTTTCATTTTTAACAAAATCAAAAAAAGTGTAAATAATTTGCGTGTATTCTGTTTTGTTTTCTTCCTTCAAAATCCAAGGTAATAAGCCACTTTGATTCAGAATATGTTCAATCAAAACAGGTAAAGGGTCGTTGCCAACTGCCGCAATCCATGATTCAAGATGTGTTGAAAAAGTTGTGATTTTATTTTTGTCTAAAAATTTAATTCTGGGTAATTGAGCGATTGTTTCACGCCATGTCATTTTTACATGACTATTTTTTTCAATCGCAGTTTCAATATCCCCTTCTGTTGCTTCGTTCCGCGCAATGATATCAGAAGGGTTTTTCTTTGCTAAATAGGTCGTCAGTTTTAAAACATCGTGTTGCAAAATTTCTAAAAAACGCATATTTAGAATTTTGAACAACAAATACTCACCACTAAACGGTTGCCGACTTTCCAAAGCGATGTAAGTGAGCAAGAGCCTTAAATTTTGAATCAAAGAATCATCCAAAACATTGAGCGCACGACGAACGGTATAGGGCACACCCCGTTTATCAAAAAGTGCAATAAATGGCTCGATTTGGCGATGTCGGGCATAAATTATGGCTGTTGTACTGAGGGGGGTATCAGAATTGTTTAAGGCTTCGATTTGCTGAACAATGTCGATAACTTCGTGGGTACGGTTCGGATATTCAATGATTTGAGGTGTTATTGTCGATTCTGAAACAGGACCTTTTGCGATGAGATTTTTTTCTAAATTTAAACCTTGAATATTATTTAAAATGCGTAAAATATTGTTTTCAATGGTATTACGTGCTGCATCGAGAATGTTTTGAGATGAACGATAATTGTCTTTTAAGACGACAACTTTTACATCTTTTTTGTAAGTCTCATAAAAATCAACCAAACTTTTAAGCCTTGCGCCTTGAAATTCATAAATAGCTTGGTCGTCGTCACCGACAATAAAAATATTGGGTTGCTCCCAAAAACCGATGAGTTGACTCAAAATGCGGTTTTGTGAGCCGTTTGTGTCTTGAAATTCATCTACCAAAAAGTACAAAAACTGCTCTTGATACCCCCTCAGTAAAAAAGGGAATCTATCAAATGCATCTATCACCCACAGTACCATATCGTCAAAATCGTAGCGGTTTGCCGCCGCTTTGAGGGCTTCAAAACGGTAATACAGTTGCGTCGCCGCTTTGAGTTTTTCCATCTTTTCAACTTCATCCGCAATGGTTTCTGTTTTCAAATCACCTTTTGAAAACAGCCCTTTTTTATTGATTTTGTATTGAAAATCAGGATTTTGTGGCAAATATTCTAACCAATCATCCACTTTTTGGCTAATATACTGAGGGGTCCAAGCTTCGGTTTTCATCAATTTGAAAAGGTCGGCAAGGTGTTTTTCATAAAAATAAATGTCTGAACCACGCCCCCGTTTGAGCGCATGTTCATGCGGCAATTCGTCGAGCAATTGACGAATGATTTGACGACGTTCTAATTCATCAAGCTGCGTGAGGTCTTGTCGCCCAAACAAATCGAGATTGTCTTGAATCACACGGTTGCAAAACGAGTGAAAAGTGCTGATATGCACCTTGTGTGCTGCAGGTCCAATTAGCGACATCAGACGTTCACGCATCGCTTGTACACCTGCATCGGTAAAGGTCAGACACAATATATTATAAGGCTGCGTATCGGTAACGGTCAAAATCTGCCCGATACGTGCGGCAAGGATATGCGTTTTGCCCGTTCCCGGACCAGCGATAACGAGGGTCGGTCCGTCAATGTGTTCAACAGCCACACGTTGTTGCGCATTGAGAGACGCGAGGGTTTGTATGAAATTTTTATTGAAATCGGGCATTATGCTGTTTGACGATTTTAGAATGCCAAATTTAGGTTGTTGAGCCGAATAATTGTTGAGAAATGTAAAAATGAAACAGGCATCAGCTACGATTAGTGGATGATGCCTGTTTATTGAACTGTAACATTCAATATTATGAAACCAAATCAAGAGAAATCATCAGTTTTCCACCAAATCCCTTGTTAATTATACGCATCAAAGTTGAAAGCCTTATATCAGAAGCATTGTTTTCAATACGTGAAATATATGATTTAGAAGTACCACAACGGTCAGCAAGGTCTTGTTGTGTTAAATTCAGTTTAAGTCGTGCTTCTTCAATGAGAACACCAATTTTAAAGGCTTCAAATTCCTGTTCCCATTGTTCCCGGTTTGAAGTACCTCGTTCACCGTATTTACGGTCAAGAATTTCTTCGAATGTTGTAATATTTACTGCTTTTTCCATAATATTAAGATTTTTCGCTGAAATATTCAGCCATAATTTTTAGTGCTAATTTGATTTCTTCCTTAGGTGTTTTCTGTGTTTTTTTCTGAAAAGCATTGCCTAATATGACAATTTGACCTTTATCGAAAAAAGAAAAAATGCGATAGATATTACTACCGACTTGAGCCCTGACCTCATATAAACCTTTTGTTCCTTCGATATGCTTAAAATATTTTTCAGGAATCTTAGGTAAATCACGCATTAACCCCAATGTCCATTCAATCTTTTTTTGAACGTCATCGGTTTGATTTTCGTAAAAATCCAAAAAATATCGTTTATATGCAATGAGTTTTCTCATTCTGCAAAGTTATCTCATTGGATAACCTTTTCCAAATATTTTTAGGTGAATCCGCTAACAATCATAAAAAATTTCGCAACTCTCGACGAAACCTCAAAAAAAATCTACCAAAGCACAGTACCATGTGTTGCATAATACCTTACAATAACCATATCTTTGCACCATGAATACAGAAAATGCAAAACAGCAAATGCGAAAAGGAGTTCTGGAGCTATGCGTCCTCTCCATTATCGCCGCGCACGACGAGATATATCCCGCTACCATCAGAGAGCTTTTGAATGGTGTGGGCATCGAAGTCGTCGAAGGAACATTGTACCCGATGTTGACAAGGCTCAAAAATTCGGGTCATTTAGGCTACTCATGGCAGGAGTCTGACGCGGGACCGCCGCGCAAATATTACAAAATTACAGACGCTGGACGCAGCTTCCGTGGGGAACTATTGGAAGCATGGCGCGACTTTGTCGGCTCTGTAGATAAATTGTTTTTAGACGATTAAAAACACACCCCCTCAGTATGTCAAAGAAAAAGCTTTAAAAATCAATACTTTAACAAGTAAAAATCGGATTTGAGATTCAACAATCTATCATCCATAATCAAAAAAGAAAATGAATAAAGTACTCAATATCAATCTCGGAGGTTTGCCGTTTACGATTGACGACGAAGCTTACCGAATGTTAGAAAACTATTTACAATCGCTTCATAATCACTTTCGAGCATCGGAAGGATATGATGAAATTATGAACGACATCGAAGCGCGTTTAGCGGAACTCATCCAAGAGGGTATGGGCAAACGGGGCATCGTGACGCATCAAGATGTCAAAAATGCCGTCAGTGTCATGGGTAAACCCGAAGACTTCGGTGCAGAATCCCTTGACGAAACAGCATCTCAGGCTTCTGATAGTTCAAATACTGAGGGGTCTAAAAAATCAAGCTCGACGACAGGCGGTACGCCGTTCCAAACAGGTAAACGCTTGTTCCGCGATGATGCGCATAAGATGATCGGTGGTGTTTGTTCGGGTCTGGCAGCTTATTTTGGCATTGAAGTGGTGTGGTTACGCATTGCTTGGGCAGTCTTGTTTTTCTTCGGTGGCTCAGGTTTTATCCTTTACGTCATTTTGTGGGCGGTTTTGCCGTCTGCAAAGACGACTGCCGACCGTTTGGCTATGCAGGGGCAGCCTATTGATGTCAATAACATTGCGAAAACCGTTGAAACCAGTTTCGAGAAGTTCTCTGAAAAGGTCAATGAGTTTGGCAAACCAGAGAATCAAGAGCGTTTTCAACATCAAGTACAGCAAATTGTAACCAATGTTGGCAATGTACTCAAAGCCTTATTATCGGGTTTGGGGGGCGTGGGTCGAGTTTTCGGTATCTTAATAGCGATTGTTTTGGTTATTTTTATGCTTATATCATGGTTTGGCTTGACCATTGCCGCCAGTATGGGATCTCCAATATTAGGTTATATCACCGATGAAGGGTGGAAAACGACTTGGGCAGGCTTCAATGCCTTTGCGATAATGGCATCTATTTCTGCGTTGTTGATTTTGGCAATTCGTCGCCTTGTGTATAAGCGGGAAGCGGGTAACGGTGTTATTATTGGACTTTGGACGTTTTTGGCTATCAATTTTTTCGCTCTTATTTCCATTGGTGGCTCGGTGGCTAAAAACTTTGCTTATAGCTATGACAATACACAGGAGCTAAATATTTCTAATATTGACACCTTAGATATTGCAGTCGATTTGAACAAAACACATGGCGGCATCAACTTCGGCGACCTCTATGTGTCTGACGAATACCTTGTCAATTTCGATGTTGGTATGCGTATTGAACGCAGCGACAATGGTAAATTTGAGTTGGTTAGCAACTTAAAATCGCAAGGCTCTTCGTCTGATGAAGCCCAAAGGTTTGCAAAAAGCATCCAATACACCCCATCCCTATCAGGCAATGTTTTGACCGTTGGGGAGTCATTTCGGATACCAAAAGGGACTAAATGGCGGGGACAAAGCGTTGATTTAACGCTCAAAGTGCCTGATGGCAAAGTCATTAGGTATAACAAAAACACAACAAGTGTCATTCATTCTATTGACAGAGACGACGATGATGATAACGATGACTATTGTTTTGACAGCACTGTCCGTTCTTGGAAAATGACTGAAAACGGCTTTGTCTGTACGCTAACTGAAGCAGATGTGGATACTCGGAAAAGCAAAAGAAGAAAACGTTAAGCCTTTTTGCATATTAAAATAGGACAACATGGGTTATAAGCGATGGGCTTATGACCCATATTGTTTTATCGCCTACTGAATTCGTACAATGATTCTTATGTATTGTAAAACTTGTGTCAATGCTGCGACTTTTAACAATGTTTTACGTCTATACGCTTTATACTGAGGGGTATCAAACGTTATGTTAAAGGTTTAAAATCCTAAAATTAACACAACCAATTATCAAATAAAACGCTACTTTCGCCCCGTTTTACGTCTATATTATGTAATGAATTAGCAAATAATTAAATTTTGACAATGAAAATAAGTAAAATCGTTCTTGTATTAACGGTACTCATGATGGCGACACAAGCCATGACGGCTCAAAAGATTGGGCATTTGAACTCTGGAAACATCTTGGCTTTGATGCCCGATGCTGCTAAAGCTGATAGTGGTTTGGTCATTTATCGCAATGAATTAGTGGCTAAAGGAGACTCGGCAGGTAAGGTTTTTGAAACGGAATACAAGACTTTTGTTGAAGCCTATAACGCTGGCACACTATCGCAAGTCCAAATTCAAAAACGGCAGGAGGACTTGAAACAAAAGCAAGAAGTTCTTCAAAATTACTCGCAGGAAATCGACCAACGCATCGCGAACTTGCGTCGTCAATTGCTCCAGCCCATTCTCGCTAAACTCGACGAGGCTTTGGACGCTATTGGAAAAGAGGGTGGTTATCAAGCTATTTTTGACAGCAGCACAGGCAATACCTTATTCGCATCTGAAAGCGATGATGTGAGTGAAATGGTGAAAAAGAAGTTGGGTTTGAAGTAATTTTATTCTTAAAAACCACTTTTAGGATGAGCGTTGAACCGTCAATTGGTTCAACGCTCATTTTTTTATATGCTCAATAATGCTCACTTTCATCTAAATTGTAGAACTTACGCCTTGTATTTCACTCATTTAAAATAGCAAACAATGAAAACGGTCTTTCTAAGTTTATGCCTCTTCATGGCTTTATCTGCATGCCTTTTAGGTCAAACAACGCCCCCCTCAGTACCTTACTCAAAAGCGATTGAAGCGAACGGTTTTCTCTTTATCTCTGGTCATTTAGGGACAAAAGATGGCAAACTTATGGACGAAACATTTGAGACAGAGGCGCATCAATCCATGCAAAATATCAAAGACGTTTTGACGGATAAGGGCTTGACATTCGATGATGTCGTCAGCGTCATTATTTACCTTAAAAACATGAATGATTATGACCGCTTAAATGCCGTTTATCGCACCTATTTCACTACGCGATTTCCGACCCGAACCTGCATACAAGTCGCTGCGTTGCCACGCAATGGACATGTTGAAATATCGGCAACGGCAGTTATGCCTAAAAAGAAGAAAGGAAAGAAGCAAAAACCTTAAACTATTGTTTTGCAATACGTTATAAAAGTACCTTATTGATACAAAAAACGGGTCGGATACTTCAAAAGTATCCGACCCGTTTCAGCGATATTTGCAACAGATATTACGACTTGCCTTTATCAGGTATCCGCACCAAAATCTCCAACAAAAAGCCCCAAAATTTCTGTACAGAACTGATTTGCACCCGTTCATCAGGCGAATGTGCGCCATGGATATTAGGACCAAACGAAATCATTTGCATATCTGGATAATGTGTACCTAAAATGCCACATTCTAAACCTGCATGACAAGCACTCACCAAAGGTTTTTCGTTGTAACGTTCCACATATAATTCGCTCATCAGTTTGACAATAGGCGATGACGGTTTGGGTGCCCACCCTGGGTAAGCACCGCTGTATGTCACCTCTGCACCCAATAGGTCGAATGCCGATGTAAGTGCCATTTGCAAGTCTGTTTTTTCAGAATCAACGGAGCTGCGTGTCAAACAAAGGATTGCATAAGAACCGTCTTTAACCACAATACGAGCGACATTATTAGAGGTTTGTACCAAGCCTGCAATGTCTGGACTCATGCGGTAAATGCCGTTTGGACACGCATATATAGCCCGCAAGAGTTTGTAAGTAAACTCAGATGACAAAACATGAGTGGGTGTCTCAATAGCTTCTATTGAAATATTAATATTGGGGTCAGTTGTCGCGTATTCAGCTTGTAAAATGCTTTGATATTGCTCAATGGCTTGTTTTACATGGGCAATTTGGCTGTCAGAAACCACAATATCCGCTACCGATTCACGTGGAATGGCATTGCGTAAACTGCCGCCTTCAATGGCAGCAACCTCAACGGCAGCATCTTGAACGAGCGTTAGTAAGCAGCGATTCATTAATTTATTGGCATTGCCCCGTCCTTTGTGAATGTCCATACCCGAATGGCCGCCTGTTAAACCCTTGATTTTGATGCGAAAAGCAGCTGTTTTCGTCGTTTTTACTGAGGGGTATGTTCCGGTTGCTGTCACATCAATACCTCCTGCACAACCGATTGTCAGTTCGTTATCCTCTTCGGTATCCAAATTGAGCATGATGTTGCCATCGAGTAAACCGCCTTCAAATGCCAAAGCACCTGTCATGCCCGTTTCTTCATCAATGGTAAACAAGGCTTCCAAAGCAGGGTGAGGAATGTCCGTTGATACTAAAAGAGCCATAATCGTTGCCACGCCAATGCCGTTGTCTGCCCCAAGCGTTGTGCCTTGGGCTTTTACCCAATCGCCATCAATGTACATCTCTATGCCTTGTGTGTCAAAATCAAAAGTCGTGTCTGCATTTTTTTGATGCACCATATCGAGATGGCTTTGTAACACAACGGTTTCTTTTGATTCCATGCCCTTTGTTGCGGGCTTTTTGATAATGACATTGCCAATCGCATCAACCGTTGTGGGCAATTTCAAGGCTTCACCAAACGATTTGATGAATTGAATGACTCGTTCTTCTTTCTTTGAGGGGCGAGGTACGGCGTTTAAATCCGCAAAATGATGCCATAAGGCTTTGGGTTCTAATTGTCTGATGACTTCGTTCATTTCTTTATTTTGATTTTATGTTTGATTATATTACGACAGGCAAAGGTAGGAAAAAGGTATGGATGATATTGATTTGGATTGAATGCCCCCTCAGTATTCGTGTCTAAAAATAAAAAAAAGCGCGATGCGATAAATCCAAAGTATTGAATTTGATGTTTTTTTTTATTAGTCATCATAATCATATAATAGTTGGGGCACAATACTATAGTTACACAAAAAATTAATCAAAAATTGATTTTAAGATAGCCGAAGAATGGTATAAAGTCACTACTTTCGCTGTCCCCTCAGTAATATTAAATCATTTTAAAAACATTTTATGACCGTCAACATCATCAATCTCTCTAAAAACGCCTTACCAAACTACGAAACAGAAGGCTCTGCGGGCATGGACTTGCGCGCTGACATAGAAGAACCGATAACTTTGGGTTCTCTTGAACGCAGTCTTATTCCAACAGGCATATTTATTGCCTTACCACAAGGTTTTGAAGCGCAAATACGCCCCCGCAGTGGTTTAGCTGCCAAACGAGGCTTGACTTGTTTGAACACTCCTGGCACCATTGATGCCGATTATCGAGGCGAAATCAAGGTCATTTTGGTCAATTTGTCCAACGAAACACAAACAATTGAGCCCGCTGAACGTATAGCACAAATGGTGATTGCCAAACACGAACGCGTCACGTGGGAAGAGGTCAGCATCTTAGACGAGACTCAACGCGGTGCAGGCGGTTTTGGCAGCACAGGAACACGATAAATAACAGAAAACACAACCAATTATAGAACCTATATTGTCAATAAAAAACGACGAAAAACTCAATACACAATTATGAAAATTATCATCCCGATGGCAGGTAGAGGCTCACGTTTGCGCCCACACACATTGACCGTCCCAAAACCACTCATCGCTGTCGCAGGCAAGCCAATCGTACAACGCTTAGTCGAAGACTTAGCTCAATCATTTAAAGGTAAAATTGAAGAAGTCGCTTTCATCACAGGTGAATTTGGCGAAGCGGTTGAGCGTCAACTTATTGAGGTCGCTGAGTCTATTGGCGCAAAAGGAACAATTTACAAACAAGATGTGCCTTTGGGCATCGCTCATGCAATCGGTTGTGCCGGACCCAGTTTGTCTGGAAATATCATTGTAGCATTTGCAGACACACTGTTTCGTGCTAATTTTATTTTTAATCCGAAAGAAGATGGTATCGTTTGGACACAAAAGGTAAAAGACCCGTCGGCATTTGGTGTCGTAAAACTAGACCAAAACAACTACATCACAGACTTCATTGAAAAACCGCAAAACTTTGTTTCCAATCTCGCTATTGTAGGCATTTATTACTTCAATAGTGGTGAAAGACTGCGTGAAGAGATTGAATATCTCATCAAAAACGACATCAAACTGAAAGGTGAATTTCAAATGACGAGTGTTTTGGAGAATATGAAAAACAACAATGTCAAGTTCCGCACAGGAACGATAGACGAATGGATAGACTGCGGCAACAAGGAAGCCGTTGTACATGCCAACAAGAGAATGCTCGAAATCAAGAAAAATGAACTCCTAATAGTTCCTTCCAACAAATCTCGGGACTCTGTTATCATCCAACCTTGTTTTATTGGTGACAATGTAAATATCCGGAATTCCGTAATCGGGCCTTATGTTTCTATTGGCAACAACACAATAGTCGAAGGCAGTATTATCTTAAATTCAGTCATTGGGGAAGAAACAACGATTATTGACTCTATTCTCAGCAACAGTATGGTAGGCAATTACGTTGAATATATCGGACGCAAATCTGAATTAAGTATCAGCGATTATTCTAAATTTGCATCTTAATATAATGGCGAATGGTGAATGGCGAATGGTGAATGATTCACCATCCACCATTCGCCATTGACCATTAAAATAATTTGTCATTTTTAAGAAAATACGAACATGAATCTCACTTTCACCCATACCCAACCACAGACACTTTGCAGGCGTACACGAGGCTTACAAAGTGTTTTGTTTTGTGTCTTATCTCTCCTCAGTCCTTTGAGCAGTCTATCGGCTCAAATCACCAACCAAGCACAGGCTATCCGCATTTCAGAAGATGAAGTACAATTGCAAGACAAATACATGGCTGCTGTTGTACAGCAACAAATTGGCAAATTAGAGGGTGCAGCAAAGCTTTATGGCGAAGTTTTGGATAAAAACCCTAAATGCGACGGCTGTGCATTCCAATTGAGTCGCCTATATGACAGTATGGGAGACAATCAGAAAGCCATTGATTATGCTAAAAAAGCCGCTTCTTTGGATGCTAAAAACAAGTGGTATCAGATACAGTTGGCTGAAGCCCTCGAAAAAGTCGGCAGAGACAAGGACGCTGTTGAAGTCTATCGTGACTTGATTGAAAAAAATGGTTTTGAAACAGGTTTGTCCGAAGAGATGTATTTTCGCTTGGCTCATGCTTACGTCCGCATTAGCGAACCCGCCAAAGCGATAAAGGTTTTGGAGCAATTGGAGAAAAAGACAGGCATTGATGAGGATATTACAGATAAGAAACGATTGACTTTTGAAGTCATGAACGACCCTAAAAAAGCTGCTTTAGAGTTAAAAAAACTGGCTGATGCTTATCCAAAAGTTATTGGTTATCAACACCAAGCCGCTGAGTACTACCTTAAATTGGGGGATAAGGCGACCGCCACTGCCTTCTATCAACAGATATTAAAAATTGACCCCAATGACTCGAAGGCTCGTATGGCTTTAGCGACAAAACAAGCCCCCTCAGTTTCCAGTACCTCCGGCAGCGCAGAAGTCAACTATTTGAACTCTTTGAAAGATATATTTCAAAAACCCGCCATCAATATTGATGAAAAGATAAAAACCATTCTGCCTTATGTCAACAAAATAGCCGAAGGAAAGGACAAAACGTTGGCAGCCGCAGGCTTGCAATTGGCTGAAATATTGGAAACGGCGCACCCAACAGAAGCGAAGTCTTATTCCCTTTTAGGCGATATGTTGTACCACAACGGGCGACCTAATGAGGCACTGTCAAAGTATAAAAAATGCTTAGAACTCAATAAATCCATCTATGCCGTTTGGGAGCAAAAGATGTACACCGAAGACGAATTGGGTCTATACGACGACCTCGTGAAAACCAGCGAAACAGCGTCGGATTTATTCCCAAACCAAGCATCCGCTTTTTATTTCAACGGTGTGGCAAATGAAAAGAAGGCTCAATATGACGCAGCCATTGCATCGCTTGAACAAGCGATATTGATGTCCGCTAAAAAGCCACCTTTGAAGTTAGATGCGCTTGTTGTATTAGGTGTAACGTATGCTAAATCAAAGCGTTATGCACAATCCGATAAAACATTTGAAGAGGCTTTAAAACTCAACAATCAATCACCTATCACAATGATTCGCTATGCCAATGCCCTTGTTGGACGTGAAGGTTTTGGCGATAAAGCTAAACAATTGGCAGATGCTGCCTTGAAAATTGACCAAGAATCAGACCCCTCAGTATTGGAAGGCTACGGCGATTATTTATACAAATCTGGCGACAAAAACAAAGCCGTTGCCTATTGGCAAAAAGCCAAAGAACGGGGTGCGAAGTCTGCGGTGTTGGATAAAAAGATTATGGAAAAAGCCTTTATTGAATTACCGTAGTTTTAATTTATAACTTAAAATTCCCCTCAATCAAAAAGAAACGAGGTAATAACTTAACCCGATTTCTATAAATTGAATAATTATTTACGAAATTTTGGGCATTAAGTATATTTCTTACAGTGAAAATGAGTGAAAATTTACTTTTTACAACGTCATAATATACAGCCGTATTAAATACTGAGGGGGTGGCTTAGCAGGTGATGTATAAAAATATTCACTTTCAAGTTTGATATTCAAGCGTTTTGAGAAACGCAAATAAACATCTAAAAATGAACCAAGAGATAAATTGCTATTCGATAATTTGTTTTCACCTATATAAGTATTAATCTCATTTTGAGATAAAGTGCTGCCTAAATGATAATTAAATCCTTTTAAATATGCAGAGCGAACAGATAAAGTAATAGATTTTGAAAACGTTTGTGTTTCTCTTAAATCTGAACCATTCAATGAATTTTAATGAATTGCCCCCCTCAGTATTTTCGGCATTTTACAAAGTTTAAAGCATTAAAAAGAGGAACGTGCGTTATGCAGTTCCTCTTTTTGTAGGTTATTGGTTGATTGGTTATTGGTTTGACGAATAACCAGTCCCTAATCAACCAATAACCAATCAACCAATAACCAATCAATGAAACTGTGCTGTTTCAGTCGAATCAGCCATCGCAACCGTTGAAGATCGTCCTTGTTGAACCGTATTTTGAACAAAATCAAAATACTGTGTACCGACAAATGATTGATGCTTAATAGCCGTAAAACCTTTCGCTTGCAACGCAAATTCACGCTGCTGCAACTCTGAAAAACCTGCCATGCCGCGCTCTTTGTAAGCCAAAGACAATTCAAACATAGATGTATTCAAAGCATGGAAACCCGCTAATGTGATGAATTGGAATTTGTAACCCATCTCCGCAATGCGATCTCGAAATGATTCCATCTCATTGATATTCATATACTTAGACCAATTGAACGACGGTGAACAGTTGTATGCCAACATTTTGTTTGGGTGATGACGATGAACCTCTTGTGCAAATTCACGTGCCATGCCCAAGTCTGGATTCGACGTTTCCATCCATACCAAATCGGCATAAGGCGTATAAGCAATGCCACGAGCGATGCAGGCTTCGAGACCATTTTGTGTATAGTAAAAACCTTCATTTGTCCGTTCACCTGTCAGAAAACGTTGGTCACGGTCATCAATATCGCTGGTAATCAAATTCGCAGCTTCTGCGTCGGTGCGAGCAATGATAAGGGTTGAAACGCCCATCGCATCGGCTGCCAAACGTGCTGCAACGAGTTTTCCAATCGCTTCTTGCGTTGGCACAAGCACTTTGCCGCCCAAATGACCACATTTTTTAGCACTTGACAATTGGTCTTCAAAGTGAACGCCTGCCGCACCGGCTTCAATCATGTCGCGCATGAGTTCGTAAGCATTCAAATTGCCGCCAAAACCTGCTTCTGCGTCCGCAATAATCGGTGCAAACCAATCAATATTGCCTTCGCCCGAAACGCTTTGAATTTGGTCACGACGCATAAAAGCGTTGTTGATGCGGCGTACAACCATAGGTACAGAGTTCGCAGGATACAAAGATTGGTCAGGATACATTTGACCCGACAAGTTGGCATCAGCCGCAACTTGCCAGCCGCTTAGGTAAATCGCTTCCAAACCCGCTTGGATTTCCTGAATCGCTTGGTTGCCCGTCAGTGCGCCCAGTGCGCCGACATACGCTTGGTTGTTGAGTTTATGCCACAGTTTTTCAGCTCCACGACGAGCGACGGTATATTCAATGTCAAGGCTACCGCGTAGTTTTACGACTTCTTCAGCCGAGTAAGGACGTGTGATGTTGCGCCAGCGTGGGTTTGTTGACTAATCGTGTTCAACTTGTTCAATTCTACTTTTTGCCGTTGTCATAATTATTAGGTTTTATTTTGGTTAGAACCAAAGGTGTCTTGAAAAATTTAAGTATTAATGTGAAAGTTTATGTATAAAATATAGTTAATCAATCATTTTGTAAGCAGGAAGCGTCAAGAAGTCAATAAAATCCTCGCTGCGTACCAAGTCATCAAAAAGAGCAACAGCTTGTTCAAATTTGCCATTTTTATAAGCCGCTTCGCCTACATAAGCCTTGATTTTTTCTAATTCCGCTGGCAAAAATTGACGATATAAAGCAAGTGTCACCGTCCGTCCATCGTCGAGTTGCGACTTATTTTTAATCCATTGCCACACCTGCGTCCTTGAAATTTCAGCCGTTGCTGCGTCTTCCATGAGGTTGTAAATAGCAGCCGCACCGTTACCCCGCAACCACGACTCTATATACAAAATACCAACATTGATATTGTGGCGAAGCCCCCCCTCAGTAATCGAGTCTTTTGGTGCTTCTAAAAGCTGTTTAGCGGTACAATTAAAATCATCGAGCTGCCTCGAAATTTGGTTGGGTGTAGGCATTTTTTCATTAAAAATGTCCATTGCCAAAGAAACCAAGCCAGGGTGAGCGACCCAAGTGCCATCGTGTCCAATCGTTACTTCGCGCAATTTGTCTTGACGCACCTTTTCCATTGCTGCCTCATTTGCTGCCTCATCAGATTTTATGGGAATGAAAGCCGCCATGCCGCCAATTGCAGGCGCATTGCGTTTATGACACGTTTTGACGACGAGTTGTGCATAATTTGACATAAAAGGCGAAGCCATCGTCACTTTTGAACGGTCGGGCAAAACGTAATCCGCTCCGAGATTGCGTAGCTTTTTTATGTAACTGAAAATATAATCCCAACGACCACAATTTAAGCCTGCTGAATGGTCTCGAAGTTCGTACAAAATTTCATCGAGTTCAAAAGTAGCGAGTATCGTTTCAATCAAAACTGTCGCTTTTATGGTCTTTGTTGGAATACCGACATAGCGTTGTGCAAAAACAAAAACATCGTTCCACAACCGTGCTTCCACGTGACTTTCTATTTTTGGCAAATAAAAATAAGGTGCTGTGCCATTGTCTATCAATTGTTTATAATTATGGAAAAAATATAAACCAAAATCACACAACGCCCCACTCATATCCTCACCATGAACGGCTATATGTTTTTCATTCAAATGCCAACCACGAGGACGTACCAAAAGCGTGGCTATTGAGGGGTTGAGTTTATATACTTTCCCCTGCTCATTTTGGAACGTAATGGTGCGGTTAATGGCATCGCGGAGGTTGATATGCCCTTGTATATTGTTGTTCCATGAAGGTGTATTGGAGTCTTCAAAATCTGCCATAAACATTTTTGCACCGGAATTCAAGGCATTTATGACCATTTTGCGCTCAACAGGTCCCGTTATTTCAACACGGCGGTCTTGCAAATCTTTCGGCAGTGGTGCAATTTCCCATTTGCAATCTCGTATATATTTTGTTTCTCTTAAAAAATCAGGCAATTCACCATTATCAATCCGTATTTGACGTTCATCACGTGCTTTCAAAAGCGACAAACGGCGTGCGTTGAAACGGATATGCAGTTCACGCAAAAATTCCAAAGCTTCGGGTGTGAGTATGTCGGCATACCCCTCAGTAAAATTGCCTGTTATGCGAATGTGAAGCGGTGTTCTAAAATCGGTTTCTTTTCTATTTTCAATTAATGTCAGCATGATGTAAAAATTAATATTTATAAATGATGGCTTTTTTTGGCATCAAAAAATCGTTTCTGATTGTTGATAAAACAAAGGTAGCCGATTATTCGTAATTAGCGAATTTATCGCTAAAATATATTTATCCGCAAATTTTAAATTGTACCCATTTCAAATAGGATATTTAATTTTAAAAAGTTGATTATCAAGTATTTAAAATGATTTTGATTATGGTTTTCAAAGTGAAATTATTCTCAAAAAAAATAAAATTAATTTTACGAAAAGTGGTTTTTATTGAAAAAATGATAACTATTCTCAATTTTTAGAAGCAAGTTCCTTAGTTGACATTCGTAAATTCAATCAAAACTTGTTGCCTATTTATCCCAAAATATACCCTCCTTTGTGCTTCTTTTTAGTAGTTCGTAATCAAATCAATATATGAAATCACCTCCACGCAGCCGCTTTCTTTTAGGCGTAGCTATTCTCGTTTTAGCGAATGTTGGGTTTTCCTCAAAAGCTGTTATCATCAAATTGATGTACCGCTATCAGGTGGACACGATGTCCGTCATCGCTTTGCGGATGCTTATTTCGTTGCCATTTTATATTGTTATTGCCTTGTGGCTCAATCGGAGAGAGCGCAATGTGCGTCTGACTTTGCGCGAATGGTTAGTTGTGAGTGGCTTAGGCATTTTGAGTTATTATGTATCGAGTATGCTTGATTTTTTAGGATTACAATACGTCACGGCTGGCCTAGAACGCTTGACGTTGTATTTATATCCAACCATCGTTTTAATCATATCAGCTGTTTTTCTAAAAAAGAAAATTACCCCCCCTCAGTATATCGCCCTCGGTTTGACGTATTTAGGTGTCATTTTGGCTTTTGTTGCCGAAAATGGCGTGGGTGAGCAGCAAAATGTGTGGTTGGGAGGGGTTTTGGTTTTTTCAGCAGCGTGTACATATTCCGTTTATGTCGTTTTGACGGGTGAGTACGTACATAAAATCGGCTCTGCAAAATTCACTTGTTATGCGATGATGGCGGCGTCGATTCCCGCCCTCATTCAATCCATAATCCACAATCAAATGGATATTTTTAACTATCCAGCACCCGTTTATAGCCTTGCGATGTGGATGGTTTTAATCGCAACTGTCATTCCCACCTTCCTCATTGTTGAAGGTATTCGCCTTGTTGGAGCAAACAATTCGGGTATCATTGGGGCTGTGGGGCCTGTTTCAATGATAGTTTTGGCTAATGTATATTTAGATGAAAAAGTAACGGTTATGCAATTAGTCGGCACAGCGATTGTCTTGGCAGGTGTCTTTTTGATTACTTGGAAAGGAAAAGGGTGAATGAATTGCTGTATTGTAATATTGTTGAATTGTTATATGGTTTAGCACAACCATACAGCAATTCAACAATGCATTCAATTTTTAACCACACGTTTATATAGCAAATCAAAAGTCGTTACCCATGTTTTTTCATCATCAATGGATTGTTCACCTAATTGACGCACTTCATTATCGCCTATTTTGAAAAAAGTCATGCGCGCAACTGCCGTTTTGCCATTAGTCGTTTTGAAAGGGCGCGTCCGCTCGAAACGTAAACACAATTCTTTCCCAATCCAAACACCATTTATGTATTCTGTCAATTGACCTGAGTCATCCACCCATGTTTGTTGCCAGTCTGTGCCGTTGAAAGTATTGAACGATTTGCCTGATTTACCAAAACTATCCGTCCAATTTTCAAGCAAAACGCACGGGTCTAAAATCTGTTCTATCTTACTTTTTCCAGCCAATTGCCCGTTTTTTGCAAACACTTCCCACTCGCCCATCCAAAAATCGAATTGCCGATACTGAGGGGTGTACCAACAAGGATGTGCGTTGCGCTTAACAATATCGAGGCTTGCTTTGAAATCGGCTTCGTTCTTTAAATCCATGAAATCGGGGTCAGATCCAAGGGTTTTATCCTGCGCATAACCTGTTTTTGCTAAGGTTTTGAGCCAATACAGCGCACTGTCTCTTTTTTGCGTTTTGGCAAAAGCTGCCGCAATATTGTACATTGCTGTTGTATTAGTCGGTACAATTTCAAGGGTTCAACGGTAATTAACAATGCTTTTTGCATAGTCATTGAGTTGTTGATAGGCGTAAGCGGCTCGAAAAAAAGTGATGCCTACTGAGGGGTTCGGATTCGATACATTGATGGCATCAAAAGTTGTCGCAGCCGCTTTCCAATCTTTTACATTAAAAAGAGAATCGGCTGTTGCCCTCAAAGCGGTTTGAGCGTCTGCGGTGTAAACACAGAGCATTAAAATGGTTGAAATGGTTGCAAAGTTTTTTTTCATGATTTGTAAAACAGTTTAAATGTGAAAAGTAAATTTGACAAAATTTTGTATAAAATTCAGCACTTCTTACTTCAAAACGTTTAATTCGATAAAAATTCACCATCTTTTCCTACATTTAGGATTACAATTTCAAATTCTCCTTCTACAAAAAAACAATATGCAAAACTTCATACGCCGTTGGCGCGCCACCTTGCAGCCCGATATGTATCATGGTTGGGGTCGTTCTCGAAGCTATTTCGAGGGTTGGTATTTCAAAATTGTGGACATTACTGAGGGGGCTGCTTTTGCCTTCATTCCAGGCATTTCGATGGGTCAAAAAGGTGAGCAACATGCTTTCATACAAGTCCTCGATGGGAAGCGGTGTACAGCAGAATACATCCGTTTTGATGCCGAAGCGTTTAAACCTTCTGAGGAAAACTTTGATGTGCAACTGGCTGGTAATCAATTTTCTACACAAAAAATGACCCTTCATTTACCTAATATCAAAGGTCAATTGACTTTTGAAAATACTACGCCCTGGCCTAAAATGTTGGGCGCACCGGGCATCATGGGCTGGTATTCCTTTGTACCGTTTATGGAGTGTTATCATGGCATTGTCAGTTTGAATCATACTATAACAGGCAGTTTGAATATCAATGGTCAAGACGTAGATTTCACTGGCGGCAAGGGTTATATCGAAAAAGATTGGGGCGAGTCGTTCCCACGTGGTTGGATTTGGTTGCAAACCAATCATTTTGAAGATGAAAATATATCCTTGATTGCATCGGTAGCGTACATTCCTTTTTTGGGCAGTCATTTTATTGGCTACATAGTTGGCTTTTGGTTTCGAGGCAAACTGTATCGTTTTGCAACTTACACGGGTGCAAAAGTGACAGCACAAATCGTTGATAATCAAATATTTCTAAGTTTTAAAGACGGCAAAAATCAATTGGATTTGACGGCTACAAAAGCGGGTACAGGCAGCCTCATCGCACCGCTACATGGCGACATGACGGGAAAAGTCAATGAAAGCTTACAAGCAGTCGTTGATGTGAAATTCTATGAAAAAGGGCAATTGATTTTTGAAGGAAAGGGGCGGAACGCGGGTCTTGAAGCGGCTGGAGAAGTAGATGTATTGCTAACAACATAAACATCAAAGCACCGTACCCAAAACATGCATTTTGTCCAAAGTCGGTGTCAAACTACCGCCTTCTGGTTCTTCGGTCACGGCAAAAGCTTCGGCATTTTCAAAAGCTTTCATCTCTTGTACGGCAGTCATATCATAAGTGAAAACACCCGCACTGACAGGTTTTTTATCCACGATAGCCCATAACTGATATTGTTTACCCGAGTCTGGTTTTTTTAAAGTTTGAATCGAAAGCAAAGTCGCTTTTTCTTTGGCATTCCAATAAACCAATACTTTGGCATCAGGGTCAATAGCTAAGCCTTTCATATCAATTAATTTCGTGTCAGGGCTACGGAGAATATTCAATTTATGTTCTAACTGAACGATAACCTTTTGATTTTCAATGAGTTTCGTATTCTCTGCCGCACAGTTGGTCAATGCTTTTTGATGACTCATGTTTTGAAAAAACAAAACAATCGCAATAACAGATGCCGCCGCCGCTAACCATGTTATCCAAGGCGTTCTTGTACTGAGGGGGGACGTTTGAGGTGCTTCAACAGCCTTTGGGCTTTGAGGAGATGAAGTATTTTCCGCATTTATTTTCTCTAATACCCTATCTTTTATGTCAGGATTAGGTTCAACGGCATGGGCTTGTGCATAAAGTTGAAGAGCATCTTGAATATTTTCAATTTCCATGAGAATTTCAGGATGCTCAACGGCAAGTGCTTCCACTTCTGCCGCTTCATCTTCGGGTAAGGCGTTCATCACATAAAGTTCGATGATGCCAGATTCGATGATTTCCTGAATATTCATTTTTGTTATAATTAAAAAAATTCTCTTAAACGTATGATGGCTGTCCTAATGCGCGTTTTAACCGTCCCAAGCGGGATGTTAAGTTCTTCCGCAGCTTCCGATTGCGTGTAACCTTGAAAATAAATTAAGTCAACTAAGTCTTTATACTCGGGGGAAAGTTTTTCAGTCAGTTGCCGCATATCAATCGTTTCTGGATTAGGCATTGAACTTTGCTGCGTATCAATTGTATTTACGACATTTTCAAGCGGCTGGTTTTGGCGTTTAAAATCTTTCTGTCGCGTCGCATCAATCGCTGAATTGCGGGCAATATTAATCAGCCACGTAAAAAGTCGCCCTTTTGATGTGTCATAGTTCTCAATATTTCGCCAAACTTTTGTGAAAGTATCTTGTAAAACCTCCTCTGCAATCTCTTTGGAACGGACAACTCGCACAATAGTACCAAATAATGCACCAGAATATTTATCATACAACAAAGACATCCCACTCGTCTCTCGGAGAAGAAGAAGTTCTATTATTTGCTCGTCAGCGGAGCGAGGTGTTGCGGATTTATTCACGATGCGTTTTTTTAATTATGGCAGCAAAGAAACGTTTTTTTTTATGATTCACCCAAATTTTTGGGCAAGCAGTTTTATGTTATGCCTTTTTATTGTCTTGAAGAAGCTTAGGAAAAGCCTATTTCTGAGACCAAAACCGTTGATTTTGCTTGAAATATGAGTTTAACCTTTTAGTTTGTATAGTGTTAAACCGTAACATTCTTTTGCAGCCAAATGTTGTCATTTTTTTAAAATTTATACGACAAAAACTCAAAACTTGCTCTTTGTGGCAAAAGACTCACTGCTTCTGAATTTTCAGCCATGATGTAATATTCCAATATCGTTTTTTTATCCATAACAACAGCAAATATGCCGTCGCCAGCCGCCTCGTCATTGTGTGTACCATCGTCATACATCGGTAAATAGCTGAAAGGTTGATTGGCATCGTTTCGGACGCAACAGAATGCACGTGCAACGTTTGAAATTTTAACTTTTATGGTCAATTTGTCTTCTGATACTGTGGGGGTTGGTGTGTTTTCAATTTTAGGCGGCACACGTAATATGAGTGGATGATTTTTTAAAAACTCAACTCTTTTAACCATCAACTCCTCGATGCCGACGATTTTTGAATCGCCTGAACCAACGGATTGCGTGAGATTTTTCTTAAATTCATCGTAACTGTAATGTTTGTTTCTATCGTTATTGACTTGACTGTCAATGATTTGCATCAATTCTTTGGCACGTTGTGCATATTTACCGGTGACAAACCAATCGTCTAAAATGGTGCGGAAATGAGCGAGGTAAATTTTCCTATAGGTCTCATTTTTCAGAATTTGAGAGATTAATGGACGCTTCGGATTGTCTATATCTTTCAAAGGTTGATAGGTCTGCATCTGCTCAATACTGAGAGGTAGTACAGCCGACGATTCAGACATAAAGCCGCCAAAAGACAGGTTTAAATCCCAAATAATCGGCGTAAATCGTCCATCAGGTGTGCGGCAGAGGTAGTAATTATGCGACAAAAGCCCGTTGTAACTGTCTAAATTGCCCATGATATTATTCAAAGCGAGCATCCAAAGTGTTTGGTCAACATTTAAAACACGTTCTAATTTTTCAGGTTCTTGATTCAATATTTTGACAAAATCAATGAATTCACGCCACGAACCGTCTTTATCCATTTCGTAAATAGACTCATAACACGTCGAATCCTCACCTACATACATCAGCGATGCTTTATCGCCTTTGGGACATTTTGTCGGCACTTCAACCGTCCATTCAGGGTCACATTTGACGAGATACCCCTCAGTATTCATCCGGTTTTTGACAAAATGGTCATCAATTGACTCCACATTTGAATAAAAACCTTGCAATTTGTCATTGACATAAACGCGCGCAAAATTGGCTTTTGGCGCGGGCATATACGTACCAATAATTTCATAACTCAATGCTTCGCGGATAAAACTGGCATCTTTACTGACGTTTGAGAGCTTTAAAGTCTGGTATTTGCCTTCCAATAATTGACTTTTATGCAATTTGATATTAAAAGGCAGTTTTTTAACGCCTCGTTTACGAGTGCCAAAATACGACGAATTGCCTTTGTAACGGATACCCGCATTTTCAAATTTTTGCCCTTCAATCATGACCGTACCTGTCAACCGCGCATCGCTGTTTGCCCGTTTGGTAGAGTCGAGGAACTTGTCCCATTCGTCTGTTGGAAAGGTCATTCGAATCTCTCGAATACCTGTTGGATTATAAAAATTTTGGGAAAAAAGTTGTGTGTAAATAGTTGATAAGCAAACGATTATAAGGATTTTTATGTGCATTAGACCCCTCAGTATTTTGGTTAAAAATAGGAAAATTAGCTCTGTTATATGAAGCCTTGTTTTTCGAAATAAACTTTTAATTCGTCATTATGATTGATTGCGAATTTGATGAAGTTTATCAGTGCGGTTTTCAAAATTACCCAAATTATCAATATCTTGAACAGTCATTTTCTTTTCAGTGATGACCTTATCGAGTTCCTTTTGCAGTTTTTGATTGTAATAAGCAACTAAAAAATCACGTAGTTCGGTCACTTCCGCCTCTTCAATAGGGCGGTCAAATAAACGCAACAATACTAATTGCGCTTCATTGAGTCTTTTTGGAACAACGATATTTTCCATGAAAATAGATTTTAATTGTTATTTCTTATAAAGATAAGGTTTTTGAACTTTAAGTACAAAAATAACGACTTTTTTAACTTTTTGAAGACTAAAAGCTATTCCTCTCGTGTCACCGAAGCCACTCGCATCGCCCTCGAAGCGGCAGGCAAAGACGCTAACATACCAATAGAAATGACCGTTATGGCAACAACAATAAAATCACTGAATTTTAAAGCAACAGGATAGCGGTCTGTTGCAAAGCCTGGTGGCAATGGTACAAGTCCACCATCGGCATAAACATGGTAAAAATATAAACCCATTGCTATGATGAAGCCACTTATCAAACCCGTCAAACACATCAACAGCCCTTCGTTTAGGAATATATTGCGAATCAATTTTTCCGTTGCGCCCATGCTTTTTAGGATTGTGATGTCTTTTTGTTTTTCTAAAACAATCATCCACAATGCACCGACCATGTTGAAAGCGACTAAAAGAATCGTCAAACCTAAAATAGCGTAACTCATCCATTTTTCGACGTTCATCACTTTCATAAAGGCTTCGTCTTGTTGGTAGCGGTCTTTAACGGTAAAGCCATCGCCCATGATGCGGCGAATGTCGACAAGCGTTTGCTTGGCATTAGCACTCATATTGAGTTTAATTTCATAAGCAGAGACCTCGTCGGGTGCGTCGAGAAGGTTGCGCATAAAATCTATATTAGTCAGAACATATTGATTATCAAACTCTGTTTGAATGACGAAAGAGCCTTTTGGATATAAAAAACGTTTGGTAAATGGTTGACTGAATGCACCGCTGCCGCCTTCACGTTTGGGCATATATATAGTGAGTGGTGTCGCAAAACTCGATTCATACACGCCTAATTGATTGCGCATACCGCCGCCCAAAACGGCATAATCGGCTTGTTCGTCAATGAGCAAATATTGCCCTTCACGTATGGTTGTATCAATGTGATTTATTCTATGAAAATTGTCGTCAACACCTTTCAATGTGCCAAAAGCTTGTGATTTGTCGTATTCAAAAAAAGCAATTTCTTCGAGGGTTTCAGAAAGCATGACAACGCCATTGACTTGACGTAACTGACTGATTTTCAATGTGTCTGTAACGAATGTCTTGCCTTTTGTGGCTGTAATTTTTACATCTGGATTAAAATTGGACATCATGCCCATAATGAGTTTTTCAAACCCATTGAACACCGCCAAAACAAGCACCAATGCTGCCGTTCCCAATGCCAAACCAAAGACCGAAATGCCTGTGATGACATTAATGGCATTCGTTGATTTTTTCGCAAAAAGGTAGCGACGTGCTATTTTAAGAGGTAGATTCATGTAATGGTAGATGATGAATATTTTAATGGTGAATGATGTTGTCACCGATTATTTATCTTGTCAAAAAGTATTGTTTGAATTTTGCGAGTTCTTTGAGTTCTGCTTTTACATAATTATAAAAAACAGCCTCATCAATCTCGTTTTTAATGGCTGAAATGCCGACATCAATCAAACGCAACCCCTCAGTAGTTAACAGAATATTGTCATATTTTTCACCTAAAGGGTCGGAGGAAGGGCGGTGTAAATCACGATGTACGAAGCCTTTTTGATGCAATTCCTTCAAATATCCTTCAAAAGTCTCAAATAAGATTTCTCTTTTACCGATTTCAAAACTGCGAAATTCAAATGCGTGAATCCGTTCCATTATCAACATATCCCATTTGTTTTCTTCATCATAACCTAAACGATGGAATTTACAAACAAGACTATTGATGTTATTGGCATAACGCATTTTCTCTGCTTCTGAATTTATAAAGGAACGTGTTTCACCTTCAAAAATCTTTGCAACTTCTGTTTCTGAAAGGGCGATGACACGGTTGTTTACGCCTGATGAAAGTAAATTTTTATATTTTTCATCCATCGTAATACGTTGATTATCAATAATCTTGATCGATTCGACCGTTTTCTAAGATTTCAAAACGATGTGTTTTTGTCGAATTGGGGTCATATTCGCCCCCCTCAGTAGCAGCACCTTCTGCAACAAAAATAGCGAGTTTTTCATCTATCGTTGCAAGCGTATGTTGTACGGCATCGGCAATTGCTTTTGTTCCTGCAATTGCTTTTTTGTCAATCATATTGCCATCGCTGCTGTATGTTGCCAACACATAATCGTATTGCAATAAGGCTGCTTTCCAATAAATGACGGCTTGATACGCTTGTTTAGGTGCTCGAGGTAAGCGGAAACAGGCGACGTATTCCGTAAAATCATCTAAAATAGTCGTTTCATAACGAGATATAAACTCCGCTATCATCTCATCAGACAAAGGTGAATTTTGCTCAAAATCATGATGCGAATCATCACGTAATGTAATGGGCAGCTCAATTTCAGGAAATTTTTGAGCGAAACTATCGAATTTTATTTTATCAGTCATTTTTATAATGGATAGTGGATAATGGATAGAGGATAGTTGATAATACCAAAAATTATCCATTATCCTCTATCCATTATCAATTAATTAAACGCCAAACTCTAAGCCATCATAAGCCCATTTTAGCAAAATTGAACCCCATGTGAAGCCACCACCGAAGGCAGTGAGCATCAAAGTATCGCCTCGTTTGAGTTGATTTTCGTAATCCCAAAGGCAAAGAGGCAAAGTGCCTGCTGTGGTATTGCCGTATTTATGGATATTGACCATCACTTTGTCCATAGGTGCACCTGCATATTCTGCAACGGTGTGAATGATGCGTTTATTGGCTTGATGTGGCACAACCCAATCAATATCGTCAATCGTCATATTATTGCGTTTCAGCACTTCATTCATCGTTCCTGACATACCTTTTACGGCTGCTTTGAAGACAGGTTGACCTTCTTGATACGCAAAATGGGAGCGTTTGTCCACCGTTTCATGCGAAGCGGGGAGCGACGAACCACCTGCTTTCATGTGGAGGAATGCACGTCCTGCACCGTCGCCTTTCAATACGCCATCAATGACACCGAGACCGTCTTTCGTTGGTTCGAGCATGACAGCACCTGCGCCATCGCCAAAAATAATGCACGTTGTACGGTCGGTATAATCCACAATGCTCGACATCATATCTGCGCCAACAACGATAACTTTTTTGTGCATACCCGTTTCGATGAACTTTGAGGCTGTCATCAAAGCATATAAAAAGCCTGAACAAGCGGCATTAATGTCATACGCCCAAGCATTTTTGATGCCCGCTTTATCGCAAATTGTATTAGCTGTATCTGGAAAGTGCATGTCTGGCGTAACCGTTGCACATATAAGGAGTTCGACTTCTTCGGGTTTGGTATCGGTTTTTGCCAAAAGCCCTTTAACCGCTTCGGCAGCCATGTCAGAGGTGGCCCAACCTGGCGTTTTGAGAATGCGGCGTTCTTTAATTCCTGTTCTACTTGTAATCCATTCGTCGGTGGTCTCTACCAATTTTTCAAGTTCGGCGTTGGTCAAAATGTAGTCTGGAACGTATCCGTTGACACCTGTAATGGCTGCATGAAGTTTAGTCATTGCTTTTTTTAATGTTTGATTTTCAAATATCCAATTAGAAAAGAGGATATTCTGTAAAAGACGTATCCTGTTGCCCCCTCAGTATAGAAGGGTTTTGTAGCCGCAAAGTTAAAAAACGAAAGTGGTATTTTATGACAAAATAGGTAAGAGAGCGAAATCCTTTTGGCGGGGCATAAAAAAAGAGGGCAAGTTTCGATAACTGCCCTCCCCAAACTATTACAAACAAAACCAACTAAAACCAGGGAATCTTATCCTGTATTTTCTAATTCTTTCGTCTTTGTGAATGCTCGAATGATGTTACAAAAGAACGTTTTTCGATTCACACTTGCACCTCTTACAGGACGGTTTAACATATCGTTTGGAATTCATTAGTGTTGTATTAGAATTTCAAAAATATTTTTTCAAAAAAAGCCGTCCTGAACTCAATCAGGACAGCCCCAACAACAAACTTATAATCCCATGAACATAAATTCTTATAGTCGAATATTAGACTTTTATTTTTTATTGTGAAAACTGAATTTCACTTTATTAGACGCAAGTTTCACTAAAAGTATTCTAAAAATCAAGGCTATTAACACCTCATTAACTAATCTTTGAATTGTGACAACGTTTTGCCTATTTTGCTTTATCATACAATAATATAAAAACGCTTTAACAACGTTTTTAGTTCATTAAACGTTGTTAATTTAAAAAAAAACATTGTTTCCGTATTTTATTACTTCTAAATAAATGTAGAACGATAACAGATTAAAATGTGTTTTCTGACTTCTATTTTATTACAAAATTTTGACTTTTCTTCGTCTTTAAATTCATTCAATCCATTTGATTAATAAGTAAACGCCCCCGCATTTTCGTAATGCAAAACGCTTAATACTGTTTGACCAGTGCCGCGCAAAGTCTCTTTGTCAATGACACTCATATTGTCATTATGCGTATGCCAATATTTGCCAAAATAACTATCGGTTGGGTGATTAATGATGTCAATTGTCGGAATTTTAGCCAACGTATTTACAAAATAATGGTCGTCCAACATCGGTCCACGTGATGGTTCATCAACAAAAAGTTGTGTATAACCTAAGAAACGACCCACGCGCCAAACCTTTTCAACCGTTTGTGAAGCAAATTTCATTGAAAAAGCCTCCTTCGTGAATCGAGCATTGCGTGCGCCTGCCATATCGAGGTTGATGCCATATTTGGCAGTATAACCCGCAACGTGCAGGTTTTTCGCCCAATATTGCGAACCGAGACACCAAGTGCCTTCTTTGTCCTCTTTGTCTGCTTGACCATAGTCTTCGGCATCAAACAAAACGAAATCAACGCCTATATTACTGAGGGGTGTCTGTTGCAACTGCCGAGCCATTTCTAACAACATACCGATAGCTGAACCGCTGTCGTCTGCGCCCAAAATGGGTTCATTTTTTTTTGTCGAGTCTTGGTCTGCAAAGGGACGTGAATCCCAATGCGCTGAAAGCAGAATACGATTCGTTGCATTGAGATTCGTGCGCGCGATGATATTAACGGCATCGAGCGACTTACCATCATAAGTTTTTGCTTTGAATGGTTGCTCAATAATATCTGCACCATACTGTTTAAATTGTTGAACAATCCATGCACGTACTTTTACGGCATTTGCAGAACCCGTTACACGCGTACCGAATGAGACGACTTTTTCAGTAAAAGCATAAGCTGTATCAGGATTGAACTTAGGAATGACAATATCAGGCAATGGTTTTTCACTAACCGTATTAGAAGATGTGCCATCACTGCTGCAAACAAGCGGCAATAAAGTCGTTCCGACGAAAGCAAGCAGTAGGATTCCGATAACCCATTTCATATTATTTCGAACCATAATTTTTTTTTATAAAAAGTTAAAACTTAATTTATTCTTTCTTCCAACTCGTTCCATCCTTTCCATCTTTCAACTGAATACCAGCCGCTTTCAAGCCATCTCTAATTTTATCCGAAGTTGCCCAATCTTTTGATGACCGTGCTTGAGCCCGCAGGTCAATGACCAACTGCATAACACCTTCAAGGCTTGATTGACCGTTTTCACCCGAAGCCGATTCGTCGGTTAATCCAAAAATAGTGAAAATAAAGTCGTTAAAAATCTGTTTCAAACGGGCCAATGACCCCTCAGTAATTTGAGTCAAATCGAGCTGTCTGCCCTTGAAAGCATTGATTTTTGAGCATAATTCAAACAAACGAGACAAAGCTCGCGGTGCATTAAAGTCGTCGTTCATGTCGTCTAATGTGCTGTCTATCAATTTATTAACTTCTTTATCTAAATCCGTTTCATTGCCACCTATTAACATTAGAGTTTGTAAAATCTTATAAGATCCCATCAAACGTTTATACCCTTTTTCAGCCGCTTGCAAAGCATCATCCGTAATATCAAGCGTCGAACGATAATGTGCTTGAAGCATGAAAAAACGGACAACCATTGGTGAATAACCTTTGGTAACGTGTTCTGAATCGCCTGTAAAAAGCTGTGGCGGCGAAATGGTATTGCCATCAGATTTTGACATTTTTTTACCATTCAACAACAACATATTGGCGTGCATCCACAGTTTTGCACCGCTGTGATTGCAAGCACCGACGTTTTGCGCTATTTCGTTTTCATGGTGTGGAAACTTCAAATCGTTGCCGCCGCCGTGGATGTCAAACGTTTCACCCAAGTATTTACGACTCATCGCTGAACACTCTAAATGCCAACCCGGGAAGCCAACTGACCAAGGCGATTTCCAACGCATCAGATGTTCAGGCGAAGCTTTCATCCATATCGCAAAATCGGCTGGATGGCGTTTTTCGTCTTGTTTTTTAAGATTATCACGTGTTTCTGATATCAAATCCTCTACGATACGCCCAGACAAATTGCCATAAATGCCCTTGACTTGAATGAATTTTGGCACATCAAAATAGACTGAGCCGTTGGCTTCGTAAGCAAAACCATTGTTCACAATTTCCTCAACCATCTCAATTTGTTCAGGAATATGGCCCGTTGCACGCGGTTCGATAGACGGCGGTAAGGCATTGAAAACACGCATCATGTTGTGGAAACCATTTGTGTATTTCGAAGCCACTTCCATCGGTTCGAGTTGCTCGATGCGAGCGCGTTTCATCATTTTATCCTCCGCATCGGGTTGTTCGCCATCGCCTTCGAGATGTCCGACATCGGTGACATTTCGGACGTAACGGACTTTATAGCCGAGATGTAGCAAATGACGATAAATCACATCGAAATTGACAAACGTGCGGCAATTGCCGAGATGCACATCATTGTAAACGGTCGGTCCGCAGACGTACATGCCGACACGTCCTTCGTGGATAGGGGTGAAAACTTCTTTTTCGCCAGTGAGCGAATTATAAATTTTGAGTTCTGTATTCGATTTCATGCCGCAAAGTTAGGAATTGAAAAATGAGAATTGGTGTTATTTTGTACGACAAAAAAAGTAAAAGTTGTCTTTCGACATAAAAAATACTGCGGGGGACAAAAATTACTTGTAAAAAGAACAGTTTTTAAACTTTTTTATAAAAAACTGTGTTTAGACTTCTAACTTTGCAACGAAATAAAAATTATTGTTTAATCGGTTCAGACGCTGAACTTTAAACTCAGTTAGTTATGTATTATCAAATTCCACAACAATCGCAATATCCCGAGCATCTGACAGCACCTATGGCTGCGGAACTCACAGATAATGGCTTTGAAAGCCTACACACAGCCGCAGATGTCGAAAAAGTGCTCGACAATACTGAGGGGTCTGTTTTTGTCATCGTCAATTCTGTTTGCGGATGTGCGGCGCGTAATGCCCGTCCTGCGGCGGTTATATCAACACGTGATGGCAAAGTGCCAGATAAAATGGTAACGGTATTTGCAGGTGTTGACAGCGAAGCCGTTTCAAAAGTAAGAGATTACTTTTTGCCTTATCCACCATCATCCCCTTCAATGGGTTTGTTCAAAGATGGCAAATTGGTTCATTTCATTGAACGTCACCACATTGAAGGTCGCCCTGCGGAAGCGATTGCGATGAATCTTAAAAGAGCATTTGAGACTTATTGCTAATTCTTAATTGCTTGAAAATCAAATGGCTGTAAGACTTCACTTGTCATACAGCCATTTGTCATTTCACTAATTCACAACTTTATGGTTTCTTAGTATCCGTCATTCTAACAGTCGGATATTTGATCCCCAATTGTTCTAAATACGATTTGTATTTTGTTGGGTCATAATAATATTTCTTCATTTCAGGGCGGAACTTTGCCATCACATCTGTATTGATCGTAATGGCTGGTTTATCCGTTGGTGATATGAGGGGCTCGTATTTTGTCTCTTTGGTTTGTTCCGTTTTGTAATATTCCCAAGCATTTTCGATGATTTTTGGGTCATTGAGCATGTCTAAAAGGGTCAAGGCCTCAACTTTTGCACCTGCCGTAATACCTTTGTGAGCGATTGGAGTTGCCATTGACACAGCATTTGCCCAATGGTGACCAGGCAAACTGGGGATGTTGGACGGATAACCCAAGACGATGGTTGGCAAAGACCATGAAATATCAGCAATATCATCTGACCCACCACCCATAGAGCTGCGGACTTCCAAAGTGGAGTCAATTTTCGTCGAAAGCCCATCTTGAACAGGCGATTCTAACTCTTTTTGTAGCGCTTTTGCTAAAGTTTGGTCGGCATCTGACCAAGTTGGCATTCCGACTCGCTTGATGTTTTCATAAGCGGTTTCGGCAATAGGCTTACTAAAATGCCCTGGCCAAGCACAACCGACGACTTCCCAAGAGACTTTTGTGTCGGTCATCATGGCAGCACCTTGCGCAATGCGTTTGCCTGCCTCAAACAATTCTTTGATTCGTGGATAGGTTCTTTCTCTAAAAAAATACCAAACAGAGGCTTTTGAAGGCACAACATTGGGTTGGTCACCACCATTAACTATGACGTAGTGTGAGCGTTGTGTTGGAAGTAAGTGCTCGCGCTTGTAATTCCAGCCCACATTCATCAATTCTACACCATCGAGAGCCGATTTGCCGCGCCAAGGATTCATCGCGGCATGTGCTGCTTCGCCTTCAAAATGAAATTTGACACTGACCAAACCATTGCCACCATTATCGCCATACTTGACAGCCAATTGGTTGTTGACATGGGTAAAAATGCAAGCATCTACATTTTTGAAAAAACCATCACGGACGTAATACGCCTTTGCGCCAACCAATTCTTCTGCAATACCGGGCCAGACCATCAATGTGCCAGGTATTTTTTCACGTTCCATAATTTTTTTCATCACCAGAATAGCTGTGATGTTTAAGGCTTGACCAGAGTTATGCCCTTCGCCATGACCCGGAGCGCCTTCAATGAGTGGGTCGTGGTAAGCAACGCCAGGT
The DNA here is from genome assembly GCA_043772905.1 of Saprospiraceae bacterium. Lineage (GTDB taxonomy): Bacteria > Bacteroidota > Bacteroidia > Chitinophagales > Saprospiraceae > JAAFJT01. Next base: position 8,592 of record JAYVFS010000112.1, on the reverse strand, counting down.
TTTTGAGATGCTTTGGGAATACAGTCCACATCAGAACCGATAGCGATGACAGGTTTGCCATTTCCCCAACGAGCGATCCAAGCAGTGGGGATACCTGCAATATTTTTTTCAATCGTAAAGCCTTCTTTTTCAAGAATATTGGTCAAGTATTTAGACGTTTCCCATTCTTGAAAACCGAGTTCAGCGAAGCTGAAAATCATATCGTTCATTTCCGCCGTTTGGTCGTGACGTTTTTCAACTTCGGTCATGATTTCCTTTTTCAAGGCTTCCAATTTTTCAGGCGTGAAACGGGTTTGGGCGTTACTTTGCTGGCTAAACGCCAATAATAGCCCAATGAGTACATAGAAACTTTTCATGCGTGGTTTGATTTTAGATGAAAAAAAATATAAATCTCTATCGCGAAAACACTTTCTCTATCTTCACGCCCGTCCACTTGTATAACGTGATTTTATATTTTTGATTTTTGATTTTATATTCAGATTGACCGTTTTTCATTACTTCTTCCTCTTCTGCCGAATCTTCTGTTACCAAAACATGTCCTGTAATCCCTCCTTTGTCGTAAGGTAAAATATAATTTTCAGAACCATAACCTGCCCCTGCCGACGAGGAGCTAACTGTTTCTATCAAACGCACCAATTTAGACCCCTCAGTAAAAAACACCAAATTGTCGCCTTGTGCATAATCACAAGCCCCAAAAGTCATTTCAACGGATAACACTTGTTTTACCTTATCAAAACCGCCACTTTTTAAGGACAAACTCAACTCATAACCCAAATCGCCGACGCTTTGGAATTCTGTTTTAGCGATTTCTTTTCCGTTTTTAGCGGCACGGACTTGTAGTGTCACTTTATAATTTTTTTCATCATAAGAAGACATTCCTGCAAGGAAAGTGATGTCATTACCGACTTCTTCTTCGGTTGATTTGACAACGGTTGTCAAAATGCCACTCCATAAATAACCCGTTTTGCCGTTTGCTGAAATGCGAAACCACGGCGCTCTGAAACCATTTAATGTCAAAGAATCGGTCGTTCTTTCCAAAATTGTTACTTTGGTGGCGATGGGCAATTGTGCGATAGTAGTCGCCTTTATCGAAGGTTTTTCCCTCAAATTGGCATCGCTGACAAGGACGAAAGCCTCTTTTACCTCATCATTTTCATTAAACATCAGCCAGCCCGAAGCTTTATTGACTTCTTCTTGCGCATGCGCAAAAACAGAAATAAGGGCAAGAGAAATTGTAAAAAGAATCTTTTTCATATTGGTGAATTTTAAATTTTTGTAAAAATAAGTAACCCACAGTATTTTTTAAAGGAATGGGCAATAAAATCATTTTTTGTTGACACCCGAAAGGAAAGGCACAAAACGGAATTTTTCAAAAGCCTGTTCTTCAAATTCTGTTTCTGAAAGGCGAGTGATTTTGTACATACGCTGCCCTTCGTCTCCACCGACAGGTATGACCATGAAGCCACCGACGGTTAATTGAGTTTTTAATGCTTCGGGTACTGAGAGGGCGGCTGCGGTGACGATGATGCGGTCATAAGGTTCAAATTCGGGTAAGCCGTCTGAACCATCGCGGAAAAAACAACGGATATTGGGCAAACGAAGCTCTTTTAAGAAGTTTTTTGTTTTCAAATACAATTCTTCTTGTCTTTCAACAGTATAAACCCTTGCACCTAAAAGAGATAGAATAGCGGCTTGATAGCCCGAACCTGTCCCGATTTCAAGCACTTTTTGCCTTTTTTGAACGTCTAAAAGCCGCGTCATATAAGCGACAGTGAAGGGTTGACTGATGGTTTGCTCGTTGCCAATGGGAAAGGCTTTGTCTGTATATGCCCATTCTTCAAAGGCTTTTTCAAGGAAAAAATGGCGTGGTAGAGTCGTCATTGCCTCCAAAACACGTTCATCGTCAATGCCTTTTGCCCGCAACTCTTCGATCAGTTGTCGGCGCAAGCCTTTATGTCTGTATGAATCGTGCATGATTGTATTTTTGAATTGTAACAATTTAGGTGAGCCATGAATTACTGTATGGCTTATTAAACCAGACAGCAATTCAACAATTTAACCCGTCACTTTCTTATCTCTTTGAATTAAAATATAACTACCTACGATGCCAATAAGAACAAACAATACAGCAATCAATTCAGCTTGTGTCATTTTAAAATTAGGCATATCAATCAACTTGTCATTAACCCGTATTTTTTCTATAAAAAAACGCTCAATACCGTTCAAAATCAAGTAAATCATAAATAAAACACCGTGCGTACTGATGCGTTTGCGAATTGACCATAGGAAAAAACCAATAGTTAAAGCCATAATAACTTCATAAAAAGGCGTTGGATAAACAGGTATGGGCAAATGATGATTGTGCAAAGCGTTCAAACCTTCAATCGGAATACCCGAATCTACGACGTTACGCGGATAGTCAAACGACCACATCCATGAGGGCAAAAACCAACCGCTTGGCATTGCCGCCGCATCAATGCCCCAATCGCCATCACCTGATAACTGGCATCCGATGCGACCGACTCCGTAGGAAAACATGAGGGCGGGCGCAACGGCATCCATCATGTAAATCGGATTCATTTTGAGCTTCTTTTTCACAAACCAATAAACGCCAATGAAGCCGCCAATGAGTCCGCCATAAATTGCAATGCCCGAACCACTGAAAAATGTATGGATAGGGTCATTGAAAAAGGCTTTAATATTATCTGTACTTTCCAAAATGGCAAAAATCTTTGCACCTAATAAGCCTGAAATAGCTGCAATCATCGTGATGTCACCGACCCGTTCATGCGGAAAAGCCATTTTCATATTGTCTTTTTCGTCTTTGACGGGTTGGGCTTCGAAAAGTCCTTGGTCGGCTTTGCGTTTCAATTCTAAATATAAAGCGTAGGCTGCCGTCAAGAAAGCCAAGGCGAGGAACAAACCAAAGGTCTGAATATATTGCGCCCAATTGTCATAAGACGTGCCGAACAAGTCGTGAAGGATGTAGGATAGGTTTGGATACATTGAAATATAATCGTTTATAAATTAAGCCAAAATATACTGAGGGGGGTATTTTGCGTAAAAGTAAAAACGATTCAGTGGATACCGAATCGTTTTTAAAGAATTCGTAGTCGGGAAATTTATTTCCCGCTAAAAAACGCATTATATTCATCTTTTAGCGGGAAATAAATTTCCCGACTACGCATTAACAGCCATTGCTAATTGTGCTTTGACATCGCCTTCTTCATTAAAATCTTCTAAATCAACAGGTAGAATAAAATTAGTCAACAACTCATTTTCCTCGTTTTTAGGCAATTCAATTTTAATATAATTGTCCGTAAAACCAGTCAAAAAGGCACTGTTTTTATGTTTTTCAAACAAAACTTCTCGTGTTTGACCTAAAAACTGTTGGTAAAAAGCCCGTCGTTTTTTTTCTGATAAAATCCTAAGCATTTCGTTGCGTTCACGCCGTTTTTGCATCGGCACAGCGTTTTCCATCTCATTTGCAGGCGTATTTGGACGTTCTGAATACGTGAAAACGTGCAAATAACTGATGTCAAGACGGTTGACAAAACGATACGTTTCTAAGAAATCCTCGTCCGTTTCGCCTGGAAAACCGACAATTACGTCCACACCAATACAGGCATGAGGCATCAATGTTTTTATCGTTTCCACACGGCTTGCATACAATTCACGTTTGTAACGCCGCTTCATTTGTTGCAATTGTTTATTATTGCCTGACTGTAAAGGAATGTGAAAATGCGGCATAAAACGTTGAGAATCAGCGACAAACGAAATAATTTCATTTGTCAAGAGATTCGGTTCTATGCTCGAAATGCGGAAGCGGTTGATGCCTTCCACTTTGTCCAATTCCTTTATCAAATCAATGAAAAGGGCTTCTTTTTTAACCCTTGTGCCTTCAATGACCTCTGTGCCGTTGCCAAAATCGCCAATGTTTACACCCGTCAGTACAATTTCTTTCACGCCCATTTCTGCGATTTTATGGGCATTTGCCACCACGCTGTCAACAGTATCGGAACGGCTTTTACCACGTGCCAAAGGAATGGTACAAAAAGTACATTTGTAGTCACAACCGTCTTGCACTTTCAAAAAAGAACGGGTGCGGTCGCCAAACGAAAAGGCGTTGTGAAAGGTATTGACTTCCTTGATTTCACCCGCCGACACCATGCCTTTGCCTTGTGCTTTGGTGAGTGTATCTATATAATCAACGATTTTGAACTTCTCTCCTGCGCCTAACACTAAATCAACACCAGGGATGTCCGCAATTTCCTGCGGCTTCAACTGCGCATAACAACCGACGACAACGACAAATGACTGTGGCGTATGCCGCAACGCCCGCCGCACGATTTGACGACATTTTTGGTCTGCAAAATCGGTGACGCTACATGTATTAATAACATACACATCAGCCCCTGCGTCAAACTCATTGACAAAGAAGCCGTTGTCCTCAAAAAGCCGTTGGATGGAAGAGGTTTCAGAATAGTTGAGTTTGCAACCCAATGTATGAAAAGCGACAGATTTTGGTGTAGCCATGATTAGTCATTTTGTCATTAGTCAATAGTCAAAGGGTTATAACTTATTGATTATCAACGTATCGGATACTTTAAAAGTATCAGATACGTATGTTTGTACCATAAAGTATATATTTCCGTAACCTAATGGCCAATGACTCATTTATCTTGATTTCGGACGTGGGCGTTTGCCACCGCCACCCATTGTGTTGCGGAAGCCAGGGCGTGACATAGCGGCTTTGACTTGACCTTTTTGCTTCATGGCTTCGTCAAATTCCTTGATTTGTTCTTTTATCATCGGTTCAGTCACTTTAAGGGCTTTGAGTTGACGATAAAAATTTTCGGCTGCGGGCCAGTTGTTTTTCATCAAACGGAAGTTGGTGAGTGCCAAAAGCACCATTGCCTTCTCGTTATCGCTCGGCAAGCCGATTTTTTGAGCTTTTAAATAATGCTCTTCTGCAATCCCGTATTCTTTTTGTTGACTGAAGATAGTACCTTTCAACAACCAAAAATATGCCCGATTGGCTGTATAAAGCCATTGCGGGAAGTAGGTCATATTCAATCGTTGGTCAGCTGCCATGAAGTCACCTGTTTGTAACATCATCGCTGCGGACTGCACTGTTCCAAGCAAAATATAGCCGACGATTAAGATGATACCTGCTAAAAGGAACGGAAACGCCCACCAAAAGCCCCAGATAAAAGCAGCAGCTGTGCCACCAATCAAAAACACGGCGATAAGCGCGAAACGAAGATAAATATTAATAGAAAACATCATGGCTTTCAGATTTTTAATTGTAAATTTTAGAAATTGACCGCAAAGGTAGAAAAAAATTAATGATGAACGATGAATGATAAATGATGAATTGTGGCAGCGAACCTTAGATATTCATCATTTACCCTTCATCGTTCATCATTTTTTAAGGATGTCGCCTCGATTCAGCAAAATATAGTTGCCTTTTACGTCGAGAAAGACCCCCTCAGTAAAAATGCGCTTGAAGTGGTTGTTGAAGAAGGCATCGGAGTTTTTCTTATCTTTTTTAGAATAGGAGAGTTTGTTGAACAGCAAAATGCCGTTTGGTGTCAGCATTTTTTTCAAGTTTACAAGGAAGTCCTCGTGCTCCAGTTCCGTTGGCACTTCGTCGTCGAGGAAAACATCCATACATATCATATCGTATTTCTTTTTCGAAAATGCGGCAAAAGTCGCTGCATCTGACAATTGAAATTCGATACCCGATTGAATATCTGGCACAACGTAGGTGTTTGCCAATCGCAAAATTTCAGGGTCAATCTCTACGGCTGTGTAGTAGTATTTTTTGTGAAACATCGTTTCCAATATCACAGGAATGCTGCCGAGTCCAAAACCGAGAATCAAAACGTCCTTGATTCCGAGCCTATCGAGGTCAATTTGTGCAAAGGCTTTTGTAAAATTATCGTACAAATCGCCATAGCTATAAATGGCGTTTGCCGTTACAAGTTGATAGCGTCCACGGCTCAAAACGACCCGTAAATAAGGATTGTAGCCGCTTCCTGTTGTCTCGACGTGTACGGTTTTTATATAACTCAAAAGGCGACGCCAAAGTGGTTGATTCATTTATTTTTCCTTGTTTTTTAAAAACACTTTCCTAATCCAATTAGGCACAACAACCGCACCCGCCGCCAAATAAAGATAATACGACATCAACCGCCATATCAAAGCAATGACCGTTGCGACTTCAATATTTGAAATAAAATCATGTAAAAATGGGAAAAACAGTCCTTCCGCAATCCCCGCCCCGCCAGGTGTCGGTGACAAAGCCATGATGATAAACATCGCTTGAAGACGTGAATAAAGCAGCACTTGTCGCCCAAAATCCATAACAGTATGGTCAATACCATATATAAGGCATGAAATGAGGATAAACTTACAAGTCCATGCGACCCAAGTTGCGCCAAAAGCTGCCAAGTGTTGTTTCCAACCAATATTTCTCATGTCTTCGGAAGCGAGGACAATTTCGCCGCCCAATTTTTGCATCCGTTCACGAAACCGTTTAAGAAATGGAATACGTGTTGCGCCAACCAAAAAACGTTTGATAAGCGTTGGATTGATGAACAAACCATAAAATAGAAACAGTCCATAAGTGACCATGCCCGTATAAGAGAGAAAAAACAGACGTGATTCCCAATTGGCATCTGAAAGGCTTTCCATGTACGGACGAATGACTTTTGCGCCATTTATGGCAAAAAGAAGCGGAAAAGTGCCAACAAAAAACAAGGTATCAAGGACAACTTTGTATAAAACGATGGTCGTTGTGCGTGCTGCAGACAGCCGTTCCTGCGTCAAAACAAAAAGTGAAACGGCAGAACCACCGACCGTTGTGGGCGTAATACAGAGACTAAATTCAAAAATAAGGACGAGTTCGATACATTTGACAAAGCTAAAATGCCCTTGTGCCAATATCCACATACGCACCGAAAAAGCTAAATGTCGCACAACCATCAAGGCAAAAGCCAGTAAAATCCAACCAAAAGTTGCTACTGACCAATGAATTTCAAGTATTTTATCAAAATCGAAATTGCGCAACACCAACCAAGCGACAACGCCCAAGCCCAACAGAATCGGTATAATCATACGCGACGCACGAAGCGAGTGTAGTACATTGCGCTGTTCTTCTGAAAGCTGTTCTATGTCGTCTTTAAGTGGTGTCTGACTCATGCTGCCAAGATAGAGAGATTTTTGAATTTCAAGGGTGTCATTTCTTTTGCTTTTAAAAAAGTGGATACAAAGCTTTTTTTTTTAAACTATTCATACCTTTGCGCCGTAAAACCCTCTTAAACCTCGTAAAAGTACTGAGGGGGGGCAATTTTCCGCCTTTCTAATTCATATTTTATCAAAAAAATTAAAACAAAAATTCATTTATGCCTTATTTATTCACATCAGAATCCGTTTCAGAAGGTCATCCGGATAAAGTATCTGACCAAATTTCAGATGCACTTATTGATAACTTTCTCGCTTTCGACCCTTCTTCAAAAGTAGCTTGCGAAACCCTTGTCACAACGGGTTTAGTCGTTTTGGCGGGCGAAGTTAAAACGAAAACTTATCTCGACGTTCAAAGTATTGCACGTGAGGTGATACGCAAAATTGGTTATACGAAGTCAGAATACATGTTTGAAGCCGATTCATGCGGTATTCTTTCTGCCATTCATGAGCAAAGTGCGGACATCAATCAAGGTGTTGAGCGCAAAAGCCCCGAAGAACAAGGTGCCGGCGACCAAGGTATGATGTTCGGTTATGCTACAAGCGAAACGGACAATTATATGCCGTTGGCTTTGGATTTGGCGCATAAACTCCTTATCGAATTGGCGGCGGTGCGTCGTGAAGGTAAAGAAATGACGTATTTGCGTCCAGATGCGAAATCGCAAGTTACGATTGAGTATTCTGACGACAACCAACCACAACGTATTGATACGATTGTTCTTTCGACTCAACACGATGATTTTGCAGAAGAAGCAGCGATGCAAGCAAAAATCCAAGAAGATGTCATCAATATCCTCATTCCACGTGTGAAATCACAGATGAAAGAGGAAATTAAAGCCCTTTTCACGGACGACATCATTTATCACGTCAACCCAACAGGTAAATTCGTTATCGGTGGACCACACGGCGATACGGGTTTGACAGGTCGTAAGATTATTGTTGATACTTATGGTGGAAAAGGTGCACATGGTGGCGGTGCTTTTTCGGGCAAAGACCCTTCAAAAGTTGACCGTTCTGCAGCTTATGCTACGCGTCATATCGCTAAAAACTTGGTTGCAGCAGGTTTGTGCGACGAAGTTTTAGTACAAGTTTCTTATGCTATCGGTGTTGCAAAACCGATGGGTATTTACGTTAATACGTATGGTACTTGCAAAAAGAAAAAAATGACGGATGGTGAAGTCGCTCAAATCGTCGAAAAACTATTCGATATGCGCCCTTATGCCATCGAAAAACGCTTGAAATTGCGTTCGCCGATGTATTCAGAAACAGCCGCTTATGGTCACATGGGTCGCCAAAATGAAATCGTCGAAAAGACATTTTCAACGCCTGATGGCAAGACAAAAA